>PMHI01000519.1:2273-9595 GCA_003156615.1 Acidobacteriaceae bacterium | reverse complement strand
ATGGAAGCTTGATGAAGCATCTGTCGATAGTCATAAAAAATCGTCGGATGCAGCGCCCACGGGGTCGCCGTCACGATGGCCAGTGCAATGGCAAAACCCAAGGCAGTGTTGCGTTTGTTTCGGGCCACGACCCAGAGCAAGACCACCACCCAGAAAAGCACCAGCAAATGGGGCTTGGCAAATGGCAAAATCAGTGCCGCTCCCGCCGCCAGCGGGTGCTCCGGTTCCCACCAAAGGAAAAGAACCACTCCTATCAAGAGAACCAGACCCATTTGTCCAGCAACCAGGCACGCCGGAACTGGCGCGAATGTGTAACCCACGGCCCAGAAGACGTCTCGCTGAACAATGCTACCTCCGTACATTTTCCAGCAAAGTCGCATGGCCAGTAGAAGAGATCCCAGCGACAGAGCTATCCACAGCGCCCATGCCCAAAACGCATCGAACAAGCCCAATGGTAAGACCATAAAAAGTGACCACGGTGGTGTGCGCAACACGAGGGGCCTGTTTTCCTTGTATCCCTGTTGTTTTTCCAGTTCGAGGACTGCGTCAAAATCGTACGGATTTTGCCCATGAAGGAAGAGACGACCCGCCGCCCAATACTGGATTGAGTCGCGCTGGCCGACATTTTGGTGGAGATATTGCCAATGGGAAACAAAAGCGTAGGCCAAGATTGCAGCCAAGGCTATGCGGACAAGCATTTTTGGAGCTTGATTGGTCACCCTCAATCCGTGAGTGGATAAGCTACCACAATCATCCCATTCGGCTGAAACGAATTAAAAATTAAAACGCAGGGCAGGAACGCGAGAGACGTGCCCCCGGTCCAATGGACTGCTTGCGCTAAATCATACCGCGAAGCGGTTTAGTCCAATTGTCAGTCTCAACCGTACGGTGATTTGACAAAAGATTAAGCGTGATCAGAAACAATCCGAGGACCGGGATGAACATGAGAGCATAGATCGCATGAACGATGAGCAACCTGTGGAATGGGGGCACGAAGAGGACAATCAGGGCAAAGGGAAGAGCGCGATTCCGAAGCAGTTTTCCTTCCCTGGCTAATTGGGCACAGAGGATCGCAACCGGAAGCAACAGCAGCGACAAGTCGTAAAAAAATANNACCAGATACGTAAACCCGCGTATGTTGGCGGCGTACTGAGTTTGGAAGCCTCCGATAACCTCCTGATAGGTAGGATTGAAGAAGACCCGTGGGTAAGAGGTGAAAACACCGAATCCACTGACGGCGACAGAAACTGCCACGAGAATGGCCCCAACCAGGGTAAACCCTTTGAGGAACGCCCATTGGCGGCGAATGAGGAACACGATCGCGAACGGAATCACCAAGTGAAATTTGAACAAACCCAAAGCCAGTACACACCCTGCGGCAAACTGATTTCCATCTCTTAGAAGACGGAACGACAGCGTGTAGATTACCAACAGCAGCATCGTATCCTGGCCAATCAGGAAGCAGTTCATGGTCGGGCCAAAAGTCAGGCAAAGAACAAGAATCAAGCCCGTATCGACTGGGATGCCGCGCGTGTACTGCAAAAGGGCCCGGCTNNATCACCCACACGCTATAGGCGGCGCGGTAACTCAAATAGCTAAATGGCACAAAGAGCAAGGCCTCAAAGGGCGGGCGGAGATAAAAGGCATGGATCGCAGCATCTCGCCATTGGTATTCTGCCTGGAGTCGAAGATCGTAAAGTCGGTGGCCCAGTCCGTCGCGCACCATTCGTCCGGCAGCATAGAATTCGGAGAAATCGAGAACCCGTCCTTGACGGTATTTGTCGGCCGGAAAGCTCAGGATTACGAATCCAATGAAGACTGAGATGATAACCGCTACGCTCGAAACGCGAAGGAATTTCTCAGCACGTGTCATCGGTCAGAAGCCCGGCTGCGGCGTAATTGGCATCGGGTAGAAAGACAACTTCACTGGGTTCTCGTCGGCTTCGAGTAGCCAGACGCGTCGCTTGCTGAAATACCGAATGAGCTCGTTGTTCTGATCGCCCATATCCCGTGCCCAAACCACCTTCGAATTGTCGATATCAGCCTGGTTATAAACCCATTCGTCAAAAGGATTGTGCTCCGGTTTATAGCGCACAATCACGAGCTGATCTCCTGGCATGCTCTCGAACTCGCGCAGCATAGCGGCACGTCCGAAGCTGGACGGAGCGGTTTGATCCCAAGCCGGCATATAGAACTCGCTAAGGGGAATGTGGAGCGGCGTCGCGGCAACCCGCAGAAGCAACATCACCACACAAATCATCGGTATGGCACGTGTCAGAAAGACCCCGGTTGGTCCACCCCGCCAAACCAGAGCTCGCAATCGTCGCATGGCCAGCAGGACGAACGCAATGAACAAACACGTGAGGGGCGCTGCGTAATGCGGAGCCGAAAAAGATTCCACTGCGAGCCCAGCCAGCGATGTGCCGAAGACAAGCAGGAGAAAGCGTGTTGGTTTGCTAATGTGCCGCCACGAGAAACCGTACGGCAACACAAGTGTGAGCATGAGCAACGGGAAAGTCAGCAGTGGACCCAGAAAAAACCTCCAGATCCAAAGTGTTCTTTCCATGGTGATGGTTAGGTAGCCAATCAGCGTTGTGCGGCCCAGCAGATAGCGGTAGAGTTCCCCGCCCACATAGACGCTTCGTATGACCTCGTGATGGTAGGTTGGCTCCTTTGGTTGCGCTTGCCACAGTAGATACGGTGCCGCGGCATAGGTCGCCCGTTCGATCTGATAGGGCATGCGGAACGGGCTTCCTGTGACCCGCCAGAAGTAGTAGCCCGTGGCCAGGCCGGCGATCGTCAAGAGGATACAAAGCGGAAGGGCGACGCGGCGCAGAACGACTCGCCATGCCGGTCCGTCTTTACTCAAGACCCATAGCAGGAGCGCGATCGCGACCGGCACGCTGAAGACCAAGCCCTCATAAGGACGGCTGTTNNNAAACCTCCCCAATAGCTGTTAACCCAGTACGTGCAGCTGCCATAGCGAGCGACCGCCAGCAGTCCACCAAGCAAGGCCCAGCGCTCGGGAAACCAGCCCTGCAGCATCCAGCAAACGGCGGCACACATCAGGCCAGCTCCGAGCCACGCCCCCCAGAAGGGCTGGCCGAAGACCACCTGCCCGAACGCCAGCAGCAATCCCTGGGCGGGCGGACCGTAACACTGATACGTGGGTTGCTGAATAATGCTGAAACTTTCGAAATGAACCCACATGGGATGAGTGGGATTGGTGAGCCGGCCGTGGGCGAACGTCTCGGCGGCGAGCAGGTATCCAAACTCGTCATGCACGATCGGTTCCGGGATCGGCAGAATGGGTAATAGGGCCAGCCGCGCTGCGAGCGCCAGCAGCCCGACAAGCGCAACGGCAAGCCCGCGTCTGTGAGCCAGCCAGTCAAAGCCGCTTTCCAATCGCTGAAAGCGATGCGATCCCGCACTCGGAAAAATGAGGGCGACAACCACCGCAACCAGCACCAAACCACACTCGATCAGAAGCATCGCTTCAGTCGCTCCTCTGCGACTCGTTTCCCATAGGTCATTTCGATCGCTCTGCCGCGCCTGTCGCTGGAAATGGAAGTTGCTCAGCCGGTGGGTATGGGGACAAGCTTGGCGGTGTGTCATCCGCGTCAAGCAACCAGATGCGGCGATCTTTGTAGTACCTGATCAGTTCCTCGTTTGCGGTCGCGCCCATGTCTCGGGCCCAAACCACTTTCGAGCTGTCGATATCAGCTCCGTTGTATACCCACTCAGCCATGGCGTCGTGATCTGGCTTGTACCGCACCAGGATCAGGTGTTGCTCCGGCAAAGAGTCCAACTGCGCCAGCAGTTTCGCGCGCTCCGGGCCCAAAGCCATCCAGGTTCCCGGTGGAGGAGGAGCCGCGAGCATCCGCACTTCGAAAGGCGCCATCAACACACATACCACCACCAACCCACGTACCAGGAACAGCCCGGTTGGCCTGCCTTCCCAACGCCATACCCTCAAATGCCGCATTCCTTGCACCAGCACCGCCACAATCACAGCCGTCATGGGTGCGGCATAGTGAGCCATGAAAAAGACGATGAGCCCCGTCCCTGTCAAGCAAACCGCCCCAGCAATTACCAGCGGCCGGATTCGCCGGTCGTGCAGCACGCAAGGCAGCAAGAAGAGCGGAATGGTCAGCGCAGGACCAATGTAGAAGATCCAGAGCCGTCCGACTTTTATGAGCATGGCCACCAGCAAGCCGCGCAGGGTACGCGCCTCCAGGTAATCAGGCAATTCGTGTCTCAGATAAAAATCACGCATGGCCTCGTGGTGGTAGACGGGCTGCGGGTTGGCGTGCTGCCAAAGAAAGTATCGTGCGACAGCGTAGGTGTCCCGGTTGACCTGATAGGGCATGTGGAAAGCGCTGCCCGTGACTCGCCAGAAGTAATAGCCCATCGCGACACCCACCACGACCAGTGAGAGCACCAGCGGAAGCGCGATACGGTAAATCAAAACTCGCGCCGGCGGGCTTTTTTTGCCCGCCATCCAAACCAGCAGCGCCGCCACCGCAGTCAGGCTGAGGACAAACCCTTCGAAGGGCCGGGTATTGGCCACGATGGCGATGCCGAGCGCCATCAGCAGAGCGTCGCCGATGCGCTGCCGCCGCACCATGCGCGGCAGGGCTCCTAGGATGAGTGCTCCCCCAGTCGCTGCCAGTGCCCCGCCCCAATAGCTGTCATCCCAATAGCTGAAAACGCCGAAGCGCATGACCGGCAGTAAGCCACCCAGCAATGCCCAGGTCGGCGGCAGCCACGCCTGGAGCATCCAGCAGATCGCCGCGCACATCGCTCCTACGCTGAACCACACGCCCCAGAATGGATGCCCCCCCAGGACCTTGCCCGTGGCTAGCATCAATCCCTGCAAGGGTGGATACATGGAGGCGTAGGTGGGTTGAAAAATGATATGGAAGCTTTCAAAGTGAACCCACATGGGGTGGGTCGGATTGGTGAGCCTCCCGCTCGCAAAAGTATCCGCCGCCAGGAGAAAGCTGAACTCGCCGTTGACGTAGGGTAGCGGAACTGGCCAAACGGGTAACAGCACGGCCCGCACCGTCAAGGCAGCGAGGCCGCAAACCAACACGCTGGTTTTGCGCCTCCGGGCGAGGGCTGCCAGCGCTCGCTCCGTTTTGCCAAAAAGATTAGAACCCAGTTGGGGATAGAGGAACGCCAACAACAGCGCGAGAGAAACGACCAAACTCTCCGGTCCGATAAGGCTGACAAGACTGTACATCGATTATTTTAGTTCACGCTGGGGGAAACGCTTAGTTTCCGAAAGGACCCCACCCAATCAGTGAACCATCGTGAGTCCCAACGGTAGCTTTTCGTCCAGTTGTCCGGGACGTACCAGACCCTTTGGAGCATAAGCCAATAGCGCGCGCGAATCACCGGGTCTGCAGAGGCCTCTCCTAATGATGTAATTATAAAATCGCTCGGCGGATCTTGCGGAAGACGATAACCATACCCGTATCTCCACTGGATTACATTGACGGCACAGTCCCAATAGGCTCTAGCCAACCTCTCTTCTTCGGCTCGCTTCTCGGCTGGCCATGAGCTGGGTGCATCAACGAATTCCGGTGGCATGACGGGACGCAACCGATAGATGGGGCTGACCGACTGCATCGCGAAGAGTCCCGCCGCAACCAACAGAACGACGAAAATGATCAGCTTTTGCATGACCTTGTGGCCCGTTTCGGAGCCCGGCAGCGAGACGAATCTCGATCCGCTGCGTTCGNNGGGGGAGAGCCTACCCTTCAATTTCCGGTCATCGCCTTGTCCGAGGTGCCCGAAGAAGCCTCCGCCGTCCTTTCCAACATAACGCTCAGCTGATCGCTGTAAATCACTTTCCACCGGGGGTCGTGCTCGAGTACATAGGTGAGAGGTTCCGCGGGGGGGAATAGTACGTACCGAATGTGGTATTTGTCGAGAAGGGACGTCGGTTGTTTCAGTGCCAGCAAGTCGAGGTAGTCTTGCAGAACGCCGGCATACTCAAAGATGTCGACGCGGCTATCGACGAATACCTTCACATTCCTATCGTTCCAGCCCAGGTAACCACCCCACAAATAAAAGTTCAGCATCGGACCTGCCGGAGGATGAGCCTTTAGAAAGGGGAGGACTTGAGCCGGGTAGTGCTGCTCGACAGAGCGCTCCAGCTCCGCCGACTTCGGCCAATAATAGAGTATGGCGCCGATCAACAGCAATATCACGAAAGCGTTTATAAACGGTGTATCGTCCTGGGGACGATAAGGCGGCACGAAATCCAGAACTTTTGCAATAAGCGGCGCCGCGAGGACAGCCAGCAGGAACAGAAACCGGATGTAGGT
The DNA here is from genome assembly GCA_003156615.1 of Acidobacteriaceae bacterium. Next base: position 3,260 of record PMHI01000519.1, on the reverse strand, counting down.
GAGCCCGCTGTACAGACCGAACAGCAGCAAGCCCAATTCAGTCAAAGTCCAGCGGCGGTTGCGCAATAGTGAACTCAAGAACAAGCCTAGGAGAACCAACAGTACCAGCTTGCCTCGCGAGTCGTGGAAATCCACCGACACCCATTCCGCCACGTGCGATATGTTGAGCTTCTGTCGAAATGCGAGATCGAAGGGATACAGCACCAGGCGAGATCCGAAGGGATTTAGGAAAAGTGCAGCCACGCTCGCCAGCCCGGTAATCAAGAGCTTTCGCCACTGTGGTGGCGTCCACGGCGCAGCCTCCACACGTCCCCATGTTCCTTTCGCGAGCCCTGCCACTGCAATGATACCGAAGACAACCAGACCCAGGGACCACGATCCGTGGGTGTTTATCCAAAGGCAGAACAGTGGCGGAATAAGCCACAGCGGGGCAGTTCCTTTCTGTCGGAAGCGTTGGAGAATGATCAACAGAACGACGAGATACAGGTAGCCGAACAGGACGGTGCGCGGGCCAAAAGAAACTGTGGCCAGAAAGATGGAGAGGCAACAAGCCGCCACCGAGGCCTTGAAGTTCCTGCTTTCCTGATAGCAGAGGTATACCAAGCCCAGGAAAATTAGCTCGATCACCGCGATGGTCAGGATCTTTACACCCACCAACCCCGCAGCTCGCCATGCCAGGTAGTAGGGAATCTCGGCCAGCCATTCATGATTGATCCAGGGATGGCCTGCCACTGTGAAAGAGAACATATCCTGACGAGGCAGTTCGTGATGTTGAAAGAGGTATTCCGCGTTGCGCAGGTGCCACCAAATATCGGGGTCTTGTATGCCCTTGTTCTCCATCATGAACGCGATGGCGACGACCAGCATGGTCAGCATGACCAGGAAAGAAAATGCCGTGCGAAACCAAGGACGCCGGCCAGTTACGGGCTCAGGCGAGCTTGCGGGTGTGGGGGATACGAGGTTTGGAGCTGTCTCCGCATCCGGTCC
>PMHI01000519.1:0-2240 GCA_003156615.1 Acidobacteriaceae bacterium | reverse complement strand
TTTTTCGCTCTATCGCATTGCAGCACGGACCCTTTGCCTTCGCCGCCCGCACCCTGAACCGGCCGCCAGCAGGGTTCGCGTGGAGTGGATTTCAGTTCCACTTCACGTTTCCAAGCTCCGCACGGATTACAAATGAAGTTATTAATGTTGCCTGGTGGTATCTGCTTCACTCAGTTGGACCCCAACCTGCAGCGTGGCTCGCCGGAATTAGAATCCCGCGACCGCAGATGCAGCCATTCCCTGAGTCCACGGGACTGCCACCTGTTGCCTTTTGGCCCGACCGTGTGTATCCAAACGGTATAGGTCCAAACGGTGCTTCGTACGCCTCCTCCCCAGATGCCGCTTGGGTGAAAATGCGTGGGATTGAGAAGATCGGGAGAAGCCCTAGGTTTCAGTAGAGGCCATAGGTTTCAGTATCCCCCGCCAAACTCACTACTTTCTTCTTAGGGCTTTTCTTCTCAAGTTGTGCACGGGTTTTGGGCCTTGGGGCCCTAGCAAACCCACGCGGGATAGGCCATTGCCAAATTCAAATGAACGTGGAAAGCACCGTCAATCGACGAGGCTTTTGGTCAGGTCCTGCAGAAGGTCTGGCGATGCACCCCGGCGCGCCTGGAGTGTGGAAACTGGAATTAGTCATTTGCTGTCAACGAGCTGGATGTGGTTCTGCTGAGGCTGGACCTACCGACGGATGGTGCCACTGCATAGGTTCTGATAGGGCTCTGATAGGGCTCTGGCGCATGTGCTCTGGTCGCAGGCGCCCCGAACGGGCCGCCAGGCAGGGCTTTTGGGGAACTAATAAGTTATTTTGTAAAGTTATTTAGTTGCGTTTTGACCGGACATTTGCTAACGTGTGCACCTTACCTCCTCCTCATATACGCTCGACATATAGGCTAGACGCGGGTTTTAGGGCGATAGCATACCGTCCCAGGGGGGGTCTTGAGTGCCGGATTCAAATCATCGTATAAAGCACATACTTCTTGTTGATCCAGACGAGGCCTTTGGTCGGGTCCTGCAGCAGGTCTTAGGGTCTGGCTATGCGCTCCAGAGCGCCTTGAGCGTGGAAGCAGGAATTAGTCAGCTCGACGCCGAAGAGTTGGATGTGGTTTTGCTGAATCTGGACCTGCCTACCGATCGTGCAACCTCGCAGGACTCTCGCGCATTGCTCGAAGCAACGTCGGAACGAGCTGCCGACCTGCCGGTGATCGTTTACTGCTGCGACAAGCTTCGGAAAAAAGGCATCGAAGCGTTACAGCACGGCGCAGTTGACTTCCTGGAGCACCCGCTGGACGTTCAGGAACTGAAGTTTGCTTTAGACGCGGCCTGTCGCCGCGCGACTCTCGCGCGCGATCTCACCGAAGCGCAAAATCTTCTCCCTTCCGCACACGTTGAAGGATTGCTTGGAAACTCGCCGGCGATGGAACAGGTGAATGAAATGGTTCGCAAGGTCGCCGGGGTTTTCACAAACATTCTCATCACGGGTGAGAGCGGCACCGGGAAAGGTGTGGTGGCGCAAGCCATCCANNCACGAGAAGGGCGCGTTCACAGGCGCGACACAGATCCGCAAGGGGCGTTTCGAGGAGGCCAAGGGGGGAACAGTTTTCCTGGATGAGATAGGCGATCTGTCGTTGTCCTTGCAAACCAAGCTTCTGCGCGTCCTGCAGGAGCGCACCGTGGAACGTCTGGGCTCTAACGTCGCTCAGCCGATTGACGTCCGCGTGATTTGTGCCACCAGCCGAAATCTGGAAAAGATGGTACAGGAAGGCACGTTCCGGGAAGACCTGTATTTCCGGATTTCGGTGGTAAAGATCCAAATGCCGGCGCTTCGGGAGCGGGGCCGCGATATTCCTCTCCTGGCAGAATATTTCCTCCGGATGTTCGCCAAGGCGCACGACAAACCGGCTCGAGGTTTAACTCCCGGCTTCTTAAGCTCGCTAGCGATGCACAATTGGCCGGGTAACGTTCGCGAGTTGCAGAACGTCATCGAGCGCTGTCTGGTTTTGGCCGACGGTGAGGAATATCTGGGCGTCAAGCATCTGCCACCGGAACTGAGGGGGCCGACGACCCTTGATGATATGGCGGCCAGCAGCGGATCGTTCCACGTGGCGGTCCGCGCGTTCAAACGAGAATTGGTGCGCTCGGCGTTAGGCATGCATTTGGGGAACAAGGTGAAAGCGGCCCGGGAATTGGGCATTAGCCGGTGCTATCTGCACCGCCTGCTGAATCGACTCGAAATCGACGAC
>PMHI01000354.1 GCA_003156615.1 Acidobacteriaceae bacterium | reverse complement strand
ATCATCCAGAGCAGGTGGAACGAAATCGCCGAAAACAACGCCTGCGGGACGAAAAGCGCCGACTGGCGAATCTTGCAAACAACAACTTGGCTATCTGCCAAGTGCCTGTTTTTCAATCGCCTGACTCTTCTGGGCTGGCATCTACAGCTTCTTGCAAACAACAATCCTCTGGTATCGCCCCTGCGGCGGGTTTATAAGCCCATTCATGTTTTCTGAACTCTTCAAATCGCGCGCCCGGATGCAGATACTTCGGGATGGTCCTGGTGGGCTCTTGTTGGAAGGCTTTGCCCGGTGTCTATCTGAAGCCGGCTACGCCACCATTACGGCTCGCAAACATCTCCGAGCGGCGGAACACTTCATCCACTTCATAAATTGGAACGATCGGTACAGCGCGCCAGAGCGTAAGTTGAACAAACAATCTCTGGCACGCTTCGAGCGCCACCTGAGTCGGTGCCAGTGTCAAGAGTACAGCCATGCACGCCCGCAAAAAGTGGTTCATGGTGTGCACCTGTTCCTGAGCCACCTCCGAGATGCCGGCATCATCAACCTACCCTGGGCGCCCAATCACGATCCTGCTCTGTTGTCGGCTTTCTGTCAGTGGATGCACCAGCAACGCGGTATCTCTGATGTGACCCTCTCCACCTATAGCATCTACATTCGCGAGTTGCTCCGTCGAATCGGAGATCAGCCAAGCCGTTTTAATACCCGTCGCTTACGAGAGTTTGTTCTCGAGAAAAGTCGTTCCTGGAGACGCGGGGCAGCGAAAAATTGCACCACGGCGGTGCGCATGTTCCTGCGTTTCCTGATCGCTGAGGGTAAATGCACCGTCGGGTTGGATGCTGCTATCCCCACCCTGGCTCATTGGCGTCTGGCTTCTCTACCACGCTATCTTCCACCAGAAGATGTGGAACGTCTGATAGCTTCGTGCGATCGAGCCTCAGCTGTGGGTCGTCGGGATCGAGCGGTCCTGCTTTTGTTGGCCCGTCTGGGCCTTCGGGCGGGAGATATCGTGCGTGTCCGCCTGAGTGATGTTGACTGGAAGACTGCATCGATTCAGGTTTGTGGTAAGGGCCGTCGTCACACGCGATTACCGCTAACCCGAGAAGTGGGACAGGCGATTGTAGCCTACCTGAAAAAAGGACGGCCGCGGACCCATGCCGATGCGTTGTTTATCCGTTGCCGCGCGCCGTTTTGCGCCTTCAAAGGTCCTGCTGCCATTTCCGATCTCGTCGACAAGGCCTTGCGCCGCGCTGGTGTGGTGCGCCCCAGTCGAGGCGCCGCGCATTTGCTGCGACATTCATTGGCAACGTCTATGTTGTGGCAAGGTGCATCGCTTGAAGACATCGGTGCCGTCCTATGCCACAGCTCCGCAGAGACTACGCAGATCTATGCCAAAGTGGATATCCCCAGTTTGCGGAAAATTGCACAACCCTGGCCGGAGGTGTAGTCATGTTGACCCAAGCTGTCGAGAGCTATTTGGCCGTTCGCCGGGCCGCTGGTTTCGCTTTGAGCTCTCAAGGTTCTTACCTGAAAAGCTTCGCTGCATTCTCCAAGGCGAGAAAGCATCACTACATCTCAACCGATATTGCTATTGAGTGGGCGGGATTGGCACCATCGGTTCCGCAGCGCGCCCGCAGGCTCGGCATCGTCATCCGATTCGCACACTATCTGCGCACCGAGGACGTGCGCCACGAGGTGCCGCCAGCCGTTTTCGGCCGGGATCGGCGACGACGGCCGACCCCGTACATTCTCACTGAGAAACAGATCCAGCAAGTTGTCATCACAGCCTCACGGTCGAGGTATCGACCCTGTGGACCGACCTACAGCACCCTGTTCTCCTTGCTGTCCTGCACGGGATTACGCGTATCCGAAGCGATCCACCTGCGACTGGACGACATCACGCCAGATGGACTACTGATCCGATGCACCAAATTTCGTAAGAGCCGCCTTGTGCCCTTGCATGAGACGGCACGGACGGGATTGGAAAAGTATCTCCAGAAACGGCGCTCCTACGCTTGTTTCGATGACCATGTCTTCGTGTCGCTGCGAAGCAAACCGCTCTCCGTGCAGATTGTGGATAAGGCATTNNCGTGATGCCATCACCAAACACATGTTGGCTTTATCAACCTATCTTGGCCATAGCAAAGTAGAACACACGTATTGGTATCTGGAAGCCGTGCCAGAACTAATGCGGGACATTGCGGACCGTGCAGAGCAATTTGCCATGGGACGGCGAGCATGACCACACCGATTGCACCGCACATCACTGCCTTCTTCGAGCAACGTCTGCCCAAGGAACGCGGCGTGAGCGAGAACACCAGCAATTCCTATGCGTATGCTTTTCAGCTGCTTTTAACCTTTGCAAGCAAGCGCTTCCGGGTGTCGCCCTCGCAGTTGGCAGTAGAGCAAATCGATGCGCCTCTGGTGCTCGACTTCCTGAACGATCTGGAAACCACACGCGGTAATGGACCAAGTTCTCGAAACATTCGATTGGCCGCTATCAGGTCCTTCATGCACTTCCTGGAATATCGCGTCCCATCGGCGATCGAGCAGATCCGGCGAATCCTGGGGCACAGTCCGACTTCTCCAGCACGTGCATGTCCGCCGTGCGGTTTGTGGCCTTCGCGGACCGGCCTTGGTCGTCAGACCAAGGCGTGCTGGAGATCTCCCGGTTCTCGTGCATGTTGTTTCTCAGCGTGCGCGGGTTCTCAGACTACGCAGGACCGAACAGCCACTCGCGATTTGCGCGGCTGCCGTATTGCCTTCCTCCTCTAGGAATGGAGTCGGCACCCT
>PMHI01000613.1:550-9169 GCA_003156615.1 Acidobacteriaceae bacterium | reverse complement strand
GCCAACGCCAGTCCGACGGCAAGCGCGGTGATCGCCAGCCGCCCCCGGGATGGCAATCGCACATAGCGGTAGAACGCATAGATGGATGCCAGTAAAAAACAGGCTTGCGCCGCGTCCGTGGTTACCAGCGCTCCGTGAGCGAGCAGGGTCGGATCGAACAGCAGAAGCCCCAGCGCGAGGAAGCCCGCGGTGGTGCCGAACATTTCTTGCGTCGCGAGAAACGCGATCACCAGCAGCAGAAGCGTGAAGATTGAGGCGGTCATCTGCGCCCGAAACACGATCTTGTCGGCGTCATTGTGAAAGATGAAATCTCTTCCACCAAGAACCGCCTGTAGCCGGTAAGGACGATCTCGCAGCTCTGGAACGTTCAGCCGCATGGGGAGCAGAGGCACAGTGGCAACGAACTTGACCAGCGGAGGATGCTCGGGATTCAAGCCGAAGTCGCCGTGCCACGACATATATCCGGAATAGATATGGTCGGGCTCATCCCATGTGATGGTGTTGGTGCGCGAGATCAGTGCCAGATGGATAGCGAAGAGCAGAATTAACCCGGCCACGCCCGCCACCACCCACAACCGGCGAGAGTTCCCTTGTGGTGAAGTCAATGCCGGTACCTCACGAAGAGAATTCAGAAACCAGCAACGAGTACTGGGTCTGTCGAGATGAGCCCGCGGTCGTGCTGATGTAGCCTAACCCGTGTCGCGTACGACATCTGACGGCAAGCCGAAGTTCATGAAGTTGAAAGACATTAGAAACTCGGCGCGGAGTGCCAGTGTACCAAGTTCGCGTCCGCCGCGCGTGCATCCGTAGCGACGCCCTTAAACTCAGGCATGGTAGTTGGCGAAGAATCGAGAACGCGGTTCGTGGAAAAGAGAGCTAGACGGAACCGACTTTGCCTTTGAGGAACTTGGTGTCGGCGGCGATACCGAAGGCGTCCAGCAAGCTGGTTTGTACTTGCTTTGAGAGGGCATTGATCTCGTCAACGCCGAAGCTTGCCGCGCTAACCCGATACCTGAGCTGCTTCTCTCCCGCGGGAGTTTCGAGAATCCGCAGAACGGCGTCCGCGACTTCTTGAGCGTTGCCGACCGAGGATAGGAGTGCCCCGGTTAGCTTCGCCGCAATCTCATTGGCAGCACCGTACGTATTGGTGCGAGCCACATCGGCAGCCGCTACGCTGTTGCCGAAGACAGCAGTCTCATAAGCCCCGGGTTCGACAATCACGGATTCAATTCCCTGCGCGGCAAGTTCGTAGCTGTACGACTCGGCCAGCGCCTCGAGTGCAAATTTACTGGCGCAATAGAAACCCGCGGCAGGAAGAACCAGGCGGCCGGCTCCGCTGCTGATGTGCATGAGCAGGCCGCTGCGTTGGCGCCGCATGTGCGGAAGCACCGCGCGATTTACGCGCACCGGGCCGAGAAAATTCGTGTCCATCAGGCGCTGCGCTTGTTCGGTGGTGACCGCTTCGGCCAGTCCCCCCAGGTAATAGCCCGCGTTGTTGATAGCCACATCGATGCGTCCTGCTTTGGCGGCGGCGGCATCGACGGCCCGCCCCACCGAGGAATCATCGGTCACATCTAATTCAAGGACGTGGATTGGCAGTGACTCCTTCTGCGCCAGCGTGCGTATTTCGACGGCATTCTTGGCGTTCCGACCTGCGGGATCACGCATCGTGGCGAAAACCGTGTGCCCTTTACGCGCCAGGGTTTCCGTGAACAGTCTGCCGAAGCCGGTGCTGGAGCCGGTGATGAGAACCACTTGCCTGGAATTCACGCTGATCACTCCTTGTCTGTTATGACGATATCGTGCCGCAACCAATTCGATGCCGGAAGCATAGTTTGGATACAGAAATGAATTCACTCGATTGCTTACTGGTCAAAATGAAACGCAAGCGGTTCGTAGGTCGATTGAGAACTCTTCACCGACTCTTATCGGTACCGGAAGTAAAGCAATTCAATTAGGAGCAAAACTCATCGACCCTTTGTATAATGAAAGTCATACGTATGACTCCTGTCTACGGCGAGTAAACCCGCTGCTGAGACACGATGAGCGCCGGTGAAAAAATCCTCTCCCACCAGTCTCGATGTTGCTCGCCTAGCCGGAGTGTCGCAATCCGCTGTCTCGCTCGTATTCGGAGGAAAAGCAACCGGCCGTATCGGTAAACGGACGGAACAAGCAATTCTGACAGCAGCCCGCGGATTGGCCTACCGACCAAATAGCGCTGCGCGAACTCTTCGACTCGGCCGTTCCCGGCTCCTGATTATCGCCGTGCCTGACATCGATAACCCCTACTTTGCCGGAGTTCTTAAAGGTGCCGAGCGCGAGGCGCGCAAACACGGATATTCCGTAACCATGGCTGCCGTTCAAAAGAACCGGGACTGGCAGCCAGTCATTCTGGATGCGTTGTTGTCTGGTTCGGTGGATGGTGTTCTGCTCTTCGCGATGCATCCACCAACCATGAAAGAGAAGCGCATCTTGCGCGGTAAGGCGGTCCTCGTCGATGCATCGAGTGAGGAGTTTCCATCGGTCGCACTCGACATCGAATCGGGGATGCGCGCTGCCATGCTGCATTTGCAGGAGCTGGGGCATACGAGGATCGGACATCTGGCCGCTGGCATCGATGCCGAAACGTTCACGCTGCGGAGAAAGAGTTACCTGGATGCATTGCGGAAGGCAAAACTGCCAATCCAGACGGCCTGGCAGGCAGATGCGCCGTTTACGATTTCAGGCGCGTTTGCGGCAGCCTGCCAGATTCTGGGCAATCGTGACCGCCCTTCCGCTGTGGTCTGTGATAGCGATGTGCTGGCGGTAGGGGTCTACAAGGCAGCCAAAGCGCTGCAACTCACTGTTCCCGACGATCTCTCCGTAGTCGGAATCGACGACAGCATAATCGCCCTCATCCTGGATCCGGAACTGACGACGGTTGCAATTCCAGCAAGATCAGTTGGGCAGCAAGCCTTGCGGCTCCTGCTTGGAGTTCTCAGGGGGTCTGACGTCCCGTCGAGCAGCACCGTTCCGCTAGAGCTGGTGATCCGCAAATCGACTGCGCNNATGTGATGGCGCATTTACCACCCAATCCCACTCTGCGAGTTTTTCAGGACTACCTCGCGCTCGTTTGTCAGGAGCGTGGCTGGACGAAGGACACTCCCTCTGAGAAGTTCGTCCTTTTCATCGAAGAGGTGGGAGAACTCGCCAAGGCAATGAGAAAGCAGGCCGGGTTGTATGAGGAGCGCGCAAAGCAGCAGAACTTTGCCCTGGAGGAGGCATTCCGCGCCAAAGAGAAGATCAACGAGTCAAGGACCTGGGAATGATCAACAACATCGATTGCACACACCTGGAATTAGGCCGCAGCGCGTCGTTTGGGCCGCCCACTGAGCGTCCTGGCTTCGGACCTCCCAGAATGAGAAGCCTACATCTGGTCACTCCCGGATTGTTCCCAAACCGAAAACCATCCAGAAATGGACTTCTCGAAACCTCCGCCATCCTCACGCAACGCTCGCGGCTACTGGGCTGATTGCAGTTGTGCGGTGAGCTGATTGATGGCGGCTACGTCGTAGAAGTCCGAGAGATCGGCGTGGCCGGCCAGGGTTTCCCGCTCTTTCCCCTCCACCAAAATCTTCACTTTCAGAATGCCGGGGATGTTGGCGGAGAGTGTCTGGATCAGGGACGCCACGGTGAGTTCTTCGGAAAGAACGCCGGAGCGATGGCCGTCGGCGAAGGCCGCGTTGACGTCGATGACGGCCAGGCCGGGATCGACCAGGTAGACGCTGCGAATGTCGGAGCCTTTCGGTAGCGGGTGGGGCGAAGACTTGTCCAGATATAGCGCGAATAGGGCGCGGAGCAATTCTTCGGCGCGTTGCTGGCGGACCGAAGGGAGCGGAATTTGAGCCGACTGGGGGTGGAGCACACCAATATCGTCGTAGGCGACGAACAGCGTGACTCGCTCGGTGGGCCCGGCTACGGGCGGCACGACGGGACGAGTGTCGCTGGACGCGATGGGATTGGCGGCGGCACGTCCGCGCATGTGCCAAGCGTAGAGGCTCATCCCCAGCACGGCGAACAGCAGCACCGAGACGGCGATAAAGAGATGGCGAGGAATCCTTGTTCCCGAAATCATGGNNTGAGTTGAGAGAGATCGGATGCGAGCGGGGCAACCTCGACCGCGATGGCGGCGGTGACGACGTTATTCAAGGGGCGGAGTGGCGCAGTGAGGGTCCGAACCTCGACTTGCTGTTTCTTCAATTCCGCAGCCACACTTGCGGCGGCGGCTTGACTGAGTGGGATGGAGGACTGCTGAGCGGTGGTCCAGGAGCGGAAGGGGCCAAGGTCGTCTTCGCTACTGTAAGGAAGCAGCGCAGTGTAGAGGCGAATGCCGTGGCCGTTCGAAGCGGCATGCAGCGCGACATAGACTGCGGCGTGGGTGGTGTTGGCGAACAGAGCGCGCTCATCGAGGGACATGGTAGCGTCCGAATCGCGCAGGACGAGCGTGGGGATTCCGCGATTCTCGAGTTCCTGGCGCAGGTGGCGGGCAAAAGCTACCGTGACGTCCTTCTCGGCGAGGGTCGTGCTGAGGGCTTCGCCCCGATCATTGCCGCCGTGGCTGGCGTCCACGATGGCGAAGTAACGGCGGGGGACCGAGGATGACGGACTTGCTGCTGAGGACTGGACGGCCGGGTTGCTTTGCGCCGGAGTTGTGTCGGACGCGCCGGGTGCCGTTACTCGAGGAGCACTCACAACGGGTGCGGGGGCGCCGGGTGCGCTTGCCGCGGTTTGAGATTTGGTGGGACCGAGAATAATGGTTCGGCCATCCGGGCTGAAGGTGGCCATAAGCGGGATGGCGGTGGTTACGGTGATTTCGGCGGCGCCATTGTTTTCCGAATAAGTGGCGGAGGGAATGGTTTGGCTGCCGAAGGTGAGAGTGGGAGAGGCTGGCGCAGTGACCGGTTCGCGGTTGAATGTCATGCGCACTTTGCCGGGTTCGGTGGCGATGGACGGATTGACCGGCGCGGTGAAGCGAAAGACGAGGCGCGATGGATCGTCCGCAGGCACGGTGGCGGTGAAGTGGGTGGCGACGCTGCCGATGAAGAGACGGCCGGACTCCTGGTGCAAAGTTGCGGGACCACCCAGAAAGCGGGGCAGAAGGGAACTGAGGGACGCGAGCGGCACCAGACCGCGTCCGTTTTCCATTAGGAAGTTTCCGGAGAGGTCAATGTCGCGCCCCTGGATGCGGGCGTGGCTCTGGGCCTCGGTAAATTCTCCGAAGATGTTGTTGTAGCGCAGGCGCCAGCGGGGAGTGTCAGTTTTTGCGCTGACCGTGCCCAGAGGATCGAGTAATTCTAGCAAGCCAATGTAATCGTGGCCTTGCCGCTGCACGATGGGCAGGGAATAGTTGGCAGCGGANNTTCTAATCGAGCGCATAGATGGTCAATCCGCTGAGGAGCTTGGGATAGAAGTCGGTGGATTTCTGGGGCATCACCTCGCCGGCGAAGGCGATGTCACGCACTTGCGCGATGCGGCAGGGATTCATCAAGAAAGCGATATTGGCGCGTGAGCCGCTTGCGCCGCGTACTTGCGACAAAGCCTCGGCGGCATCGCGAACGTAGGAGATGTTCTGCTGGTTGCGGATCGATTCTTCCGAGAGGTTCAGCGCTTTTTCCAGCAGACACTTGTGCAATTGCACCACGTCGAGCGCCTGCTGGGGGATGGATAGGCCGGTGAAGACCTGCGGGATGTTTGGATTGGGATGGTGCAGCAGGAAGGCCCGGTTGGCGGTGACTGCGAGCATGGAGGTTCCACACCGTCCCGACTCGCGTAGGATCGCCGTGGCGCGCGGCGCGTCGAGCGCTGCGTCGACCTCGTCAACGTCGAAGAAGGCGCGGGCCGAATTGCGAAAGTCGGTCTCTGAGAAAGAGGTCAGGCTGTGCACGACGCGATGCGTGGGCAGGATGAGCAGGCCAGGGCTGTTGATGTTGACGAACGTCATCATGACAAATTCGTAGAGGGACGCTCCCGGACCGGAGGCCGGCTGTGCCTTGGATGGATCGGCGGCACGGCGTTCGTTGCGGTAGTTAAGAGCAGTTTCGTAACGGTGGTGGCCGTCGGCGATGATGAGTTTCTTGTCGCTCATCGCGCTTTGAACGGAATGGATGAGTTTGGGATCGGTGATCTGCCACACGCGATGAACCACACCGTATTCGTCTTTTATCTGAATTTCGGGGGCCGAGATGTCTGGGTCGGAATTCGTGGCGAGCAGAGATTCAACCTGGCCTGAGTCCTCATAAAGCATGAAGATCTGGCCGAAATGGGCGCGGGTGGCGCGGAGCAGGTCAAGGCGGTCGGCCTTGGGCTTGGCCAGGGTTTGCTCGTGGCGGAAGACGACGCCGGCAGAGTAGTCCTCGATGCGGCCCAGTGCGATGAAGCCGCGGCGCTCCATTTCCGTGGTCGCGCCCAGCGGGGTAAAGCGCTGGGAATAGAGGTAAAGCGAGGGAAGGGAATCCTGCCGGAGGACGCCTTGTTCCCGCCAGTCGCGGTAATAGGCGGCGGCGCGGGAATATACATTGTTTGCTGGATTGTCATTTTCTTCCCGGCGGCCAAGGATGACGCGGACCAGATTATGCGGGCTGGCCGCGTAGTAGCGATCCTGCAGGGTGGGAGTGATCTTGTCGTAGGGTTGAGTGACCACCTGAGCAGGCGAGACCTGCCGGGGATCATAGCGAAAGGCGCGAAAAGGATGAATGTCTGTCATGGAAACCTTTGATTGTAACAAGACGGTGGCGGCATCCCCGGTTTGTGCTTACCGAATTGGAAAGATTGCCCGGAATGGGCTGTCGATCCGGATGGTCAAAAAGATTTGACAAAAAAACCGCAGTCGCATGAGCCAAGCTGTGATACTATCGCGGCAAATCGAGGTGCTTATGGCGCTCCGCCCTAAGACCCTGTTTCGGTATCTAGTTCGGAAGGCCCACCTGGTTCGACCCTGTAGCCCTATTTTTGCCCGGATGCCTAGAAGCCTTTCGCAGCCTTTCCTCGGGATTTTGCTTTGCGCCGCCTGCGCCTTGCCTTCGCCTGTCGTGGGACAAACAGACGTCAACGACGTCCATGTCCAGCCCCGTGCAGCCGCGCCTGGCGAAGCGGAAAAAGCGAAGACGGAAGAAATCGCGAAGGAGAGCGTCGTCCCCGCGTCCCTGAACACACACGTGCGCCCGCTGAAGGTGGCCGTGGATTTGGTGCTGGTGCCGGTGACGATCACCGATCCCATGAATCGGCTGGTCACCGGTCTGGAGAAGGACAACTTCCAGCTTTTCGAAGGCAGCTCGAAGGAGGAGATCAAGTCTTTCTCCAGCGAGGATGCGCCCGTATCGCTCGGCGTGATCTTCGATTCCAGCGGAAGCATGAGCAGCAAGATGGANNGACGAGCCCGAGATCGTCACCGATTTCACCAGTTCAGTGGAGGAGATACAGGACAAGCTGCTCTACACCTTCCCGCAAAAGCGAACCGCGCTGCTGGATGCGATTTACATGGGCGTCAGCAAGATGAGGCAGGCCAAGTTCCCGAAGAAGGCGCTGCTCATCATCTCCGATGGTGGCGACAATCACAGCCGTTACACCGAGAACGAGATCAAGGCTCTGGTGAAGGAAGCGGACGTGATGGTGTACGCCATCGGCATTTATGACCGGTACTTTCAGAGTCAGGAAGAGCAGCTGGGCCCGCAACTTCTGGGAGAAGTCGCGGAACTGACGGGTGGACGGGCGTTTACAGTGGAGAACCCGAACGACCTGGCCGACGTGGCGACCAAGATCGGCGTCGAACTGCGCAACCAGTACGTGCTCGGGTATCGTCCCAGCAAAGGAGTGCGGGATGGCAAATGGCGTAAGATCAAAGTGAAGTTACTGCCCCCGAAAGGACTGCCGCCACTCCGAGTGTATGCCAGGACCGGATATTTCGCTCCCGAAGAATGAGCTGACCGCAAGATTCTTCCTTTTTCTGAAGTGCGCGATCTGGGCCGGAGTTGCCGTCGCGCTGCTCGTGCAGGTTGGTCCCGGGCAGGCAGAGTGGAAGCCTTCGCAGCTTCAGGCTCCGTCGGCCCCGTCCAAATCTGCCCCGAGCGGAGCTGAAGGGTCAACCGAGTCCCAGCCTTCCACGTCGCAACCTCCTCAGCCCCAATCGGGCGCTGTTCCTGCGCCGTCTGCAGGTTCAAGCCCCCAGCAAGCTCCCGACGAGAACGGAACCTTCGTCATCCGCAAAGATGTGGATGAAGTCCTGTTGCACGCCACCGTGGTGGATGACAAGCAGCACATCGTCACCAACCTCGACCGCACTGCCTTCGCGGTATTCGAAGATGGCAAGCCGCAGGATATTATTTCGTTCTACAACGAAGATATTCCTGTGTCGATGGGAATCGTGATCGACAATTCCGGTTCAATGCGGGAAAAGCGGACCAAAGTGAACCAGGCGGCGCTGAACCTGGTACGGTCCAGCAATCCGCAGGATGAAGTGTTCGTGGTCAATTTCAACGACGAATACTATCTCGACCAGGATTTCACCAACGACCTGCTGAAGCTGAAAGAGGCACTGGAGAAGATTGACGCCAGGGGCGGAACGGCGCTTTATGAAGCCGTGGT
>PMHI01000613.1:0-534 GCA_003156615.1 Acidobacteriaceae bacterium | reverse complement strand
GTCCTGGGGGATGAAGAACACCCCAAGCGAGCCAGGCATGCGCTGGAGATCATCGCGCAACGGACCGGCGGGCTGGCGTTTTTTCCTAGGACTCTCGACGAAGTGGATGCGATCAGCCGCCAAGTGGCGCACGACATCCGCAATCAGTACACCATCGGCTACAAGCCGACGAATCCCAGAGCCAGCGGCGGCTTCCGCCAGATTCGCGTCGAGGCCAAGAAAGGCAAGGGCAAACTCGTCGTGCGCACCAAGAGCGGCTACTACGCGGGGTCGCAGCCGCCGGCCTCGGGAACGAAGTAGAGCGGTCCCCGGCCCCGGACCCTTCCACGCCGTCTGATTCCAGGCCCCCGATTCGTGTCCAGCATCTCGTCTATGGGTCGGGCGAGGAGTATGATGTCTTGCGCTGAAACAATACGAAGCTTCCGCTTGGAGGAGAATTCGGATGAAAACTACCTATCGATCCCTTGCTTTCGCGCTGTTTCTCGTGCTCGTTTTATCGGTTCCCGTATCGCTGTTCGCGCAGAGTCCATTCGA
>PMHI01000118.1 GCA_003156615.1 Acidobacteriaceae bacterium | reverse complement strand
TACAGCGCAGGGACAAAGCCATCCAAGCGATCCAACAACCCATCATGTCAGAACTCAACCCGGCTTACTTCGGACCAGCGGACAAGCACAGTCGCGCCGACGATCCTAAATCCAAGTGAGCCTCGCGAGTTCACTACTCTGAAATGCACGGGGAAGGAACAGGGGAAGGAGCTCAAAGGTTATTCCTTCCCCAAGTCCCACGCAGGCTGGAACCACAAGATGCCAACCCTGGACACAACGTCTACTGATCCACTACCTGGCTCAACCAGGCCGACATGCTGGTGATAAAATCCAAATCGCCTTCGTACACTGCTCTGACCTTGGTTGTGCCCACTGCCAGAGTCGAAGTGGTAAAGGTCGCCACGCCACCAGTCATTGGTGACTGCCCCAGCGGCTCAAACACGACCGCCTCTCCATTCGGTGGTGACGGAGTAACCGTTGCCGTAAAGGTCACGGCTTGGCCCGAGGTGGAGGGATTCACTGAAGACGTCAGCGTAGTTGTGGTTGCTGCAGCCGCCGGATTCACTTCGAACACAGTGCCATATCCGTCCGATCCGCCCTGGTAAGTCGTGCCCCAGAGATCGCCCGAGCTGTCGAAAATCAGGCTGGAATCCGGGGTATTTCCGTTCTCGCCGCTGAAAGTAAAGAGGACTTTCGCTTTATAGGTACCGGTGCTGCTTTGATACACCAACTCGTAAACGGTGCCCTCGGTGGTCTTGCTGTTGCCACCAGCGGTCGAAGTACCGTAAATATTCCCCTCCCCGTCAAACACAATGCCACCCAAAGGATAGGCGTTGCCCGTTTCAAAGGCGGCCAGAAGCTTTTCTGTCCATGGCTTGTTCTGCGCAGTTCCGGGGGTCAGCTTGTAGACCGTTCCGTAACCATACTTACCGCCCGAATACGTCGTACCGTAAAGGTTTCCGGAGGTGTCGAACACCAGAGTGCCGTTGGGATTGGAGCCCTGTGTAGCAGCATCGGCAGCAACAAAGCTGTGGAGTGTGAACCTGTTCCACAGTCCTGCGCCCCCCGGCGGCGTCAGTTCGAATACTGACGCATATCCGACGCCGTAGAGGTTNNACCCGGCGTAGGTGGCACTGATATTTGCGATCACCTGCTCCGTCCAGGTGGAACCGGACGGGCTCAGCTCAAAGACGGTCCCATTGCCGCCGTTGGGACCGGCACCGCCTGCGTAGGTTACGCCGTAGAGATTGCCCGCCGTATCCATGACCAGGCCGTTTACTGGATTGGCGCCATCCGGGCTGCTGGCAAAGCTGTGCAGGACGGTCTCCGTGTAGCTCTCGCCCGAGGGGCTGAGTTCGAATACCGTGCCGAATCCATTCGCACCACCTCCGTAGGTTGTTCCGTAAATGTTTCCCTCGCTGTCAAATATCACGTTAGAGTAAGTTGGATTCTGTCCGTCCGCGCAGCTCTTTTCAGAACAGAAACTGTAGAGCACGGTCTCTGTCCAGCCTCCGCTGCCGTTCGACGAAAGCTCAAATACCGTTCCATATCCCAGCCCACCACTGTAAGTCGTCCCATAGAAGTTACCATCATGCAAAATGAGGCTGGATCCGGGATTGGCGCCATCGGGGTTGCCAGTGAAGTTGTGGGGCACAGCTTCAGTAGCCTGGGCTGGGCGAGCTGCAATCAGCAGTACTGCCGAAAGCAATGTCAAAGCGCCGCGGATGGCTACCGCTGCCAGTTTTGGCGGCCGGCATCTTGGCCCTACGTCAGAAATGTTCAAGCTGCCTTTCGTTATACTGTTTGTCTTTGCTGAATGCATGCTGCTCTCCTTGTACTTCATGGTTTTGTTGTAATCCTCGTGCCGTTCAGTTTTGGGGAAGGGCTGTTCCTGCGAAGCCATTAGCGCGAGGCATGTTTCAAAGCAGGCGCCTCGCGGCCGCCCAAGATGCACGGCTGGCATTGCACTCCGACAACCTACGCGTCAGTGTGAAATACTTGCTTGCGAGCAATCTTTCCTGTCCACGATCGCTGGCGTGATGCCGTGATCGCCCTCGTGAGGAGATCTGTATGCGTCTTTCTGTGAAACAAGCTCTCAAACCCACTCTTCTTTTCGCTCTGGCCTTTCTTTTGGCGATTCCTGCGGAGGCACAAGCCGCTCGCAACCATGCTTCGGCCTCGACACAAACTGCCGACAGGACCAGTATTTCGACTCTGTCACCCTCCAGCTTTGGATTTCAGTGCGGGACCGGAAAGCCTACCAATTGTCCGAATATGACTTGACCGACCACAATCGCCCAACCGGGGATGATTCGACTGTGGGACTCTCAAGTGCAGTGGCACCTTCTGAATCCTGGTCCCGAAGTCTACAACTGGAGAATTCTCGACGGATACCTAGATGCAATCGCCGCCCACCAACCGCGCCGCGCCATGTACACGTTCGGCTATACGCCTTGCTGGGCCACGAAAGGAGAATGCAACCGCTCTTGGGGCTCGGCATTCCCGCCCGACGATCTGACTCCAAGCGGCAGTCCTTCCTTCAATACATTTGTCGCCGCACTACTGAGCCATTGCTCGC
>PMHI01000596.1 GCA_003156615.1 Acidobacteriaceae bacterium | reverse complement strand
GTCAATTCGTGCACTCGCTCGATATTTTCTTCCGTCATGGGTCGAATCGACAGCTGGATTTGGCAATCACGCAAGAAGGCGAAGTAATCATTACTGAATTCTGCGGCCACATCCTGCCGCTTCGCTTCGACTTGATACATCTTCCTGCGTTCCTTGCTTTCAGCGGTTACCGTGACCTGGCACTCCTCCATGCCGGGTATAGCCCGATATTGGCCCGCATCCAGAACGCGAATCCCAGGGCAGGCAGCCTTCACCTGTTCCAATTCAAACTGCGAATCGTCCACAAACAGCAGAGAATCAATCCCAATGTTGAGTTGTTGAGCGATGGCTCGAATGCTTTCGCTCTTCGGCTGCCACGAAATCTGCGGGCAAAGAAAGTATTCCTCCAGGTGGAACTGCTTAAGAACCTTCATCGCTTCATCGCGGTTGTTCTTGCTGGCAATAGAGTGCAGGATTCCGCGGTCGTCCAAGGCTTGAATGACCTCAGCGATCTGAGGCTTCAGCTCCAGTTTGTCAGAGCCATCTTCGATCAAAACCCCGTCCCACATCGTATGATCCAGATCCCATACCACGCATTTGATCTTCTTGGTCCGCTCGGCTGCCTGCTCCACCTCCTGAACGAACTCCATCAGGCCAAAATAGAGCGTAGTGCCGTCCTCCACGTCATTGGGGATTACATCGATGGTGAAGGGAGCTCGGACGTCAAAGACTTTTCGAATCTCATCCATGGGCACGCGGACTCGGTGGAATCCTGGCGTGACATTGATCAGCTTCTGAAAAGGTATTCTCACCTCTTCATTGAGAGCCCTCATGGTGAGGGAAAGTCGAATGTTGTAGGACTGCGGGTTATAACACTCCAGCAGGAAAGACGTTGCTCGATCCTGACCGTCGGCTGGCCGGTTCGCCACTCTCTTCTTAAAACTGTACCGTTTGCCCGTCACTGCGCTCTTTATGCCCGAAGGCAAAGGTAACTGGTACAACACCGTCCCAATGCTGTAATCCCTTCGTTCCCGTCGTTCCGCCTCTTCGCTGGTGTGTAAACGCACATTTCCGGGCGTCCATAGTTTCCCCCAGCGCTTGAACCGGATCTTCAGCAGATAGGAATTGACCGCCTCCGGGCACTCTACTCTGACCATGCCGTCGGCAAATCGCCGGCATCTGCCATCTTCCCGCGGACTGTACAGATCACAAGTCGTGTAACAGGTCGGCCAAACGCACTCCGTGCAGTGTTCGCTCCAGGGTAGAACCGTTCGCGCCAGAACCCTCCCTTTCAACTCCGCCAGGGCGGAAACGATCTCCGGCGGAATCTGGCTGCCGGTCTCGACTTTGTGATTTGCCTCGGTTTCGTACATCGATGAACTCCAAGGACATACTCGACCGGATGCTAGAGCCTGCACCGGTCCTCGTGCCCATGGCTGGGGTTCCTACAAAGCGGTCTGGAGACGATAAATGAACTGGTTCCCCATCCAGGCATTGTGGTTCCGGTCCGGGGACGGACCGAACAAATATCGGGTGATCTTGTACATCTCGGCTTGATTGGCAAACTTCGACGTTCCCAGAGGCGGCAACCCATACCGATACAGCCGCGATATCCCAAGTTGGTTATCCTGGCACATCCCGAGAATTTGTCGCCGCCTGAGCCGGTTCAAGGCGTATGGTTCTGGCCTCACCAGCTTGAGCAGCTTTTGGTATAGGACGACAGGAATCCCCCAGAAATGAAAGCTGTCGGTAAACTCAAGAATGATCGAAGCTCCCGGTTTGGCCAGCCGGGCTACTTCGGCAATGACGGCAGCTGGATCATCGACGTGGGCCAGAACGCCAACGCACAAAATAAGATCAAAAGATCGCGGGCGGAGATCAGAGCCGATAAAACCCCCATTGATCAGCTCAACGTCACCGCACCGCTCCGCCGGTATTTTCTTGCGCGCAAGATCCAGCATCTTGCTCGAAACGTCGAGTAGCGTCAGATGCTTCGAACGCGGTAGCAGAGGCACGGAAAGCGAGCCATCCCCACACCCGATATCCAAGACCCGGTCGACCGTCAAATGTTCCGTGAATTGCTGGACGGTCTCCACCCGGATCTGGATGTCGTATTGCCTCGGGCAAAGGTACTTGTCAGTGACGTCGAACAGGGATTTCACCTGCTCGATTTTCGTTGCCGTTGTCATTGCGGTATCTGTCATATTCTCTCTTGATTTGCGCTAACTCTCGGCAGGGTTCCCGAAGCTTTGCGAGTTGCCGAAGGTTTGCGACTTAGCAATTGCTGGCGCTGTGGCTTGGCTATCTCCAGATACTTTCTCTGCCGATGAGACGCCCAATTTGCTGTCCTCGAAGATAAGCGATTGCGGCGCGGTCATCGACTTGTGGGACGTGGGTGAGATATCCAGAAACAAATCCGTACATCAGGCCGATGGAACCGATAATGTACGGCTTCCGAACCAAACGTACGATGCACTTGCTCAGCATAAACAACGGGTGATAGCCACAGATATAATTCGCCCGGCCGTATTTGACCAAAGTGGGCCAAAGTCCATCCGCTGATCCAGTGTCTCGGTGATGCACCAGATGCAGGTGGGGAAAGCTCCGTGTCGACCATCCCAGACTGTTGGCTTTCACCTCATCCATCGTGTCCCAACCGGGGGCTGGCAGAAATCCACCAATGCCATCCCAGCACGCCTTCCGATAGATTTTGGTGGCGCCCCTCACGTGAAACGCGGGTGCTTCCTCAAATCGCTTTTTATCCCCGTCCACGTAGCAGATGACTCCACCGCCCACGCCCAGTCTGTCATCCCGGTAAAACTCGTCGAAGCACTTGGCAAAATAATCAGGCTCAAACGTCAGGTCGCCGTCGAATTTGGTCATGAAATCCCAATCGCTCGAAGCCAACGCCCGATATCCATCGTTGAAGGCATCTACCACCCCGCCCCCCGCCTTGCGAAAACCTCGGTCCGTGCGGTGTATGGCCTTAATCCATGAGTAACGGCTGGCATACTCGTCGATGATCTTGCCGGTGCCATCTTTCGAGCCATCGTCCACGATCACCCATTCGGTCGGCAGGACGGTTTGGCGAATCATGCTCTCGATGGTGGATTGGAGGTGCTCCTCCTCATCCCGCACCGGAGTGATGACCACGTATCTCGTGTTTTCGGTCTTCATGCTGTAAGTACGCCCTATGATCGGTCGCGGGTTAGGCTTTTACCGACAACACCTTGGCCCAACTCGGCGGCATGTTTTTCGCAACTTCGATGTCTTCGAAAATGCAGCTTTCTCGCGCGCCGTGCTCGCGAACCCATGCGGCCATGGCACCCACGCCTTCCGGCAGAGACGTCTTGGTACGCTTGCCGAAGACTCGTTCCGCCTTGGAGTGGTCAGAAAACGCGTTTTTGACTTCATTCCGAGGGTCCAGGTGGTTGACCTTGCAAGCCGCCCCCATGGCCTGGGCGACCACTTTAGCCAGTTCGTTCACCGTATGAGGCACATCAGCTCCGACGTTGAAGATCTGATTCCGCGCCGCTGGGGAATCGACGGACGCGGCAATGATCGGCGCCACGTCGTTAATGTGCGTGAAGGCGCGTTGCTGCGTCCCGTCGCCAAAAATAGTCATGGGCTCTCCGCGCAGCAGCTGATTCATGAAGATTCCAACCACGTTGCGGTACCGGTCGCCAATGTTCTGGCGCTCCCCGTAGACATTGTGCGGGCGGAATACTACGTAATCGAGACCGAACATCTCGTGGCTCACGCGCAGCTCCTGTTCCACCGCAAGTTTCGAAATCCCGTAGGAATCCTCAGGCACCGGAATCATGTCTTCCGACATCGGACTCTGGCCCGCTCCGTAGACCGCAATCGACGACGTGAACACGAAGCACTTCACATTGTGATTGATGGCGGCATTAATCAGATTCACCGACCCCACCAGATTGTTGTTGTAATTGAATCGCTTGATGAAATGGCTCAATCCCTCGGCAGCATAGGCCGCCAGATGGTAAACGTAGTCAAAGGAATGCCGGTCGAAAAGACGGTTGATCAACTCGTGATCCATGATCGATCCCTCGACGAAGCTGGCCCCTCCCGGAACATTTTCCCGAAAGCCGCCGCTTAAGTCATCGAGAACCACCACCTCCTGCCCCTGTGCCAGCAAGTGCGCGGCGACGTGCGACCCCATAAAGCCGGCGCCGCCTGTTACCAATGATGTCGGTATATTTTTCATATGTGATTTTCTCCTTAGAAAACGGAACGGGGGAGAGACCAAAGTGCATTCCGTTCAGGTAGTTTGTACCGGGACCTGCTCCACTGGCTGCTCGATCCCATGTTCGACGAACTGTATCGGATCCAGTTGCCGGTTCCAAAGCACCGCGGCCCGGTACATTTCCAGGCGGCCCTTGGCCGCATCGTTGGGCCGGAGCAGATTCGCTAGTCCGTAACCGACCTGTCGGAGACGGAACTTCGTCAACACCACACGGCGGTATTGTTGTGCGCCCTTGCGGCCATAATGCTTGTAGAAATAACGATACCCGTTACGGCAAACCTCGATCGCGAACCGTAACGGAAACCGGCCCACCGATTGACCGCCCAGGTGGGTAATGGAGACTTCGGGCGTAAAACGTATGCGAAAGCCTGCCCCCCACACCCGCCGGCACAAATCCACTTCCTCAAACTGATAGAAGAACTGCCCATCAAACCCGCCCAACTTCTTGAGCAGGTCGCCGCGCAGCATGACACAACAGCCCGATTGCCAGTCCACCTCTCGCTCCGTGTCCCCTTCCCAACCTTCGTACTCGTCCGACAATACCGGACGCTTCAGTCGGCCCAGAAATCGCAGGCCCAGCGCCGACACAAGATAACGCGAGATGGTCGGAAACGGCCGCGCCGACCGTTGGTAGGTCCCGTTCGGATTGTGCACCCGGCACCCAAAAGCGCCAGCCTCGGGATGCCGATCGGCCAACTCAACCCAATGATCCAGCGAGCCGTCGTGAATAATCGTGTCCGGATTCAAGATCAGGACATATTCCCCTTCGGCTTCGCGAATGCCAGCGTTATTCCCTCTGGCGAAGCCCAGGTTGGCACGATTCTCCACCACCCGAACGGCAGGAAACTGCGCGCGTATCTTCTCCACCGACCCGTCCGTCGATCCGTTATCCGACACAATTACATCGTATTCAATCTTGTGCGTGCCCTCGAAGATCGAGCGCAGGCAATTCTCAATGACTTTCCAGTCATTCCAGCAAATGATCACAATCGATAGCTTCATGGTTCTTTGCCTCAGGAAAAGCCCTAGCTGCTAGCTTCCGGTGGAGCTGCCGCCCGCGCCATCGGGTCGG
>PMHI01000635.1:9172-9702 GCA_003156615.1 Acidobacteriaceae bacterium | reverse complement strand
CCTTTCGCAACTGCCGCTCGATCGACGCAAGCGGGACAGGCAATTCATTTCAATGCAACGGCAGGTTACAGACTTCCTCATGGCGTTTGGATCGGGGCCAATGGGTACTACCTGAAACAGGTGACGGATCCAAAGATTGACGGGGTTACCCTGCCAAATTCTCCAGAACGAGTCGGCGCGATCGGCCCAGGGGCTGTTTGGGACTTGGGTCGGTACCTGCTGTATGCGAATGCGTATCACGAGTTCGGCGCGGAGAATCGCCCCGAAGGAAACAAGATCGTTCTGCGAGTGCAGTGGATCGTCGGTAAGTGATCGAGAGTCATCCACCATCTAGCGATCGCAGTACAGGAGAACACTCATGAAGAAATGGCTTTCAGAAACATTGGATCTCGGCATTCATGCTCTCACCGGCGGGCAAGGGGCAACAGTGGTCTTGGTTCCGGGGTGGCCCGAAACGGCAGAGGCCTATAGCGAAGTCTTTCCTTTACTGGCGAAGAATCACAGTGTCATTGCCGTGGACCCGCCAGGAC
>PMHI01000635.1:8928-9096 GCA_003156615.1 Acidobacteriaceae bacterium | reverse complement strand
TGCCTGGCCTGTTTCAACCGCAAAATTTCCCACTACCTTATGAGGTCAATCTGAAGCTCTGGCAGCTTTCCTTCAATTTAATTCCCGAACTCCCGGAGCTTCTGACCAAAGACCGGGAACGCGAATTTATCGATTGGTTCTTTCGCAACAAAGCGGTGCAGTTGGAAA
>PMHI01000635.1:0-8798 GCA_003156615.1 Acidobacteriaceae bacterium | reverse complement strand
GGGCACTATGTGATGGAAGAGCAGCCCGACGTTCTGGCCCACCGGCTTCTCGAGTTCATCAAACACGTGGAGGACCCTGCGCTATGAAACCCTTCTTCTTTTCGTTTGTGGTAGGGTGCGCCGTTGGGCTGCTTTATGCAGCGCTGCGCGTAAAGAGCCCAGCTCCTCCCCTCGTCGCCTTACTCGGACTGCTTGGCATGGTACTGGGAGAAGAGTTCTTCCTGTGGGTTGCGCCAATCGTTCGTTCGCAATGGAAGTAAAGGACCTACATGATGTCGAATCAAGGAATCGTATCCGCAAGGCACGTCGATCATGTTGGAATGACAGTACCGAATCTGGACGAAGCCATTCGCTTCTTCGAGGACGCTCTGGGTGGCCTGCTTCTCTGGCGCATCGGACCGTTTCATGAGACAGCCACGGGCGTTCCAATCAATAGCGTCCAGATTGCCATGCTCAGGCTCGGTCCAAGCCTCAATATTGAACTGCTGGAGTTTGATGCGGACCAGCAACAACGGAAGATGCCCAGCAATATTGACATGGGGGCCGGACACATCGCGTTCTTCGTGGACGACATCCTTGCCGCAGCGGAGTCGCTGAGAAAGCATGGAGCCGAACTACTGCAGGGACCGCTCGAAGGCGCCGGAGAGGAAAAAAAGGGAGAGAAGATCTGGTACTTCAAGACGCCATGGGGAGCCTTCATGGAGATTCTATGGCGTCCCGATCATCTACCCTACGAACAGAAAACGGAGAACCGACTTTTCAATCAGAAGGGTCCTTGGTCGAATCGTCCTGTGACCCAAGGTATTCAGTCTGCTAAACATGTTGACCATGTTGGCATGGTCGTGCCGGACCTAGATGCGGCTGTTGAATTCTTTGAGGATGCCCTCGGCGCGCAGTTGCTCTGGCGTGTCGGTCCATTTCACAAGACGCCGACCGGGGTCCCAATCAAGAGTGTCATCCTCGCAATGTTGCGGCTCAGACCAAACCTGAATTTTGAGCTGCAGGCTTTTGAAGCGGAGCAGCAAGAGAAACATTTGCCCAGCAATGTTGATTTTGGGGCCACACACATTGCCTTCTTCGTAGAGGATATGCAAGCCGCAGCCGCGTCTCTGGCGGGCTACGGTGCGGAGCTTCTGCACGGTCCGATCGAGAGTGCGGGTGACGCGAAAAAGGGAGAACAGATTTGGTACTTCAAAACACCGTGGGGTGGTCTTATGGAGATACTGTGGCGTCCCGATCATCTTCCCTATGAGGAAACCACAGAGAACCGATTGTTTCAGCGTCCCAGAGGACGTCGGATGGTGAGTCGGAAGCGTCGGGTGAGTCTGGAGAATCATCATGCTATTTCGCAAGGGCAAGGACGAATCAACGCATGTTGCGGACAGGTCGCACGCTGAGGAGAAAATGATCAACCCCAGTGCTCGGAACACAGCGAATGCTCAAAGAGACGTTTGGAGTAGCAACCCGGGACCGCAGAATTCCGCTCTCGCCAGCCTAAGTCCGAACAGTAATATTCCACCTCCAACCGACCATGGCTCAGTCGGCTCGATCTGGCATTCTTTCGAGCTGACGCATCGGCGCGTCCAAGAAGGAGGCTGGTCGCATCAGGTCACCGAGCGCGAACTGCCGCTATCGAAGGAGATCGCTGGGGTGAATATGCGCCTCACTAGCGGGAGCTTCAGAGAGTTGCATTGGCATGTTGCTGATGAGTGGGCATACATGCTGACCGGCAAAGCCCGAGTAACTCTCTTTGCCGCCGACGGTTCAATGTTCATCGACGATGTTGAGACCGGCGATCTCTGGAATTTTCCTGCTGGCCTTCCTCACTCTATTCAGGGTCTAGGTGAAGAGGGATGCGAGTTTCTTCTCGTCTTCAATCAGGGATCATTCTCCGAAGAGAGTACCTTCTTGCTTTCTGATTGGCTTAAACATACACCTGCGGAAATTCTGCAAAAAAACCTCCGACTGGGTGCTGATGCCATTGCGAAGCTGCCGAAAGATGATCCTCTTTACATTTTCGCCGGCGGTTTGCCTGCGAACTCTATTGATCAAGACCGGTCTGAAGTGGCGCGAAATGCTCCTGCGCCGAAACAACTCTACACGTTCAAAGCTAGTGCCCTGGAGCCGACGCACGTCAATGAATTCGGTAATGTGAAGATCGTCGATTCCCGCAATTTCCCGACATCACAAAACATTGCGGCGGGAATCGTAACTGTCAAACCAGCGGGGCTGCGTGAAATGCACTGGCACCCGAATGCGAGTGAGTGGCAATACTGGATCAAAGGTAAGGGCAGAATGACCGTCTTCGGCGCTGAAGAGAATGCTCGGACGATGGACTTTAGCGCTAATGACGTCGGCTATGTGCCTGCAATGGCCGGTCACTATATCGAGAACACCGGTGACGAAGATCTCATCTTCTTGGAGATGTTCACAGCACCGGAGTTCCAGGAAATTTCTTTGAACAACTGGCTCCGTTCCATGCCGACTCAGGTGGCGGCGGCACATACAAATCTATCTCCAGAAGAGATAGCGATGATCCCGCCAAAGGCGAACAGGCTGATCGGCTAGCGGAATAATACTTTGGCGCATTATCAGACGAGCGTCGGTTACGGGGCCACCGAATCGAGTGTGAGGAGGAAAGGATGCACGAGTATTCAGAACGAAACTTTACTTCGGGAACCGCTGGGCTAGTCGCGATAGACAAGGTGGGGAATGAGGTGCTGTTCCTCGATCCTGTGACCTACTGCATCACGAAGACAATCGCAGGTTTTGAACCGAAGGTGCATGAGTTATTGATATCGGAGGACCACACAAAGGCATTTGTTCCAATCTATGGGGATGGCATCCACGGCGACAATCCAAATCCGGGCCATCTCATCGCTGTCATAGATTTGACCCACAAAGAGCATATAGCTAACTTCGACGTGTCGCCGTACGAGGCTCCGCACGGTATGCGCTGGGGCTCTCTCGGGCAACTTTACTGCATCTGTGAAAACAGCGGTGTGGTTCTCGCGATGAGCCCGCAGACAGGCGGGATTGATCACGTATTGGAGATAGGGTCGGATAAGGGGCACAGAATCGAGATTCTGCCGGACGGCTCAAAGCTATACGCCGAGACCGAAGAGGATGCGTTCCTTGCCATCATCGACTTGCAATCTCGAAAGCGTATTAAGAAGCTCTCCCTCCCGAGCGAGTTGGACGGCTTGGGCATGTCTCCGGATGGAGAGACCGTCTTAGCAGTAGACGGGAAGAAACCGATCCTGTTTGTCATCAACACCGAAACGGAGACACTCAAAACCACTGTCCCTCTTAAGCATCATCAGAAGGCAGCTCAGATCGTAAGGTACAGTCCCAACGGGAAAGTCATCGTAGTCACAAGTCACGAAGAGCCGCTTGGGACGATCCTGAACGCAGACCTCAGCGAGCAGAAGAGCATTCAACTCGGCAAGGGGCCGATGGACATGGCGTTTCATCCCGACGGCAATACTGTTCTTGTTGCCAATCAGGGCGATGGCACGATCTCTGTTGTTGATTTGCGCGAGGCCAAGGTTGTGAAGACCGTACATGCCGGTGCTGGAATTGAAAGTCTGTCGTTCTATTAAGTAAGTGAGTCCACTATGACAGCCTGGAAGCAACTAGCAAAAGCGCACGAGTTGCACATGCCCGAGTTCTCCTTTGCGAATGGAGAGCGGCGCTATGTGAAGGTTCATTGTCGCACCCTGGGTCAGCTCAATTCCGCGAGAAACAACGCAGTGCTTCTTCTTCATGGAACCACCGGCAGTAGCATGCAATTTCTCCAGCCAGATATGGCCAACTTCCTATTTGAGCGGGATCAGCCACTCGACCACAACGAATATTTTCTCATCATGCCCGACGCGATCGGGCACGGCGAATCGAGCAAACCGAGCAGCGCAGATGGGCCAGACTTTCCGCAATACTCGTACATGGACATCGTACGTGCCCAGCACGCCGTGGTCCGGGAACTGTTCAACATCGATCATCTGCGCCTGATCCTGGGAACAAGCATGGGCGGCATGAACACCTGGATTTGGGGCATAGCGTATCCAACGATGATGGATGCCCTCATGCCCATAGCATGTTTGCCGTATAGACTCAGCGGCCACAATCTGCTCTTCCGCAGACTAATGCTGGCGCTGATCCAATCCGATCCAAAGTATACCGGCAATGATTTGGTTTCTACCTCACACGGCTTAGGCATGGCTTGGAACCTATTTCAGTTGATGATCGGCGGCCAAGCGGAATTTGCGCGACAGTTCCGTAATGTGGACATGGCCGACCAGCACATTCGGGAGACCGCAGAGAACGCCGAGTCCTCTCAGCAGTACTGGGATGTAGTTTGGGAATTCAAGGCTTCGCAGGACTATGACCCTGTTGAGGACTTAGAGAAGGTCCAAGCATCTCTGCTTACTCTCAACTTCACCGACGACCAGATCAACGGCATTGGCTTTACGGGGCTAGAACAAGACATTCAGAGAGTTCGTCGCGGTCGCTCTGTGATCATCGACGCAGGGGAGGAGGCCAGCGGACACCGGACTCTCTCGAAGGCAAAGGTTTGGCATAACTACGTAGGCGGATTGCTCGCGGACAGTGCTCTCTGAACTCAAGCCACCGATCGTCCAGTTTGCGCCTGCTCAAAGGAGTTCTATGAACATCGCCATCGCCTTTTCCGAAACTGAACGAATTCTCCTAGTCTCGGCACGTGTGCTTGCCGCCGTTCCGTTCGTTGTAAACGGGAGCGGGTTGATCCCCCAGGAGATGGCGCTCAGGGAATTGAAGCAGGCCGGATTTTCCGATTCAAATATTCCTCGGTTGATGGGCCTCGCTCGCATTGTTGAGGTGATAGGAGGGCTCGCGCTGGCGATGGGCGTCTTTCCGGAACTGGGAAGCCTGGCGCTTGCGGTCTTCTTATCAGCCGCTACGGTGATTGGACATGCCTTTTGGCGAGCCCCGACCGAGCAGTCGAGGATGCATCAACTCGTAAGCTTCATCCAGAATCTCGGCTTTCTTGGTGGGTTGGTCTTCATCGCCGCCTGCCCACAACAGCCGGCATTTGTTTCCCTTTACCGGTCGGTCGCACGACGTTGAATTTGCAAACGAATATCTTCTTGGAGGCGAGAAATGGTTGCGGGAAATCGCGTTTTAATTGTGGGTGGTAGTTCCGGAATTGGTTTTGCGACGGCCAAGCTGTTTGTGCAGCGGGGCGCTGAGACGACCGTCGCCTCACACGATCCGGCTAAATTGGACGAGGCTGTGCGAAGAATCGGTCAGGGAGCCCGAGCGCGGCAGTTAGACATCATGAACGACGAGTCGATCGTCGATTTCTTCGCAAGTGAGGGAGCGTTCTCCCACATCGTTGTGACAGCTGCGGCGACGGAAACCGGCAGCATCCGAGACTTGCCACTCAAGGCCGCCTACAAGTCAATGGATTCGAAGTTCTGGGGCGCATATCGCGTCGCGCGCTCAGCGATGTTCAGCAAAGAGGGATCTCTAACGTTGGTCTCTGGGTTCTTGAGTCATCGCCCAGACGCCAACTCCGTCCTGCAGGGTGCAATTAACTCGGCTATTGAGGGGCTGGTGCGCGGATTGGCGCTTGAGTTCGCTCCAGTTCGCGTCAATGCAGTCTCGCCGGGTATCGTCGATACAAACCTCTACCACAAGCTTCCGAAGGCCGAACGAGATCAGATGCTGCGAAGAGCTGCGGATAGATTGCCTGTGCGACGTGTAGGAGAGGCGGATGATGTCGCCGCGGCAATACTGCTGCTCGCAACAAATCCGTTTGCCACCGGATCAGTGCTTACGTTGGATGGCGGGGGCACAATCGCTTAGGTCACGGGCGACGACTCACCGTTACAGGTGCAGGAAGACTCGGACTTGCGACCTCGGTGCTCTGCCACTGGACTTCGTTAACCGTCTCTGAGCCCAAAGCTCCCCCAATGAAAAATTATTCGGTGACGTGCAGTGAGCTAGGCCGGCGTCTTCTGCAAGGACGGACCGACTGTGGCCAAGTTGCCGTATCAGCCCGCCGCGTCCTGCACAGCTAGGCAGGGCCATACGCTAAAGGCGCGCCGTAGCTCTGGAGACTGATTTTTAGGCAGAGCAGGTCGAGTCCATGGCAGACGACGCGTGTAAGCCCGCGGAACCACCTTGTTTCACGTAACTCTCGACTTCCATCGGAGCTAACTTTCGCGAGTTCGCGAGCATACCCGTGCGAGAAGCCTGTATTTCCGCTATGATCGCGAGCGCAATCACCTCAGGTCCATCGCCTCCCAAGTTGAGCCCGACTGGTGCTTGAATAAGCTCACAGCATTCCGCGACAGAAAATCCTAGCTCCGAAGCCACGTCGCTGATCAAGAATGAGGTTCTATGGCGTGCGCCAAGCATTCCTATATAAGCTGGGCGCAGTGGGAGCATAGCGGCAAGCCAATCTCGATCCTGGTCGTAGCTGTGGGTCATAATCACTACCGCGTCGTTGCGTTTTACTTCACCTGAAGCTAGTGCTGCGGATTGAATCACTGACACACTTTCCGCCTCGGGGAAGCGGCTCACTTTGGCAAGTTGCGACCGCCCATCCACAACCTTGACGGTCCATCCGAGAAGGGCGGCAATGCTGACCAACGGCTTCGCATCGTCTCCTGCCCCTACGATGAAGATCCTTTGTGGAGCTACAACGCGCTCCACAAAGATCTCCTGAGGCAATTCCCCAATACCAGATACGACGCAGGTTTTCACATTAGCGAGTGTCTTTTCTGTCAGACTATCGCTGGAAAACAAGAGATCTCCTTGCGCTGACAATACTGTCCGTGCAAGTTCCCGTTCTTCATTTGGCAACCAGGTCAGAACGATCGATTCCTCTCCGGTGAGCGACCGCTCCAAGGCGGCCAAGAGTGCTCTAAACTCGGGCGTTGAGGTCGGTTCAAGCAGGAGGTCCACAATTCCCCCACAGCCTAGCCCAAAAGGTATCTCGGCCGTATCGTCAAACATCGTCGAGTACCTTTGTACAACGGCGCCTTTATGTATCAACCATGTCGCCTTGCGGACGACTTCCGCCTCTAAACAGCCTCCACTGAGTGTTCCAGCATACCCGCCGTGAGCTCCAAGCAAAAGGCGAGCTCCCGGTCGCCGGTAGCTTGAGCCTTGCGTTCGCACTAGCGTAACCAATACGGAGGCGGCCCCTTCCTGCGCCATTCTTACGATCTGTCGATATTCCTTCAATTTCTGGGCCTCAAAGAAATTTAATAACCGGAAGCATACGGATCTCGGGTTCTACTCTGATAATCATCCTCTCGAACTTATCCCTCAGACGCTCCTCTAGAGCGAGCTCTGCCAGCCGCAGCTTGTCCAGCGCGGGATAGCCGATCGAAATCAGGTCAGGCATGTAGGTCGGCATGAGACGGGAGCTGATCGAGGAACTTCTCGATTACTGGATTGACCAACTCGGGCCGCTCACGAGCAGCCAAGTGGGCGGTCTCCGGTAGAACAACAAATGTGGAACCTGCAATTGCGTTTGCCAGCTTGCGGGAGATGTAGACCGCAAACTGTCTATCTTCTTCGCCGGCGATCACCAGCACCGGTAGGTTCTTAATCGTGCGAAGCAGATCGTGGCGATCCACGCGGTTGAGAATAATGCCCTGGAGTTGGAAGGAAATGGACTTTGGATCATCGTAAGAGACACAGTTCAGATAATCCATGAACTCAGGGTTGCTCTCTGTTGCGGTGTCCCCTGCGAATCCCGCTTTGGCGAACCCCACCCACCACTTGGGCATCGTCCCATTCATATAGAGCAGTGTCGAGCCGATCGATATTCTGACGGTCTCAGCCGTGTCGGGTGGTGACGCTGTGCCGTTCACCACAATCGCAGCGATGACTCGTTCGGGATACCATGCTGGGAAAACAGCTGCGAGCATGGCGCCCCAGCTATTCCCACCGAGGATGCACTTCTTGATTCCCAGAGCATCCAGGATATTGATCACGACCTCGGCGCTGTCTTCGATGGTGATTTGCTTCCGGAGGGGATCCGACTTACCTACGCCGGGTGGATCGACCAGAACCACGCGGTACTTGGAAGCAAAGTGCTGGTACTGGTAGCTCAACATCGAGCCCTGCATCATGGCGCTCGGCCACAAGACCATCACCGGACCGCTTTCGTTACCGCCAATCGTCACGTTGACATGACCGAACGCCGTCTTAATCCTCTTTTGCTGTGCTCCAGCCAGTCGCTCGTCATCGCCTTTGAAAAGAGCTTGTTTGCGTTGACTCGGGCTCAAAAAATCTGCGTTCATTTTATGCGCTCCTTTTAATCGCAGACCGTGATCGGTCGTCCGTGGAAAAACCGGCCGGAGATGCTGTTTTCGCGTCCACCTACGAAGCTACTTGGGCTTCTGGGTGGTCGCCAGCCCGAGAAGCGTGCCCGCATACTCCGACGCCGTTTCAGGCGGCATGCCCGGCGCTTTCGAGAAGTAAAGTTTGAGCACTTCAAGCGTGGTGCGCGGCTTGGCCGCCAACGTATTCAACACTTGCTCGCAGGCGCCAGGGAAGCCTTCCGCGGGCAGAACCTTGCTTGCCAGGCCAACCGCCAATGCGTCTTCCGCAGTTATGGTTTCGGCGGAGTAAGCCAGCCACTTGGCCGCTTTTAGCGGAACCGTAGGAAGAACGGCGGAGACGCCAAGCGTCGCAGGAATATTGTGCTCGATCTCAGGAAATGCAAACCGCGCCGCGGACGACACCAAGGTGATATCGCAGCATCCAGCCAGCGCCGCGCCGAACCCCAGAGCGTCTCC
>PMHI01000028.1:470-6308 GCA_003156615.1 Acidobacteriaceae bacterium | reverse complement strand
AGAGCTGGACGAGAGCATCATGAGCGCCCTGCACCGTGAATTTGTTGGGAGCGCTGATGAAAGGCAGGTTCGTAAGCTTTTCAATTTCAGCAGCGGCCGCCTCGCCGAATCCTGGGGCTGCATTGATGCCCGTTCCCACTGCCGTTCCGCCAAGCGCTAGGCGATACACACCGTGCAGCGCATCTTCGATACGCTCAAGATCGTCGCTGAGCATTCCCGAGTATCCCGACCATTCCTCGCCGAGCGTGATCGGCGTGGCGTCCTGCATGTGTGTGCGACCGATCTTCACAATGTCTTTCCATTCCTCCACCTTCGCGTCGATTGAATCATGCAGGTTCTTAACCGCAGGTATGAGTCGCTCTTTCACATTGACTGCCGCCGCCATGTTCATGGCAGTAGGAAAGGAATCGTTGGAAGACTGCGACATGTTGACGTGGTCGTTGGGATGAACTGGCGCCTTGCTCCCGACCGGCGTGCCTGCAAGTTGGCAGCAGCGGTTGGAAATCACCTCGTTCACGTTCATGTTGAATTGTGTGCCGCTTCCCGTCATCCAGACGTGCAGAGGAAACATGTCCTCATGCTGGCCCGCGAGGATCTCGTCACAGACTTGAACAATCAACTTGTGACGCTGGTCATCGAGCCGCCCGCCTGCGTGATTTGCATTCGCGGCGGCTTTCTTCAGAGTCGCGTAAGCCGCGATCATTTCGCGCGGAATTAGATCCTTCCCGATGTTGAAGTGTTCGAGTGACCGTTGCGTTTGCGCTCCCCACAGTTTGCTGCTTGGAACATCCACTTCACCGAGGCTATCGGTTTCTTTGCGAACACCCGTTACTTTCACGTTGCTGATGGCACTCATTAGTTTTCTCCTTTCGTTTGTCTTTCGTCGCGTGCTTCAGTCTTTGAAATAGAAATTGCGGTAATGCTGTGTCTTCTCCCAGCGCTCGCCAGATTTCCGGGTCATGACCGATGTCTCGGAGTCCTGGAATCCAGTGTCGAAATCATCGCCTGAGCTGCTGGAGGGATGGCGACGTGCCCGGACAGCACGATCTCTTTTGCTGAAAGTTTTTGTCCATAAATCTGCCGGTTCGCGCCATTATCGGGACGAATGGTTGATCCCTCGAGAGAGACACCTATGAACGCACCCCGAGCGCGGGAATAGCTCAAGAGGTCCGCACGCAGCGTTGCGTCTGTTTCTGCCGAGGTAGTGCGGCCGACCGGGCCTGCCGCGGCCGAGGCGTCCGCTCCAAGCTTCACCTTGCTGCTTAGAATTCCGCTCGCACCCCGCTCATTCATTACGAGCAGAACAAAATCCGTTGCCTCGCCACCTATTTGGAAGCCAAAGCTGCCGCCCTCGAGAGCCATCATGGTAGGCGCACCCCACGATCCTCTGAAGTCTTCGCCTCTCCGGCAGGACATCGCGCCTCGCCCATAGCTGCCGCCGACAATGAAAGCCGCCTTCAGAACGGACGGAAAGACAACTACACAGTCGGCCTTGTCGAGCAAGTCCCGGGGGATGTCGTCAGGAACATCGAGAATTTCTTTCAACACCGTGCCGCTGTTCCTTAAGCGATCTTCGTCTTTCTCCGGTTCCGCTGCCGAAACAGAAGAGGAGAGAATTGGCAGAACTACGAGCAATATGCTGATCAGACAGGTAAGTGGTTTCTTCATAACGCTTCTCCTTGGCGGTTTCGAGCGCCAGATAAACTTCCGCTACTTAGTTAGAGACGAGCTGTTCGGTGCATTCTCTCGCAATGGTTTTGATTGAGCTGATCGTTAGCGTCACCGAGGAAGGAGCACGTCCCTCCAAGGAGTCAGAGCTTGTGGTCAGCGAAGGCGATTGTTTCCCGGCCACTTCTACTTGTTGTCCGAGGTGGTGGCCCACCTTTATTTTCCCCGTCGAGTGAAGTTCGTAGGTCATCGCTGGGTCCTGCTCCACGAGAACGAAATCTCCGTTGAGCCTGCTGACACAGCCTGTTACCACTGTCTGTTCTGTGGCAGGTTTCGTGTTGTTCTGACTCGGGCCCTTGGGCGCATTGTTGTCTTGCGCTAAGAGAACACTGGCCGAAATTACCAGAACAAGCGGCAACGTTTGTTTCATATGGATTCTCTCTTCACTGATTAACTCGCTCTGATCGCCCTTGTCGATCGTCTGTCGAAACCAGCGGACAGGACTCGCTCCCAGATTTCGCGCCAGTCCCGCTGACACTTGCCGAGGCACTTGAACGCTCGGCCGGCACAGCCCATGCTTCCGCCGCAATCGGGGCAAACGCAATTCAGAATGTCGGACATCAACTCTGAACTCACCCCGATTGCAGCTGACCTCATTACCTGCATAGAGACCTCCACGAATGATCAAGGAACCACCAGCCAGGTGTCGTCCACTCCCGTGGCCACCAAAGCTGAACGCAAATACTCCATGCATTTCGCGTTCCACAATCACGAAGGGGCATTTGGTGCTTAGTTCAGATGATCGATGTCCGTTTCAAAATAAGAACGTGACAGACTCGTCCTTTGCAGCATCGGAGGAGCATATGGCAATGCGCCAAGACCGACAGTCGCCTTCGCAGTCCTGCCTCCCTTGATCTTTCATTGCCGCTGCGAAGGCGACTCTGCTCTCCTACGTCCGCGAACCAAGAGCGGTGATCCCGCGCGGTAAGCGAAGGTCTTTTGGGACCGTCCCGAGACACAGTCAAAACCAAAGCGCACCCTATGTTTTGCCGAATCCTGGGGCTTGCGGAGCCGAGTTGAAATCCGAAGGCCGTCGAAATGCGGGCGTTGTGTCGTCCGGTGGACGCCTTATTTGGTTTTCATCAGCACATCTCCAACAACTACCTGACTCATGCGCTGGAAACCCTCCCGCGGTTGATTGGAAAGCCGCGTGCATTTGCTCTTGGGTGTCAACGATCAAATGGGCTCAGATACCGGCCCGCCGCAAGGAGAATGATTGTGAAGTTCCTAAAGCAGACCCTGTCTCTTTTTCTATCTTGTTGCGTTGCGTTAGCGACTGCGCGAGCGGGGCTCGCCGCCCAATCGGATGAATCATCCGCACCACCGCAGGTTCAGGCCGCGCCACAGACGGCGGTACAGCTGCAGCAACTCGTGGCGCCAATTGCCTTGTATCCGGATGCGTTAGTGGCACAGATTCTCGCAGCGGCTACCTATCCTGACCAAGTTGTGGAAGCAGACCGGTGGATGCAGCAGCATTCTGATCTAAAGGAAAAAAAACTCGGTGAAGAGGTAAATAAGCAACCGTGGGACCCGAGCGTGAAGGCGCTCACTGAGTTTCCTTCGGTGCTCGCCAACATGGACAAGAATCTGTCATGGACCTCATCGCTCGGTGATGCCTACGTCAACCAAGAGCAGGACGTGATGAACGCCATTCAGGTAATGCGTGAGCGTGCGGAAAAGGCTGGAAGCCTAAAAAGCACATCGCAGGAAAACGTAACCCAGCGGGGACAGACAATTGTGATCGAACCCGCCGACCCGGAGGTTGTTTACGTTCCTGAGTATGACCCTTGGCTCGTGTATGGAGAGCCCATCGGGATCTGGCCAGACTGGTATTGGTATCCGGGGCTCTTCTTTGATGGTCCGGGAATTGCATTTGGCTTCGGCTTTGGAGTCGGCTTTTTTGGTGGGTACGGTTGGGGCTGGCACAACTGGGGATACGATTGGCATCACCACGGCATTCGTTTCGACCATCACCACTACGAGTCACACAGCAGAATTTTCGCCAACCGCAACAACTTCAATCGCGGCCGTGGATTTCATGACGGCGGATTTCGCGGCGGTGGCTTCTCCGACTCACGGGGCTTCGGCGGGTCGCATCACGGATTCGATGGCACTCGTTCCGGTGCATTCAGCGGCTTTAACCATGGAGGAGTCGCGAGAGGGTTCTCCTATCGCGGACGGTCGAGCTTTGGCGGAGGCTTCCGTGGAGGTGGTGGTTTCGGAGGCGGCGGTTTTCACGGGGGAGGC
Source organism: Acidobacteriaceae bacterium (assembly GCA_003156615.1). The sequence continues at coordinate 2,333 of PMHI01000028.1, read as the reverse complement.
GGCGGTCGCCGGTAATTCGGTTCCGTTACCAGAAACGAGGCTGATGATATGGAGAAAGAACTCATGCGCACAAACTATATGACGCTTGAAACATTCACCGTGAAACTTGTCTGCGGGTTCGCATCCGGCATCTTTTGTCTGCTATTGGTCGTCTTGCTGCTGCTGGTAGCCGGCTTTGCTGGATCGAGCTTTGCTCAGGACTCCCAACCAAAGACGTTCTCCTCTCCAGAAGAAGCTAGCGGCGCTCTGTTTCAGGCCGTACAAAATGAAGACGAGCCGTCCCTGGAAGCGATCCTCGGAGCAGGAAAGGAAGTCACCTCCTCGAGCGACGAAGTTCAAGACAAGCTCGAACGCGAGAAGTTCTGCCAGAAATATCGGGAAATGCGCCGTCTGGTCAGGGAAGCTGACGGGACGACAGTGCTGTACATTGGCGCTGAAAACTGGCCCTTTCCGATCCCACTGGTTTCAAAGAATGGTGCCTGGTATTTCGATTCCAAGACTGGCATACAAGAAATCAAGTTTCGCAGGGTCGGAGAAAACGAGGCCACTGCGATTGAAATCTGCAGTGCATTCGCAATGGCAAAGAAGCAGGGCGAGACAAAAGATGTATATGACGATGACTTCATCCGCCAGTATGTCCTGGGCCTCGTCTCTGCCAGTACAACGAATGCTGGAGGCAATGAGTCCTCTCCCTTCCATGGATACTACTTTCGAATTGTGACGGCAGATTCTGTGGCCGGGGCTAGCAGCTATGGTTCCGGCGGCAAGAAGAGGGGCGGCGTAGCCTTGGTAGCATATCCCGCAAAATACCGGTCATCTGGCGTCAAGACCTTCATCGTCACGCAGGACGGCATTGTTTACGAAAGAGACCTCGGGCCTAATACCACGACCGTCGCTCCAAATATAAGAGCGCGCAGTTCGACTTGGCGCGCTGCGGAGTGACGCTTAAATAGAGGCTCTTGACGGTTAGTCCCCGACCTCTCTGGTTCCAACCCTTCAACTCACCGGACGCCGCATGTGGCGTCCGTGTTTGGCCTCGATGTCAGATCTAACGTTAACCAAGTGGTTCAGCGCCACCTTATTTCTACAAAACTCTTTGAATTCATGAAGGGGAATCATTGGCCCATTTGCGGGTGAAGGACAAAATAAAACCTTCAAGCCATCGATCCGAAAGCGGCTCCAGACGGAGGTTCCGAGGGGATTGCGTCGCAGATCGCCACGGGAACGGGACGGTAATGGGTAGGCACCCACTTTCTTGACGAGAAGCTCCTGTGCGGACGCGGAGTTTATCTTTGCCTCTACCTTATGCCGCTTCGCCAAAGCCGGGACCTGGCTGCAGGAAAGGTGGCCGATCAGGTAGTGGGCAACCGTCAGCAAGTCTGCCTTCTTCACCCGAATCATGCCGAACTGAGAATCAACCTGCGACAAGAGATCGGATCACAGTGGACACTGCGTTTTTGGAATAAAAGATGAGAATGGCCGCTGCAATAGCCGCCCGGAGAAAACCATGAACGATTCTCCCAGTGTGCGTCAGATCGAACGCGGAGCCTATGCGCCGCATTACCGAAAAGGCTCCGCGTGGATATTCCTCAGCTCCGACGACAGTAAGTCCTCTGCAAGTTCGTTCCCAAGCGGCGGCCGTCCAGAAGTCAGCGTCGACCTTTGCTTGAGCCTCTTCACGGGAGGCGAAGCCGCACGCGATGATGCTGGGGCCGGCGATGAGATCCCGCAGGGATTCCTCATCAGGATAGGCAATCACGAAGCATTCCGAAGGACCTTCTGTCCGACGAGCCTCGATCACTGCGTATTGTGCAATCGACGAATCAACCAGTTCGGTCATGACTTCACCTTGAGTCCATCCAT
>PMHI01000028.1:0-441 GCA_003156615.1 Acidobacteriaceae bacterium | reverse complement strand
TGTTTGCAGCCTCGTGCGTGATCTGGAATTATTGCGAGCGCGGGGTGTGAGGATCGGATGGGAGCGTCATTCCATTGACGGCCGTCGGCAATTCGACGGGCTTACAACGTCAATGAGGTGGCCGTTGCAGACTGGCTTTGCGTGGTTTTTGTTCCACCCGGCACCACTAGCTACGTTGTTCGGATCAAGAGACGCAGAGAGCGAAACGCCTTCGCAGTGGAATGACGGTTCTTAGGGAGGCGGGACTGCGAAGGCGGTTACCGCTCTTGGCGAATCGGCACATGGAGCTTTGATGCTGTGACTCAAAATACAGTTACATTCTTACGCACCCTGTCGTTGCATTTTTGGAACTGGAAATGCATCAGGCACGATCGATGCTGAGCGCCCTGTGCGATGGCTGAGGTGATAAATGGCATTTATCCGATTGAGCAGGTTCAAAGC
>PMHI01000498.1:354-8416 GCA_003156615.1 Acidobacteriaceae bacterium | reverse complement strand
GAATCGAAAGCGGCGGAGGCACCTTGAGCCTGATAAAAGATCTGCAATTCTCGTTGCGTCAGTTGCGCAAAGCCAAGGTGTTCGCCGTGGTTGCCGTGGTGACCCTCGCGCTGGGCATCGGATGCAACACGGCAATCTTCAGCGTCTTCTATGGCGTGCTACTGCGTCCGCTTCCGTTCTCGGACCCCGATCGCCTGGTGATCGTCTCGGAGCGGGCAACGAACTTTCCCATGCTCACCGCCTCGTGGCTGAACTATAAGGACTGGAAGGAGCAAAGCAAGTCGTTCGAAGAGTTCGGAGCCACTCGTGTCGTGACGATGGCGCTGACCGGGACTGGCCAGCCGGAGCAGGTTCCCGGCCAGATGATCAGCGGAAACCTGCTGCACATGCTTGGTGTCAACACGGTTGCCGGCAGGCCGATCAGAGCCGTTGACGACCAGCCTGCATCTCCGGCCGTGGCGCTGCTGGGTTATGGGTTGTGGCAGCGCAGGTTTGGCGGCGCGGAGAGTATTGTTGGGCAGACCATCGTCCTCGATCGCCAGACCTACATCGTGATCGGAGTGCTTCCGCAGGGGTTCAAGTTGCTACAGCAGGCGCCGGATTTCGTCGTTGCCATGGCGCCCTGGGCGAGCAAACTGCCGGATGACCGCTCCTGGCACCCCGGTATTAACGCCATTGCCCGACTCAAACCCAGCGTTTCCTTGAATCAGGCGCGTGCCGAAATGAGTGCCATTGCCAAGCGGCTGTATGCGCAATATTCGACAGACAATATTGCGACAGATGCAATCGTGAATCCGATGCAGGCGCAGCTGGTCGGCGAGGTGAAACCGGCGTTGACGATGCTGCTGGGTGCGGTGATCTTTGTGCTGCTGATCGCGATTGGCAATATTGCCAACCTGATGCTGACGCGTGCCACGGCGCGCCGGCGCGACATCGCCATCCGCATGTCGCTCGGCGCTTCGGACTGGACGATCATCAAACAGTTGATCGTGGAAGGGCTGGTGCTTTCACTGACCGGAGCGGTGGTTGGAGTTGCGCTTGCCTATCTGTTAATGCCGTCGCTGCTTCATGCCGCAGGAGGTCTGCTGCCGCCGGGGGCGGAGGTCCGCATCGACGCTCGAGTTCTGCTGTTCACTGTCATTCTGTCGATTTGCGCCGGTGTATTCTTCGGCATCGCACCGGCGGGTCATATTCGAACAAGGGACTTGCGCACCGTGTTGAACGAGACCGAACGAGCCGGCANNCGGCAGCGGCAAACGCGCCAAGCTGCTGCGCAATGGCCTGGTGGTCTCGGAGATTTCGCTCGCGCTGCTGTTGATGATGGGCGCTGGGCTCTTCGTCCGGAGTCTGAGTCATCTGTCCGCGGTGAAGCTCGGATTCTCGGACGATCATCTGCTGGTCGCCGATCTTCCGGTTCCTCCGGCCGAAACCGCTCCCACCGATTTGCACCGCAACATGGACTTCTACGAGAATACGCTGCGGGAACTGCGTACGCTTCCCGAGGTCAAGTTCGCAGCCGCCACATCCTTTCTGCCGGTGAGCGGACAAGGCAGTGCGATCCACTTCAACATCCAGGGAAGGCCGCCGCGGAATCCTGCGGAATACGTTACGGCGAACTATCGCGTCACGAGTTCGGAGTATTTTCAGGCGCTCCAGATTCCGCTGATCGAAGGCCGCTGGATTGAAGATGCCGACCGTGAGAGCGCGCCTCCGGTGGTGGTGATCAATCAGGCGATGGCGAAGGCCTATTTTGGGGATGAGTCGCCGCTTGGGAAGAAGCTTCAGATTGGTGCACTGCCCGACGACAGCGTTCCGTGGATGATGGTGGTCGGCGTGGTGGGCAATGTGAAACAGTCGCTGGTGACCGATATGCCCACCGAGATGTATGTGCCGTATCGCCAGGCGAATGAGCTTTTGCCGGTTCGAACGATGTCGGTTGTGATGCGAACCGAAGTCGACCCAGGCTTGCTCATTTCCGTTCTGCGGGAAACGGTACACAGAATCAATCCGGATCAGCCGGTGGTTGGCATCCGGACGATGGTAGAGAATGTGGCGCAGAACTTTTCGCAGCCGAAGTTCCGCGCGCTGCTGCTGTTGATCTTTGCGGGACTCGCGCTGCTGATTGCAGCGGTGGGAGTCTACGGGGTGATGGCGTACTCGACGGCACAGCGCTCAGGCGAGATGGCGATTCGGATGGCGCTCGGATGCAGCGTCGAGCGGATCTTCACCCTTGTGCTTACGGATGGGCTTCGGCTGACGCTGATCGGCGTAGCTATCGGGACGGCACTGAGCATCGTGCTGGGGCATTGGCTGAAGTCCCAGCTTTATGGCGTCTCGTCCACCGATGCGGTGACTCTTTTGGGTGCGATTGCAGTGGTTGTGGCTGCAGGGATGGCGGCTACGCTGCTTCCGGCGCGGCGGGCATCGCGGGTTCAGGTTGCGTCTATGATGCGGGAGAACTGAGTTCCTAATCCGTTGGCTGGGTTATCAAGTAGCGGGTGGACTCCAGTCGAATTGGCAAAACGCCGTTCTCCGCGAAACGAGATGTTCCGGCTCGCACCATTACGACCGAGAAGCCCGTCATCCGCCCAGAGTCGTGCATTGCAAGCACCTACTGTGGAGCACGCGACTGTGAAACTGTCGTCGATCAGCCAGAATCCGCAAAACCCGACTCGACTGTTAAGGTTAAAGAACGCTAATGTACCGAGCACAAAAGTCATCAAATTAGCCAAGCTCGGGTGGCTCGCGGCCTACGATCTGAAACGGAGAACACGATGTCCAACAGCGTATCGACCTTGCTGCTTCGTAATCTGAGCGACGTATTTGGCGAAAATGACCTCGCGCGTCGTCGCGCTGCAATCGATGAGATCTTTCACGAAGACGCAGTATTCTATGACCCCAAAGGCGGTATATTTCGTGGCCGTGACGAGATTGATCGTATTGCTGGTGTGATAAAAAGCCACACACCCAGATTTCGAATATCAGCCCCTCTTCTCTCCAGAGGAATTAGGCGATGCCGGACGGGTTCGATGGGTATCTGGCACTCCCGGCAAACCACCAGCTTACGCGGGAACCGATTTTATCGTCGCCCGGAACGGCCGCATTGCTTCGGTCTGCCTCTTTTTCGATAATCTTCCTTAGAACTTCTAACAAAACCCCGTTTTCAATCAGTGAAGTATCCGACACACGTTGTCCAAGCGCTAGGATGCTCAGCCTATGAGCAGCCCTTTGCTTCCTGATGCTTTGTGGAATCTGATTCAACCGTTGCTGCCGCCCACATCGCGTGGACCCAAGGGAGGCAGGCCCCGCTTACCAGACCGCGCCTGTCTAACTGGGATTCTGTTCGTCCTGCGTAGCGGAATTCCCTGGGAAATGCTGCCGCAAGAACTCGGGTGTGGTTCGGGCATGACNNGCGGTTACGTGATTGGCAACAGGCGGGCATCTGGCAACTGATCCACTTCTCTTTGCTAGACTGGCTGGCACGCTACGGACAGATTGATTGGTCCCAAGCAGTTGTAGACGGCAGCTCGGTCCGGGCAGTTTTTGGGGGCTGCAGACGGGACCGAATCCCACCGACCGGGCCAAGCTGGGCAGCAAACGCCATCTAGTCTGCGACGGTCGCGGGGTTCCTCTCGCCATTCAACTGACCGGAGCCAATCGTAACGATTCGCAGCAAGCCCTCGCACTNNGGGAGAGCGGGGACGACCGCGCCATCGTCCTGACTGCGTATTGGGCGACCGTGGCTATGACGCGGGGTACATCCGGCAAGGTCTGCGTGACAGACGCATCATCCCGTTCCTAGCGAAGCGCAACACTGAGCACGGCAGCGGACTGGGGCGATGGCGCTGGGTGGTCGAACGGACCTTCGCTTTGCTGGACCAGTTCCGGCGACTGCGGGTGCGCTACGAAAAGCGGGCGGACATTCACGAGGCATTCTTGTCCTTGGGGTGTGCTCTGATCTGCTGGCGCTTCCTGCGAGCCGATTGGGTGGCGGGTTAAAGGCTGAAGTTAGCTTTGCCCGCTTTGCCCACAATGCATTGACTTGCCGCAGTTTGGCCTCTTAATATGGTCGCTCACTGAGCGGCCACTTCATTGATCGGCCAGACCATCTCGCATTACCGCATCGTCGAGAAGCTCGGGGGCGGCGGCATGGGTGTCGTCTATAAGGCTGAGGATGTGAAGCTACACCGCTTCGTCGCCTTGAAGTTCCTGCCTGATGAGATTGCTAAGGATAAGCAAGCTCTGGCTCGTTTCGAACGCGAGGCGCAAGCCGCTTCCGCCCTAAACCATCCAAACATCTGCACCATTCACGAAATCAGCGATCAGGATGGCCAGCCCTTCATCGTGATGGAGTTTCTGGATGGCATGACGCTGAAGCACTGCATCGCCGGGAAGCCGATGGAGATCGAGTTGATTCTGTCTCTGGCGATTGAGATTGCGGACGCGCTCGACGCTGCTCACTCCGAGGGCATCATCCATCGCGACATCAAGCCCGCCAACATGTTTGTCACCAAGCGCGGACACGNNAAGATTCTGGACTTTGGGCTGGCGAAAGTCAGTCTTGCAGCCAGTTCTTCGAGCAAGATTGGGTCTCTGAACACACAGACGGGTTCGGAGGACGCGGAGCCTCTGACCAGTCCGGGCACCATGTTGGGAACGGTGGCGTATATGTCGCCCGAGCAGGTTCGTGCGAAAGAACTGGATGCGCGGAGCGACCTGTTCTCGTTTGGGGCCGTGCTGTACGAGATGGCGACAGGTGATTTGCCGTTTCATGGAGAAAGTTCGGGAGTCATTTGCGAGGCCATCCTGAACCGTGCCCCGGTGGCCGTGGTGCGACTGAATCACGACGTGCCGCCCAAGTTGGAAGACATCATCAATCGGGCGCTGGAGAAAGATCGCAGTCTGCGCTACCAGAGCGCAGCCGACATGCGTTCCGAGTTGCAACGGCTGAAGCGGGATACAGGGACGGTGGCGGTCGCGCAGGAAAGCGGCGCTCAGGTTGCAGCCCAACCGCCGTCACCAGCATCCGGCTCCTCCTCTGCGCCTGCTCCATCTCCGTCATCGAGCGTGGTGAAAGTGACCGAGGCTTCTGTGGGTGGCAGGAAACTCTGGAAGGTTCTGGTTTCCGCCGTCACCATACTTGTCGCTGCCGCAATCGCCGGAGGGTTTTACTTTCGATCCCGCCAGACCACGCACCGCCTGACCGAGAAGGACAGCATTGTTCTCGCGGATTTTTCCAACAGCACGAGCGACGCGGTGTTCGACGATACTCTGAAGACTGCTCTCAATGTTTCCCTGCGTCAGTCGCCGTTCCTGAATGTGCTTCCCGACAGCGAAATCGCCAAGATTTTGCAACAGATGACCCGTCCAGCCAGCACGAAACTCACGCCCGAAGTGGCCCGGGAGCTTTGCCTGCGGGCCGAGAGCAAGGCTTACCTTGCGGGATCGATTGGCAGTCTGGGCAGCGAATATGTGCTGGGGTTGAAGGCGGTGAATTGCCAGAACGGAGACATGCTGGCCGAGGACCAGGCAACGGCGACGTCCAAGGAGAAGGTGCTGAACGCACTGGGCGAGGCGGCATCCAAGTTGCGCGGCGAACTGGGCGAATCTCTCGCTACGCTACAGAAGTTTAATGTTCCGCTCGAACAAGCCACCACGTCTTCGCTCGAAGCTCTGAAAGCGTACAGCCTTGGCCGAAAGGCCTATCGAGTCAAGGGCGCCGCCGCCGCCCTGCCTTACGATCAACGTGCTATCGAACTCGATCCGAGTTTCGCCATGGGCTACATGGAAGTGGGCGACAACTACTACAGTCTCGGTGAGCTAGGGCGGGCCAACGAGTACTACACCAAAGCGTTCCAGTTGCGGGAGCGTGCCAGCGAGCGGGAAAAGCTGGCGATCACCGCCGACTACAATTCGAGTGTGACCGGAGATCTGGATAAAGCCGCCCAGACATATCAGGAGCAGATTGAGGACTACCATGAGACCAGAGCATACGCCGATCTGGGTATCGTGTATTACGCACAGGGGCAGTACGAGAAGGCCGTGGAGATCACCAGGCAAGCCTCACACGTTGCCCCGGATAATGTCGGTATATACGAGAATCTCGCCAACTACGCCCTGGCCTTGCAACGGCTCGACGAAACGCGGCAGATCATCCACGATTCGCAGGCGCGAAAGCTGGATGATTTCGCATTCCACAACACTCTTTACGCTCTTGCCTTTCTCGGGACGGACTCCGCGGCGATGGCGGAGCAGCAACAGTGGTTTGCGGGCAAGCCCGCGTACGAGAACTTTGGACTTACGCTCGCGTCCGACACTGAGGCGTATGCCGGTCATCTTGGCGAGGCGCGGGAACTGACCAAGCGGGCCGTGGAGTCTGCTATCCGGGCCGACAGCAAGGAAACCGGGGCAATATGGAAGGCGAGTGCTGGTCTGGAACAAGCGGCTTACGGCAATGCTGCGGAAGCCCGTCAGACAGCGACAGAGGCTTTGAAGCTTGCTCCGACGAGTCCCGGGGCGCAGAGTGAGGCCGCACTTGCGTTTGCCATCGCAGGCGATACGGTGCGGGCTGAGTCCTTGGCGAAGGACTTAGGGAAACGGTACCCGCTGGACACGCAGATGCAGTCGCTTTGGCTGCCCGCCATTCAGGCACAATTGAAGCTGGGCAGAGAGAATCCGGCTGCCGCCCTGAATGCCCTGCAAGCTGCTTCACCCATTGAGTTGGGCGCCGTCCCGTTCGGCAACAATATATCCTGCCTCTATCATGTGTACGTGCGTGGAGAGGCGTACTTGGCTGCCGGACAAGGCACTGCCGCCGCCGCTGAGTTTCAGAAGATTCTCGACCACAGCGGCATCGTCTGGAACTGCTGGACCGGAGCGTTGGCGCGCTTGGGAGTGGCTCGTGCCAATGCTTCGCAGTCGAGAACCTCGCAGGGAGCGGATGCCGATGCNNCCCCGACATCCCCATCCTGAAGCAAGCCAAGGCGGAGTACGCGAAGCTGCAGTGAGCGGAACTAAGCTGCCGGGGTGGGGGTTTTGTTAGACGTTCTTAAGGCAAAAATGCGCGACCTGGGAACTCACTATGCTCATCATCCTTGGCGGCCTGCCAGGTACTGGAAAGACAACCATTGCGCGAGAACTTGCCCGCCAGCAAGGTGTAGTTCATGTGCGTATCGATTCTATCGAGGAGGCGATTTTGGATTCAGGGGTACTGAGCTCACCCATCAACGACGCTGGCTATCGTGTGGGCTACGCAGTCGCCGCGGACAATCTCCGTGTCGGCAGGACGGTGATTGCAGACTCAGTGAATCCCGTTCCGCTCTCCCGCGATGCGTGGATCGAGGTCGCGAACCATGCCCACGTATCTGCCATTGAAATCGAGCTCACCTGTTCTGANNCGATCCCTTACTTGGCAAGACGTAGTCTCACGAGACTACCGCCCATGGAACCGCGAGCATATTGTGATTGATACCGCCAATCGGACCGTCGAGCAGGTCGTCACGATACTTCGCGGAGCGATTCTCAAACAGTAGTCAGCGCGATGGCTGTTGGTCAGCGATGCCGGCGGGCCGCCCAGCCCTTCAGGTTTACTAGGCGGCGAAGGCCGCCCGGCTCAACTCCCCTATTGTCGGCAAACCTTACCTTACCGAATTGTGGAAAGTTATCCGTCAACCTGGAGCGACCCACCTCCTACAAGCCGACATACGAGGATCGGTGTGCCCTTCTAGCCCTCTGCATCGACCCCGGCCCGCGAGCAGAATCCTGCAACCGAGGAAGACTGGGCAACATCCAAGTTGGTGCCGAAAAACGGAGAGCCTTATTGGTAAGCACGGCTCGCTGCGATGCCAATCCGCAGTCCAGTCAACTCCGCGTCAGCGCGGAGGAGGGACCCACGGCGATAGCGGTAGTGCCACGGCACTGTTGCCTGTCGCGTGGTGCGTTCCGGTCTGAACTCCTGACACGCCACGCGATAGAACTTTCGATAAACGGAGATCGCGATGGCAACGATGAATCACACCAACCTCACCACCTATAACGTTCCGGCACTGACGGAGTTTTTCTG
>PMHI01000498.1:0-345 GCA_003156615.1 Acidobacteriaceae bacterium | reverse complement strand
GGGCTTTGTGCTGACACTGATGTACGACAAGCGCATGACTCCGGAGCAGGGGTATCCCGGAATGTTTCACGTCGGCTTTCTTCAGCCTACGCAGCACGCTGTGGACCTTGTGCACGATGACTTGAGCATTCGAAACTATATGGCGCCGAAACCGGCGAAGCTCCAGCGCGGCGGACCGCCAACATACGGCTTCTACTATGACGCCCCGGGTGGCGTAACGGTGGAAGTCAGCACGATGAACATTGCCGAACCCGCCTAACCGCATCCCCAAGCGGCGAATCGCCGAGTGTGAGCCATTTGGCTCAGTTCAGGAGGCCCACCAGTGCATACACTCGGACTTAGGAC
>PMHI01000228.1:47372-49654 GCA_003156615.1 Acidobacteriaceae bacterium | reverse complement strand
TGTGCTTCAGCATAACCTTCCCCGTGTGTGACGGCATGGTGTGGATCCGGACTGGAAGCCGGTGCGCCACGATTGTAAGAGAACTCCCGGCTGTGCCGCCAGTATTCAGTGAAGGGTCTTTTTGAGGCGGTTCGAGGGCAAACGTCTGACCAACCTGACCAACCCACCTGGTTCGACAGGCGGGGTCTGGGTTGAAGCGTCCGGATGACCGCAAAAAACAGAGTTGTCAGCGCCCAAACGACACACTAGAGCGGAAGTTCAGGAGCAATCGCGACCGCTGCTGGGTGTAATCGGGAAGCAGGTCGAAGACGCACGCTCTGTGGCGCTGCCTGGGGGCGCAATATCCGAGGCCGGCAACTCACGCGCTCACCCTGTGGGACAGGCTCGATCGCCAATTGACAGCTACGACGCCTCCAATGGGGTGGCCTTCACCTCCCACTGGAATACCTCTCCCAGTGGGACGTTGAAGACCTGGGCGATACGGAACGCAGCCTCTAAGGACGGAGAGTATTTCCCCGCCTCGATGGCGGCAATCGTCTGCCGGGTGAGGCCGATGCGCTGACCAAGCTCGGCCTGCGACATTTCGCCATTCATGAAACGCAGGGTGCGAATGCGATTAGAAATAGATCCTTGCATCATGAGGATGCCTGTACGCGATAGCTCGCCACGACTACGCTGTAGTGAATGACTTCCGCGGCCACGATCCAGAAAATCGCGGCATTGACGATGGTCCATCCGGTGGAACTGAAGGGCATGAAGCAGCCCACCAGGATCATGCCGGCGATAAGCACATAGTAAGCGGCACTGAGCGAGCGGTGCTCGATTGCACGATCCCGTTCGTCCAGTGGCTGCCGCTCCTCTCGGGGGGAGCCGAGACGGAGATAGAGATAGCCAGCGCCCAGGATGAGCATGCGCACCATCGATACCAGGGCAAACAGGCCAAGCGGGTGTAGGCGAGGCAATGGCTCCCAGGGGCCGGGACCTCGCCCAACAAACATAAAGTACGGGCCATAGGCGACAGCCATCGCGATCAACGATAGCCAGGCAATTTTCTCTCGGTACGACATTTCAGCCTCCTCAATTCAAGATAGGCTGAGTGTATTAAATAGCTTACATAATGTCAAGAAAACTATACATAATGTAAATAATAACTTACCTGCACTTGGGCCTCCGTTGGCAACCGCGTCCTCCGCATAGAGATGTGTCGGGAAGTGTTAGGAAATCGGCGTCGCTCAGGCCGCGCCTGTGGAGTAGCTGTCGTTCGGTCCGGGACAAGGAAACCTCGATCGGGAAGATAGTTCGCGGCCGGTATGGTGATTACTCGTAGCGCAAGGCTTCGATGGGATTGAGCTTTGCGGCCTTGATCGCCGGCAACATGCCGCTGATGATGCCTACGAAGCTGAGGATGGCCGTCGACCAGATCAAAGTGGCGGAGTCGATGTAGAGGTGGATATCGCCTTCGCTGGCGTTTTCCTCAAAAGCGCTCCACAGCGTGAGCGAGCCTACACTCCAGGAAACGAGATAAGCCAGCAGCACTCCGAGCAGGCCGCCCAACGCCGTGATCACCAGGGCTTCGGTGAGGAACTGGAAGAGGATATGCCAGCGGTGCGCTCCCAGGGCCTTTTCCACGCCAATTTCGCGGGTGCGCTGGGTCACCGAGACCAGCATGATGTTCATCAAGCCCACCCCGCCGATGCCGAGCGTGAGCAATCCGATGAAGCCGAGCAGTATCTTGATGCCGGTGCTGATGACCTGCAGGTCGAGCAGGTCGGCGAACACGTCGAAGACGAAGATTGCCCGGTGATCCTTGGGATCGAAGTTGTGGTGGAAGGCCATCGAGTTACGCACCGCCCCTACGACCTTGGCGTGGTCGCCTTCGTATTCCATCACAATGGAAGTCAAGTAATAAGTGTTGGCGAGATCGCTCACGGCGCTGAATGGAATATAGACGTGGGCGTTGATGTTGTCGTCGCCGTTCTGCACCTGGTGCTTGAGCACGCCGATGACCTGATAAGAAACGCCGTCCAGGCGGACGCTCTCACCGAGGGCGTTTTGGCCGGAGAAAAGCTTTTTTCTTACGTCCGAGCCGATGATGGCGACGCGGGTATGAGTGAAGTCGTCGGACTCGCTGAAGAAGCTGCCTTCGGCGGCGTCGAGACGCCGCATGCGGCCATAGGAAGCATAGACGCCGCTGACGCCATAGGTGGCACTGCGAGTGCCGTAGGCCACGAGACTCTGCTTGGCGACCTCGGGAGAAACGTGTTTGAGCAGAGGCACTTCAT
>PMHI01000228.1:44860-47329 GCA_003156615.1 Acidobacteriaceae bacterium | reverse complement strand
ACGACCGTGGCGATTCCCCAAGCCATGCCAAGCATGGTCAGAAGGCTGCGGCGGCGATTGTGGCGCAGCGCGTTATAGGCTTGGCTGGTGAGATCGACGATCATTCACTCTTAGCTCCTGGCTTTTAGCTTCTAGCTCGTGCACCGAATAACGCCTGATCATCCCGAGCGCAGCGAAGGATCCTGCTTCTTACTGGCACCATCGGCTGCCTGTGCCGGCAAACACGAAGTGCGCTCGCCTGGCTCGGGATGACAGCGAAATGGGTGAGGACCACGCAATCGGTGGTGACATTATTCCTGCCTCAGCGCTTCTACCGGCTCCATGAGCGCGGCTTTGCGGGCGGGGTAGAGGCCGGCGGAAATTCCGGCGACGGCCAGCGAACCGATCGCCGCAAGCGCCGACGCGGGAATGATTCGCGGCGTATCAAAGCCCTCGGGCGCCGGCAACAGGGCCAGCAACGTGACAAAGCCGGTGGCCAGAACCAAGCCGATGCCGCCACTGAAGGCGGTGAGAAAAGCTCCTTCGACAAAGAATTGCGTGAGAATGTTCTGGTGGGTTGCGCCCAGCGCTTTGCGCAGGCCGATTTCCTTGGTGCGCTCACTCACCGAGACCAGCATGATGTTGATGATGCCGATGGCCCCGAGCCCGAGGGTCACGACGCCGACGACTCCGAGAAACCAATCCATGGCATCGAAGATCTTGCCCACGCGCTGCATGTTTTCGACGGTATCCCAGTCCTCAAAGGCGTCTTCCAGTTTAGGATCGAAACCGTGACGGCTGGCGATGATCTGATGAATCTCGTTCTTCGCCTCGGTATGCAGATTTTTGCGGATGGGCTGGTAGTTGATGAAAGAAATGGCGTCTTCGGAATTCGCCTTGGTCAGGCGAAACAGGTTGCGCATGGTTTCGATGGGGATGAAGATGCGCGAATTGGTGCCGTTATTGCCGTCGCGGCCTACTTTATCGACCACGCCGATGACATCGAAGCTGATTCCGTTGAGAAGAATCGTGGAGCCTACAGCGGGGCGTCCGGGGAACATGTTCTTGAGCATTTCCCATCCCACGACGGCGACGCGGCGGCGCTCCGAATTATCTTGATCGTTGAACCAGCGGCCCGGACTGATGGGCACGTTGCGAATCTGATTGTAATCTGGGGCTACGCCGAAGACCTGGCCGTTGGTCGAGCCATAGTCGCTGACCGCGCGGATGTCTTCCCGATTCAGCACGGGAGACAGGGCGCCGACGAACTTCGCTTGCTGCCGAATGGCGGAATAGTCAGCGTAGGTAAAATAGTAAGTTTGTCCGGACTGCGTGCTGCCCTCGACGGCCGGGATGCGTCCGGGAAACATGAACATAATGTTTTGCCCCAGGTTGGCGAGTTGTCTTTCCTGACCGCTGCGGAAACCTTCTCCCAGACCCACCAGGAGGAGCAGAGAGCCCACGCCCCAGGCGATTCCGAACATGGTGAGGAAGGAGCGCAGCTTGTGCGCCCATAGAGTCGCGAGGGACTGCCGTATGATGTCGAGAAGTATTCGCATGTGCTACACCCCCACGCCTCCGGGGAGGTGCGTGGGGGTTCCCGGGGGCACGTTCAGGCGAGGGGTCTCAGATCCCGCCGACCGTTCCCGTTCGAGCATCTGATCAGAGATACGCAGCCGGGTGTTGCGAAGTTCCCTGCTGTGTTATTTGTTAGACCCGGGCACCCGAAAAAGGTTAGCTTCTGGGGATAATTGGTTCGGCGGGCGTGATCGGCAGAGCGATTGGCGGGACGAGCGGTTAGATTAGCAGGATGCGGAAAAACGCAGGCCTCGACTAGTTTCCCCCCGGGAAGGTTCGGGAGATCGAATTCCGCTCACGCCTCACGGAAAGCGGACCGGTACCACAAAACTCTCTTGTCTCTACAACACAACCTGATACGAAGAAGGTGACGAGCCGCAATTGGAGGTTTTCCTGCTTATATTGGGCCCAAATAGCTAGGACTACTGCTTCGCTTAGATTAGGCCATCAGAACTCGAAATAACCTGCGGCTTCGGGCGAGCGAGGAGCGCCATCGGTACCAGTCGCAGGGAGTAAGTCCAAGACTCCGCTCAGGTTCTCCCACGCCGCCTGGTTCAAGGCCGGGTCTGAGCCGACCAGATCGCGAATCATGTCCCACGCAGCCAGGTTGAGGGCGCCCTCGGGCGGTGGTCCCATGGCTAGGGAGACTGAGCATTGCGGACAGAAAGAAATGCGATGAGCCGTCGACTTCTGCCGCGGTTTTATGCCGACGGTCTGCGCGAACATGTAGAGGGCGACGGATTTGTGTCCGACTTCGATTTCACGACTGCAGCGAAGGCAATGCATGTTTTCCACGGTTCCTTCCCGGTTTCCTTAGCCGGCACGGCGAAAGCTCACCCACGCATCCGACGGCGGTTCGGCGTCGCGGGCGTTGTCACCAGATTCCAGCAGGCCGATCACTCCGCGCAGGTT
>PMHI01000228.1:34714-44851 GCA_003156615.1 Acidobacteriaceae bacterium | reverse complement strand
GGACAGAAAGAAATGCGATGGGCCGCCGACTTCTGGCGCGGTTTGATCCCTACGGTCTGCGCGAACATGTAGAGGGCAACCGACTTGTGCCCAGTTTCAAGCTCGCGATGGCAGCGAAGGCAATGCATGTTCTCCAAGAGATTTCCCTGGTGCGGATTGCGGATGATGAAACATAGATACTGTCTTCACGCCCGGCGGGATGCAAGTATGTAGAAAGATTCTGGCGAGATCTCAAGCGCGGAGTGGGAAGCTTGCGATGGCCGAGAACCAAGCTGTGCTCTAGGCAGAGGTGGGTCGCATCATGCACTCTGATGCGATGAAGGCCGACAGGAATGCTCGGGATTCACGGCGGATTGCCGTCCGGTCGACGATTCGGACACGGCAAGCAGCCCGTTTCGTTCGACTGTCGCAACTTCGCAAATTGCGCGAGTGCGAGCAGGCGGCAGCGGTTTGCTACCGGGTGCGCGGCGGTGCCATCGAGTTCCTGCTGGTTCGGACGCGCGCCGGCGGGCGCTGGACGTTTCCCAAGGGCAGCGCCGAACCAGGGCTCACCCATGCGCAGGCGGCAGCGCTCGAAGCGTTCGAGGAAGCGGGAGTTCACGGGCGGATCGAAGAAGCTTCGTTCACTGGATATGTTCGCCGCAAGCGGGACGATGGAAAGAATCATGCTTCGAGATCCGGCGAAAAAGAAGTTGCCGTCAAAGCGTATCTCTGCGAGGTATTACGCCTCAGCCCTCCCCAGGAGTCCAAGCGAGATCGCACCTGGTTTTCTGTCGAGGATGCGCGTCGGCTATTGCGGGAGGGACACAAAAACAATGGTGGGGCCGCGTTCGCCCGCGTAGTCGACCGCGCCGTAGCCCGCATTCAGCGATTGCGCGGCAGGATAGGCTTGACCGAACGACCGCAAGCCGATCGAGCTGAACGGGATCTAACACAGCTGCACGCCCCGCAAAAAGACGCGCTGCAGAGGGTGCAGTTCGATTTTGCCGAGACTTATGGCAGGGGTGAGGAAGTTTCCTTGACGCCGCACATTCGTCGCCGGCTTGGCGACATGCGGCAATCCTCCGTGCCTGTTGTCGACGGTCATCCTCGCGAGGTCTTGCAAGCTGAGGTTCTCGAATTCCCCCCTGCGCGGGAGAAGAAATCCAAGGTTTTGGGAACCGGCACAAAGGACGGCTGAAGCGGTCTCTTTCTTTTTCAACTCCTACTCCTTCTCCTTGTTCTTGGGCCGCTCGTAGGCTTTCTGGAGATACTTGCGCGCCTCTTCGAGAGCGCCGAAGGTATCGTCGTTGGTCTGGATGGCTTGCCGATATTCGTTGATGGCACGCTCGCGCTGGCCGGTGGTGTCGAAGATCTTGCCCAGTTGGATATGGCTCCATACTTCGGTCCAGCGAGGCTCTCCGTTGCCGTTGATGGACGAGCGGTAGGAGTTGGCCGAGGACTGGTAGTTTCTCTGCAAGAAGAAAATCTCCGCGATGCGGTAGTGGGCCAGGGAACTGTTCTTGTTGAGGTCGAGTGCTTTGTTGAATTCGGCGAGTGCGGCGGAGAGGTCGCCCTGCTGCTGAAGCGCCATGCCGCGGAGAATGGAAGAACGTAGCCTTACATCGGACGAGTTGGTGAGGACGTGATGATCGGGATCGACCGCGATGCGCCGCGGGCGTCCGAAGGTCTCGATGCTGAAGGGCGAGTTGGTGCCCACGACCTCAAGCTTCCTGTCTTCCGTTTTGCCGTCGGTGTCGATGCGCAGGTCAACCGGCATGCGGAACAGATCGAGATCCTGGGAAATCTCACCGGTGACGCGGAAGCCCGGGACTTTGCTGTCTTTCGTCGCCTGGGCCGTGACCTGGGCTCCGCCCAGGCGATAGACCGAGTACTTGACTTTAAATTCTGGGGCGCCAGTGGAATCGAGCCACTGGGAAAAGAACCAGGTGAGTTGCTCGCCGTAATTTTTCTCGGCGATGGCGCGGAAGTCATCCATGCTGGCCGATTTGCCGGCGTAGGTTGCGGCGAATTCGCGCATGGTCTTGTTGTATTTGTCCTCGCCCAGCACCCAGCGCAGCATATGCAGGATCATCGCGCCCTTGTCGGTCACAAGCGACTGAAATTCGGTGGAGAAGGGATCGAGCTTGCTGGCGCTCGAAAGCGGAACGGTGTCGTAGGCCAGCGCACCCACCGACATGTCCTTTATTGCTTCTTCAAGGCCGGCCGAGCCGGCCGCGTTCTCCACGTACATGGCTTCGGAATAGCGGGAGAATCCGTCGGTCAGCCACCAATCGTCCTTTGTGGCGGGACTTACGGAAACTCCCCACCATTGGTGCGCGATGGCATTGGCAAGCAGGCGGTAGTTCGTTTTTTCCGTGATCTGCGGGCTGGCGACACCAGCGATCTCCGGAGCCCAGGCGTAGGGAACCGTGTCGCCCGGCAGCTCCACGACGTTGAGCCTCTGCGACAGGGGGGTTCCGTAAAGAGTGATGTAGTAAGTGAATTCCTGGACCGCGGTGGTGGTGTATTCGGGAGCCAGCGCCTGATGGTTGGGCTTGAAGAAGACGTGCAGGTCCATTCCGGCTTCGTCGCTTTTGTATTCATGGAAGATGCCCGCGACGATGGTGCCGGGAAAGCTCGGTTTTGCATCAACGAACTTGAATGTCTTTGTGGGCAGGCCGTTGGTGTTGGGTTTCGTTGACGGAGGGTTCTCGGTGACCGTCGACTTCCCGCTCCCGATCACCAGCATGTGAGCCGGGACAGTCACGCTGATGGTCGAGGTGAACCGGTTCAGGCCGTAGCCACTCATCGGGAACCAGCGTCCGGCGTAAAGCAGGTAGCTGGTGTCGTCGCCGACGTAGGCGAGTTTAAGCCCGGGAACGGGGCTGTCGTCGGCAGTCTCGAGCTGGCCTTCGTATTCGAAGGTGAGCGTGGTGGAAGCGTCCTTGGCCAGGCCGCCCGGCAGCGGTACGCGGACGGTCGAATCCTGAGTGACGCGCTCGGCCGACAGCGGCTGATCGTGGTCGTCGAGGACCCGGGTGACCCGCAAGTCGTTGTGCAATTCGAAGACGGCTACGGTTAACTCCTGAAGCGCCGTGAACTTAACCTTTGCCCGCCCCGAAATCTGATGCAGATGAGGAGTTAGCTCGACCTCGATCTGGTAATCGTCGACGCGCAAGTGGGTCTTCTCGGCGGCCCGGGAGGGGGTCGCGACAAAAATCAATAGTAGGGCGAGGAAACTCGACAGGACGCTCTGGTCGCGCCGAAGGCGAATCTGCATTAAGGAGAGTCTCCAGGAAACGTGGCTAACCATTCCCTATGATGAAGATTCTCACCTAAAAGATGCTGGGAGCACAAGGTTTAGCGGTTTCCGGCTTTCGGCAGCCGGCGCCCGCCATAAACATCTTCGGCGCGGACCGCGTATGTCTGACGCGAGAACTTGCGGTAGGCTAGCTGTGGGGCGTCGATTCGGGGGAGGAGTGGCCGATCAACGATTTGCCAGGAACGAGTTGCCAATCGTCCAAATAATTGCGGCCGCTTGGTCTGCCGGATGCTGCCCCGGACCTTCAGTGGCGCTCCCAGGCGCGCGGAGTCTGGCTTTCACCTGCGTCAAGCCCTCAAGCATGCGATTCCGCGCGACGCAGTCGGGGAGGATCTCCTGCAGTCGGGCGACGACGTTCGCCGCCGTGAAGTCGTGCTGCACGAGTTCGGGGACGACCTGTTCCCCGGCGATCAGATTGACCATGGCAAAGCGCGGGACTTTGACGCGCGGCTTGCCCAGCAGGTAAGTGAGCGGGGAGACGCGGTAGACCATCACGAACGGCGTGCGCATCATCGCGGCTTCCACNNTGCACCGGACAGTTCTTCGCATCGTTGGTTGGTCGATCAGGCTCTCGAGGAACGTGCGGTCGAGCGTGGGGGCGACCGGGAGTAGAAATTCGTAGGCGTCGCCGAGTTGTGCGGCCGCCTCTAGGATGTTGGGCAGGTTCATCCGCACCTCTTGGACCCGGCTGCCAGGCATGAGAGTGATCCACTGTTTCGCGGGGTCGATATGAAATTGCGCGGCATAGTCGTTGCGTGCGATCGCCGGGTGAGGCAATTCGGCTAGAGGATGGCCGACGAAGGTGGCATCGACTCCACGGTCGCGGTAGAACTTTTCTTCAAAAGGAAAGATGACCAGCGCTTTGTCGATGTACTGGCGGAGGAGGCGGACCCGTCCCTGGCGCCACGCCCAGAACTGAGGTGCCACGTAGTAGACCACGGGAATGCCGCGCTTCTTCATCTGCCGGGCTACGCGCCAGTTGAAGGCAGGCGAGTCGATCACGATGGCGAGGTCGGGTTTCCGCTTGTCGGCCTCGGCGACCAGATGCCGGTACCGGCCGTAGATCTTTGGCAGGTGGCTGAGGATTTCGGTGATGCCAACGACGGAGAGGTCTTTCGCGTCGACTACGGTGTCGCAGCCGGCGGTGCGCATGCGCTCTCCCCCGACGCCGAAGAACTCGAGCTGCGGGTCGCGGCGGTGCAAGGCTTCGATGAGCTGTGCGCCGTACATTTCCCCCGAAGCTTCGCCGGCTGAGATCAGGACTCGCAAAGAGCATTGTAAGGCCGCGACTCGATCCAACGCCGGTCCGCGGATTCGTAGACGTCGCCCTAGTCCGCTTTTTGGCCGGCGGCTACGTCGAGGTTGTCGGTCAAACCACACGGGCCGGGAGATTCGACGGCACTCCTCCACAACCACAACCCACCCAANNAAGCGTGGCCCGGCGTGAGGGATGTATCCGGCGTGAATTGCAATAAGAGGTCGTTTGCTTCCTCCGGGCTGTGAACGTAGCCAAGTTGCGCGTGGCCGGAGATGGTGAGAAGCTGCCAAGTGGCCAGGGTATCGCGTAGCCCTGCCGAACGGATCGCCAGCCAGATGCAACCCGGTGATCGGACCTCCAAGGCGCGCGGACTCGATGCTTGGGTCCAACTCGAATCGTTAGCTTCTTGTCAGCAGCTATCGGCCGAGCGTCGTCTAGTTGGCGAAGGGTGCAATCAAGGCTGTAGTCAAGGAGTGATTCGATATGCACGCACTTCGACACCTCTGGGTTCGGCGTGTCGTCCGCCCTTTGTTGATGGGGTACGCATGCCTTCTAGGATTTCGGACGGCGCAGGCCCAGATGGTTTCTCCGGATATCGATCGACCGGGCGAGCCGTTCTCCTATCCGAGCCACCCCACGGACGAAATCGGCGTGCCCGATGCCCCCTCAGCAACAGAGATCACGCCGGAGGGGTACCTGTACACGGGATTTGGCGAGCTGATGTTTTTCGTGGGTCCCGACCATCGGCCGATTTCACCACGATTGCACACGCTGGCCAAAGGGTATCTGCCGATTCTGTCGTATGCGGTTGCGCGCGATGGCGTGAGCTATGACTTCGAAATGTTTTCCGCTAGGCTGAACCATCACCATGATGGGCCGGTGGCGAATTTTGTCCGGGTGACGGCATCGAATCTGTCCGGCGTGCCGAGAGCCGCGTTTCTCACGACGGCGGTTCGATATCAGGCAGACTCACAGAGTGCGTCCGGCAGCGGAGACAACCGCTTCCGGCGTCCCGTAAAGGACGCGCCGCCGGGCGACTACCAGCAGCCCGGGGAGACGTTTGATCCGGATTGGACATACGGCTTCAGCGCGGATGCCTTTGTGCGGAACGGGGAAGTGTTGTACCTGTTTCCGCAGAGTCCCAAGCCTGAACTGGACCTCACTCTCGAAGAGCATTACAGCAATCTAGCTGACTTGCGCACGCGCAAGCTGAATGTGGCGACTACCACACCGACCGGAGCCGCGAGCTATACTCTGCGCCTACGGCCCGGCGAGCGGCGTTCGCTGGACTTCATCATGCCTCTGATTCCGGTAAGGGAGTCGTCAGAAGATGTCGCACAATTCCGGATAGCAAGCTTCGATGCGTATCGTGAGAGCGTTGTGGCATGGTGGGAGAAGACCCTATCGGCCGGAATGCAGATTACTCTACCCGAGAAGAAGGTGGTGGATACGTTCAATGCCAGCCTTGTCTATGACCTGTTGGCGCGCAATAGGATCGGCGACGACTACATTCAGACGGTGAATCAATTGCACTATCACAGCTTCTACCTGCGCGATGCTTCCGATATTGTGCACATGTATGACGTGACTGGATATCCGGTGGTGGCAGAGCAGGTCCTGCGGTTCTATCACACGAAACAGCTACCGGATGGCAACTTTCTTTCGCAGAAGGGTCAGTACGACGGCTGGGGACAGACGCTATGGATCTATGGTGAGCACTACCGCCTGACCCTGGATCACAAGTTCGCGGAAGCGGTGTATCCGTCGATCGTGAAGGCTGTGGGGTGGTTCGAGGAGGTGACTGCCGCAGATCCTATGCATCTGATGCCTGCCACCGACGTGAAGGACAACGAATACGTCCCGGGACACCTTACGGGCTACAACTTTCTAGCGCTCGACGGACTGCAATCTGCGCAGTATCTGGCGCAGGAGTTGGGACATGCGGACGACGCTGCGCGTTTCCAAAAAGATTACGACTCATTCCGCGCGAACTTCCTGGCCATCCTCGATCGGCTGACGAAGAAGACGGGAGGATATATTCCCCCGGACATGGACGACAACCATATGGGCGCGGACTGGGGTAATTTGCTTTCCGTTACGCCGGCGGCGCAATTGGATCCGCACGATCCGCGAGTGACGGCGACGCTGCGCGAATCGCAGTCACGGTACCAGGAGGGGATCATGACCTATTCGCAGCCGGACCAGGGTCAGTATCTTCACCACTACCTCACTATCAAGAACACCCTGACGGAAGTGATTCGCGGAGATCAGGAGCAAGCGTTGCACGAACTCTATGCCGAACTATTGCACACCAGCTCGACGCAGGCCGGTTTTGAATATGCCATTCGTCCATGGGGCGATCGTGATTTCAAAGGCAATCTAACTCCTCATGGATGGTTTGCCGCCGAGTATCGCAACCTGCTGCGCAGCATGTTCTTGCGCGAACAGGGCAATAGCCTTCACATTCTCTCGGCGACTTCGCCACAGTGGATCGGGAAGGGAAACACGATTTCCATCAAGCAGGCTCCGTCCTATTTTGGAGAGGTGAATTATGAACTGGTGTCGCGCAGCGACACCATGGCGAGTCTTGACTTCGGAAACAAGTTCATCCGTGCGCCGGAGTCGATTGTTGTTCACATTCCGTGGTTTGTGGAGTTGCGGAGCGCTTCCGCAGATGGCAACCGATTGCGCGCCATGGATGGCCGGCTTGTGCTTCCGGCCGGCGTGAAGCACGTGGAACTGTTCTGGCAACGCCGTGCATCGCTGCCCGACCTGAGCTACCAGAGTGCGGTGCGGGACTACAAGGCGGAGTATCGCAAGCGGTACGAACAGTTGCTCCGTGACGGGACCTACTATCACTGGCAGCCGGCAGGGACGGTCGGCGGTCACAACTGATCCTTGGTTTGGGGAAATCCTTAAGGCGATTGAGCCACGGATTGGATGAGTTAAGTAAGGAGAAGGGGCCATGGGTGACTCGGTAATCTCGCATTCGTTGCCAAATAAGTCCTCGCGGCTGATTTCGCTCGATGTGGTTCGCGGCATCACAATTGCCTTCATGATCCTGGTGAATGACAACGGAAGCGAACGGTACGCGTACTGGCCGCTGAAGCATGCAGCGTGGAGCGGTTGGACCCCCACCGATCTGGTATTTCCGTCGTTCTTGTTTCTCGTCGGTGTGTCGATTGTGTTCTCAACGGATTCGCGCCGTGCGCGCGGTGAGTCGGGCAGGACGCTGCTGCTTCACGCTCTAAGAAGAGCCGTGATCCTGTTTCTGCTGGGACTCGTGATAAACGGTTTTCCCCGCTTTCCCCTCCATACGCTTCGTATTTACGGCGTTCTTCAAAGGATCGCCATCTGCTATCTGGCCGCCAGTATTCTCTACCTCTTCACTCGGCGTGTGGCTGTGCTGGCCGGTGTCACCCTAGCGGCTCTGTTCGGTTATTGGGTGCTGATGCGCTGGGTGGCTGTGCCCGGATTGGGCGTGCCCACCCATCAGATTCCGCTGCTCGATCCAAACAGCAACTGGGTGGCGTATCTGGACCGGAAGATCTTTCCGGGGCGGCTCTACGAAGGCGTTCGCGACCCCGAGGGCCTGCTCAGCAGCATTCCTTCGCTGGCCACGGCTTTGCTCGGAGTGCTGACGGGGTTATGGCTCAGCGCCAGTGCCTCACTGCAGAAAAAAGCCACGTGGCTGCTGGTAGCGGCTCTTTGCGGGCTGGCACTGGGGAAGTTTTGGGCCCTGTGGTTTCCCATCAACAAGAAGCTGTGGACTAGCTCGTACGTGCTGTTTGCAGCCGGCGCGACGCTGCTGGTCCTGGCCATCTGCTTCTTTCTTGTCGAGGTGAGGCAGTGGAAGCGAGCCTGGACCTTTCCCTGGATTGTGTTCGGGTCCAACGCTATTGTTGCCTACATATTTTCTGAGCTTCTGGCCGCAACACTCTTCACCCTACATGTGGAACGTGCTGGCCAGACTGCGAACCTGCAGTCTCTGATCTACGAAAAGGTATTTTCCTCCATCGTGAACCCGTCCTTTGGATCGCTGCTCTATTCCCTGGCGTATGTGGCGGTGTGCTTTGTGCCGGTTGCGATCCTGTATCGCAAGCGGATGTTCATCAAGATTTAGCCCGAGCAGCGGCAGAACCGAACGAGCGAAGGGGGACGGGACCTGGATTGTGGCCAGACAGCAAACAGAGACTGTGGAGAATAAAGGTTCAGGGCGAGTTGAATCGAGTTGCGAGAGCTCGATCCGGTTCTTTCCGTACTCGCACCTCCGGCGACAAATAACTGAGGATGTATCCGCCTAGTCGTCCGCGCTGGCGGTGACTTCGGAACTCGCCGGCGAAGGCGCCCGCGCCACACTGAGTTCCTGATCTTTATATTGCAGCTGGTAGAGCTTGAAGTAGATACCGCGTTGGGCAAGGAGTTGTTGGTGGGTGCCCATCTCGCGGACCTGGCCTTTGTGCATGACGATGATCTTGTCGGCGCGCTGCACTGTGGAGAGCCGGTGGGCGATGATCAGCGACGTGCGCCCCTCGACCATGCGGTTGAGTGCGTCGCGCACGCGGAATTCGGTTTCGGTATCCACGCTCGAAGTGGCTTCGTCGAGAATGAGGATTTTCGGTTCGTGGGCCAGGGCGCGGGCAAAGGAGATGAGCTGCTTCTGGCCGGTGGAAAGCGTGGAGCCGCGTTCGCGGACTTCTTCGTCGAAACCTTTGGGCAGGGCGCGGATGAAGTCGGCGAGGTTCACGTCTTCGGCAGCCTGCTCGACATCTTTGTCCTCGATGCGCTTGGTGCCGAGCCGGATGTTTCCGCCGATGGTGCCGCTGAACAAGAATGGATCTTGCAGGACTACGCCGAAGCGGCTGCGCAGGTCGGCCAGATCCATGTCTTTGACGTCGACGCCGTCCATTCTGACGGCGCCTTTCTGAACGTCATAAAAACGCAGCAGCAGCGAGATCAGCGTGGTTTTGCCGGCGCCGGTGTGGCCGACGATGGCCACGGTTTCGCCGGGCTCGATGGTGAAGGTTACGTCGCGCAAGACCCAGTCGGGGGCCAGTTCGCCCGCCTCAACCCCAGCTTCAATCCCCGCACCGTCCGTGCTGACTTCCTCCGGCGCTTCCCGGTAAGCGAACCAGACGTGATCGAATTCGATGCTGCCGGGGCCTTGGGGGCGCTTGGTCACGGCGGGTGAGACTACCTGCGCGGGCGTGTCCAGCAGCTTGAAGATGCGTTCGCTGGCGGCCATGGCCGATTGCAGGATGTTGTATTTTTCGCTGAAGTCCATGATCGGCCGAAAGAAGCGCAAAGAATACTGGATGAAGGCGACCAGCACGCCCAGCGTCGCCACCGTGGGCACCAGGCGGAAGGCGATCAGCGTTTTCCAGTTGAAACTTACGGCAACACTGGTCACGGGAATGCCTCGCATGACCTCGCCGCCCCCGAACCAGATTACGCAGGCGATCGCGATTGAGGAGAGAATATCGATCGCAGGGTAGTAAAGCGAGTAGGCCAGGATCGCGTCTTTGTAGGCTTCCATGTGGCTACGATTGATTTCCGAGAAGCGGTGGTAGGCCTT
>PMHI01000228.1:25498-34667 GCA_003156615.1 Acidobacteriaceae bacterium | reverse complement strand
AGGATGCCGAAAAGCACAAAGAGATCTTCGAAGATGGACACCACGCCGGAGGTAAACATCTCATTCAAGGCATCCACGTCGGTCGTGACCCGGGTGACGAGGCGGCCGACCGGATTCTTGTCGAAGAAGGCAACGTGCAGGCGCTGCAGATGGCGGAAGATCTGGCGGCGGAGATCGAACATCACCTTCTGGCCGGTCCACTGCATATAGTAGGTTTGCAGGAACTCGAGCCAGAAACTGAAGACCAGCAGTCCCACATAGATCGCCGCGATCTGCGCAATGCCCGTGATGGGGCGCGGGCTGAGCCAGCTCCAGATACCAGAAGATACCCCGGTAGGCGNNAGCACGTCGGCGAAGGACTTCAGGAAAATCGAGACCAGCGCGATCGCGACCTGCCAACGATACGGGCGCAGATACTTGAGCAGCCGCGCCATCAGGCGGCTGTCATAGGCTTTGCCTAATACTTCTTCTTCCTGAGCCATCGGTTTCTTGGCGTTCGAGGTGGTGAAACGGCGCTAAAAGCACTGCCAACAGGGTACCTCATATCGATGGCCGAGGCAGGTGGGAGGATGGAAAAGGTTTGCGGTTTGCCCAGATGGGATAATGGACTGGCATGCCCCTCGGCATCTACATTTCGCTACCTTTCTGCCGCACCAAGTGCAGCTACTGCAATTTCGCCTCCGATGTATTTTCGCGGGCGGTGTTCGAGCGCTANNACGGTGCTCGAAGCCGCGCAACTGGCGCGAGTGTTTGACGCGGTGCGCTCCCAGTTCGATGTGCGGCCAGATGCCGAGGTCACAGTGGAGTGCGCCCCCGGTACTTTGACGCCTGCCATGCTGGAGAGTCTCGTGCGGGGCGGAGTGACCCGCGTGAGTCTGGGGGTGCAGTCGTTTGTGGATCAGGAAGCGGCGGCGGTTGGCCGTCTCCATAAGCGGGCGACTGTGCTGGAGGATATTGCCCGGCTGCGGAGTGCGGGAATTGCGAATATCAATATCGATCTCATCGCCGGATTGCCGCACCAGACCGCCGAAAGTTGGGAGTTCTCTCTGGCGGCAGCCATCGCGACCCGTGCGCCGCATGTGAGCGTCTACATGCTCGAGGTGGACGAAGATTCGCGGCTGGGACGGGAAGTGCTGGCCGGGGGCACACGCTATCACGCGCACTTTGTCCCAGATGAAGAAGCCGTGGCGGACTTCTATGGTGCGGCTTGTGAGCGGCTCGCATCGGCCGGGATTATGCAGTATGAGATTTCCAANNTTCGGCTTTGGGGTGGATGCGCATTCGATGCTGGCTTCTGCCACCGCAGACATCGAGTCGGTACGATTCGCAGCCGCGGATTCCCTGGAACTGTACCAACAACAGGCAGGCTTCGAGCGAACCGCAGTTTCGCCCCAAGCCGCCTGGGAGGAGAGTTTTTTTCTTGGGCTGCGACTGACCCGGGGCGTTCGCTTGCGGGAGCTCGCTGCGAAGTTTGGCGAGGAAGCTGTTGGGAACGCTCGCTCCGCGATTGCCCAGCTTGTCGAAGGCGGACTCATGGAGGAGCGGGGAGAGTTTGTCTGTTTGACGTCGCGCGGCCGGTTGCTGTCGAACGAAGTGTTCGAGCGGTTCCTGGTGGCGGAGGAAATCGCTCGCTGATTTTCGCGTTCCTGCGATAAAACCTCCGAAATGGGTGTATAGGCAAACCATCCGGTCGGTTGGGCTGCATGCTTTTGTGCCCAGAGTCCCCAGTGTTTACGCGGCTTGCTGAACTTTCTCCCTCCCCGGCCCGAGGTAACTTCCCCCCCCTCTGCCGCTATGTTCTAATCAAAAAACCGGTCGCAGGCGGTGGAGGAGTTTTGGATTTTCAATTGAGTGACGAGCAGCAGCATCTGAAGAAGAGCGTCCGTGAGTTCGCCGAGCGCGAGATCGCGCCCCATGTCATGAAATGGGACGAAGCGTGCGAATTTCCCCTGGCTACCGTTAAGGAGTTGGGCAAGCTGGGATTATTGGGAATGGTTTTCCCCACTGAGTACGCAGGCGCTGGCATGGGCTACGTGGAATATGTGATCGCCATCGAAGAGTTGTCGCGGGTGGATGGCTCGGTAGGCATTATTGTGGCCGCGCATACGTCGCTGTGTTCCAATCACATATTCCTTGCCGGCAACGAGACGCAGAAAAAGAAATACGTCAGCAAACTAGCTACGGGCGATTCCCTCGGAGCGTGGGGATTGACGGAGCCATCGTCGGGATCGGACGCGGGCAGCGCCCGCATGACCGCGAAGCGCCGCGGCAGCAATTGGGTGCTCAACGGCACAAAAACTTTTTGCACGAACGGCCACTATGCCGACGTGATCGTGGTGCTCGCCGTGACTGACCGGACGGCGCATACGCACGGGCTTTCGGCGTTCATTGTGGAAAAGGATACGAAAGGATTTCGCCCCGGCAAGAAAGAGAACAAGCTGGGTTTGCGGGCCAGCGACACGGCCGAGATGATCTTTGATGATTGCGTGGTTCCGGCGGAGAATCTGCTGGGAAAAGAAGGAGATGGCTTCATCGATGCGATGCGCGTGCTCGATGGCGGCCGCATCTCGATCGCAGCTCTGTCGCTGGGGATGGCGCAGGGTGCATACGAGGCCGCGCTGAACTACTCCAAGGAGCGCAAGCAATTCGGCAAAGCAATCGGGGAGTTTCAGGCGATCCAGTGGAAGCTGGCCGATATGGCCACCGAGATCGACGCGGCGCGGCTGCTCACGATGCGGGCGGCATCCATGAAGGATGTTGGCATGAAGACGACGATGGAATCGTCGATGGCGAAACTCTACGCCAGCGAAGTTGCCGTGAGGTGTGCCAATGAAGGCGTGCAGATTCACGGGGGATACGGGTTTATCAAAGACTATCCAGCCGAGAAGTATTACCGCGACGTGAAACTGTGCACGATTGGCGAGGGCACCAGCGAGATTCAGCGGCTGGTGATTGCGCGGCAGTTGCTGAAAGAGTAGAGTCTCAGCGCAGCACCATTTCGTGGTTTTCCTTGCCTGCTTTACACTGATCGTTTGAATCCGACCATCGAGACCTGGATTGAGCAACTGCGCTCCGGCGACGTGCGCGCGCTGGCTCGCGCCATATCAACCGTAGAGAACCGCGCGCCTGGATGGTCTGACCTGCTCAAGGCGGTGTTTCCGCACAGTGGGAAGGCGCGTGTTCTGGGGCTGACGGGGCCACCGGGAGCGGGGAAGAGCACGCTGGTGGATCAGCTTGCCCGCTTCTATCGCAGGGATAAAGATAAGCGCACAGTGGGCATTATCGCGGTGGATCCGACCAGTCCCTACACCGGCGGGGCGATTCTTGGCGACCGCATCCGCATGCAGGAACATTTCTCCGATCCGGGGATCTATATTCGCAGCATGGCGACGCGGGGCTCGCTGGGCGGGTTGGCACGCACCACGGCCGATGTGACTACGGTGCTGGATGCTTCGGGGCGTGACCTCATCATCATTGAGACCGTGGGCGTGGGCCAGGACGAAGTGGATATTGTGCGGCTGGCGGATATCACGATTTTGATACTTGTTCCGGGCATGGGCGATGACGTGCAGACCATCAAAGCCGGCATCATGGAGATTGCCGACATCTTCGTGATCAACAAGAGTGACCGCGACGGCGCTGAGAACGTGGAGCGCGAAATTCGCACTCTCCAGTCCCTGGCAATGCGGCACGACGGCTGGACGCCGCCGATCGTGAAGACCGTTGCCAGTCAGGGAGTGGGGATCGAGGAACTGACAGCCGCAATTGCGGACTATGAGGCGTATCTGCAGAAAGAAAATCTGGCCCTGAACAAAAGCGTCGAGAACTGGCAGGGGCGCCTCATCGAGATGCTGCGCGACGCCCTGTTCGAAAAGGCTCGGGACCAGATGGGCGATAGCGGCGTGGCCCGCTATGCGGCCGAGGTGGCCCAGCACAAGCGCGATCCCTATACGCTGGTTGAGCAGATCGCCGCCAACGTGGGGAAACACTGATGTTGCAAATCGATCATCTCGGGATCGCGGTGAAGTCGCTGGCGGCGGCGAAGTCGATTTATCAGAAGCTGGGCCTCAGCGTTTCGCCCGAAGAAACCGTGGAGCAGGAGCAAGTGCGGCTGGTGATGGTTCCGGTGGGCGAGAGCCGATTGGAGCTGTTAGAGGCGACCTCGGAGAATTCGACCATCGCGAAGTTTATCGCCAAGCGCGGCGAGGGCCTGCATCACGTCTGCCTGCGTGTTCCGGATTTGCCCGCGGCCGTCGAGCGGCTGAAGAAAGACGGCGTGCGCCTGGTCTCGGAGGAAATCAAAAGGGGCGCGGGCGGACACAGATACGTTTTCGTGCATCCGTCTAGCACGGGCGGAGTGCTGCTCGAGTTGGTCGAGGGATAGGTCGAAGACAAACCTTATTTCTTTATGTTACTTCTCTCCGTCGATACTTCCGGCAAGCAGGGCAGCATCGCGCTGGCGATAGCCGGGGCGACTGATGGCGACGACTTCGAGGTGATCGAAATTGCGCCGCTGGTCGGAGGCACTTTTTCCGCGCAGCTTATTCCCCAAATCGTCGAGTTGCTCTCCCGGAACGGATTCACCAAGAGTGATATCGGCGCTCTAGCGGCAGCCTCGGGACCGGGATCCTTCACCGGGCTGCGGATCGGGCTGGCGGCGGTCAAAGCCTTGGCTGAGGTCTTGGACAGGCCGATCGCGGCGGTGTCTCTGCTGGAAGTGTGCGTCTTTGCGAGCGGTGCTCAAGGTAAGATCATGGCAGCGCTGGACGCGGGCCGGAGCGATGTCTACGTGGGGGAGTACAACATGCCAGCCGTTTCTGGCCAAGTCCCGCGAGAGCACATTCTGACCCGGAGCGAATTCCTTGCCCAGGCGAAAGGATGGACGGTGGTGACGCCGGACTCCGTTTTAAGTCAGGCGGCGGGCGCGGCCGGATTGTCCGTCTCAACTCTGCCGCCGATCTCTGCTGCTGCGGTTGCCGGTTTGGGTTGGCGCAAGATTCAATCCGGCGAGACCGTAACGCCTGAGCAGTTGGAGGCGAACTACATCCGCCGCACCGACGCCGAGATGCTTGAAAAAAGCGAATCCTAGCGTGCCCATCCGACGGGCCATGATCACGGATGTTCCAGCCATGATGGACCTGGAGCGCCAGAGTCCAGCTACCGCCCACTGGTCGAGGGGGCAGCATGAGGGATTGTTTGTGACCGCGGATGGCCAGCCGCAATCCGAACGCTTTGCCTTGATAGTGGAAGATGAAGGCGAATCACCTGAAGTTCGTGCGTTCCTGGTAGCGCATCGGGTTGATGCGGAGTGGGAGTTAGAGAACATAGTGGTCGCGGCAGCGGTTCGCCGCCGAGGCGTGGGCACGCACCTTCTGGTGGAGTTCGTCGCGCACGCGCGGGGAGAACAGGGGAGCGGAATATTTCTGGAAGTCCGCGAGTCAAATCACAGCGCGCGCGCCCTGTATCGCAAGGTGGGCTTCCAAGAAGTGGGTTTACGCAAGAGTTACTACTCCAACCCTCTGGAGGATGCAATCCTTTGTCGTCTATGGCTTTATTAGGCGGCACAGCGGAATCACAGTCATCAGGATGTCCACCCTCCGCTCCGGGCGAGGATGCGTTTACGAGCGATTCAGCCTCCTCCTGTACGACCCTAACGATGAAGTAGGCAACTCGCGCACGTCGTGCGTAGATGGTCTGGCGGCCGAATGACCAGCCTTATTGAAGATCCCGGCTCGTCGCCTCATTTGAAGGATCAAACCAGCATGGGAATGACGGAGTAGCGCTCACTGGCAGGATCTCCCCACCGGGCGATACCGATCGCTATGCGATCGGCAGAAGCACTTCAATCTGCGGCCAGTGGAACCGCTTGGATTCGCGACAACATAGGCCGGGTGACTCAGGAATTCCGCGCAATTGAAGCCCCTCGGTCACTCACTCCACGGTCGCCGGGCATTGCGCCAACGCATCACTGAACGCAGTCTCGGCATAGGCATTCTCCTCCTGAACGCCTACTGTGTTCGATTCACAGAGGTCAATCATGGGATCAGCTGGGGCTTTCCGCAGTCATCTACGCGGTCGGATTTTTCGTTACCTTCGTGCGTCCAGGAAGGCGACAATGAGCATTCTTGAACAGACCTCGCGGGGGAGAGAATCAACAATGGTGGCTAGAGCTAGAAGTTATGCGGTACTCCTCAGAGCCCCGTTCCAACACAGATCTGTCGGTTCGGGTGTTTGGCATCGATGCGGACAGTCGTCCATTCTCAGAAAATTCTCAACTACGGAACATTAGTGGCGCAAAACTTCAAGATATTGTCATACAAACGCGTGACGGTGAGAGGGAAATCTGACGCAAGGAAAGGTAGCTATGAATTACATCCGAGGAGACAGTATGCCCATTCCCGTTCTATTGGTTGAAGACAATCCCGGCGACCTCCCGCTGACACAGGAAGCTTTTCGTGACGCCAATCCGTCGATTCGGTCGCATGTTGCTCCCGACGGCGTGGAGGCGTTAGCCTTTCTGCACCGTCATGGAGCCTATGTCGACGCTCCATGTCCGGATCTTATCTTGCTGGATCTAAACCTCCCGAAAATGGATGGACGCGAAGTTTTGTCTCACATCAAAAACAATGACGATCTCACTCGCGAAACCGAGGCGCCATTTCACAAGAACGGCGGCTGGCAACAGCAGCTCACTCTAGAGGTTGGAAGGGTTTTTCAAGGCCGCAAGCTGGCGAAGTCTGTGGGGCAATCATGACCGAGGTTCTCGTGGCTGAGGACAATCCAGTCAACCGCGAACTGCTTCGCGAGCTGCTGGAGAAATCGCGGCTACAGCGTAATCGAAGCATGCAACGGCCAAGAGGCCCTCGATATGGTTGAACGGAGCCAGCCGGACCTTCTGCTGCTCGACATCGGCATGCCTGTATTGGATGGTTTTGCCGTGATGCGCAGGCTCCGGGAGAATCCCAGGTCAGCCACACTGCCGGTTCTGGCCGTTACCGCTTATGCCATGCGAGATGACCGGGACAACGTCTTGAATGCCGGGTTCGATGGCTACCTCTCGAAGCCGATCAATGCGCGTGATCTCGCCAATGAGCTCGAACGCCTGTTGCGCAAACGAGAGGATCGAAATAGCGCTCCGAATCAATCGCCCTGCGGATGAGGCGCGCCAAATCGAAACCATGCCGGCCTGGGTATCTCCAAGTCCAGGAAAATCCCATCGAGTCTTTCCTGCTTCAACCGGCCGACGCCGCGATCCTCGCTGTAGCCTTCTTTGCCGCCTGCTTTAACGATATGGCGAGTCGTATTCCAGACGAATCCCGGTTTGCGACGCTGACCGAAGCGCCGAACAAGGAAAGAATCCGGTATGCCACGGCAGGCCCTAGTCCCAGGTCCCCGCCTGGCGTCAGTGTTTCTTCAACCGAGAAGATCTCAAAGAATTTCGGCAGGGCAGTGGTGGAGATTGTCCTACCATGACTCTCAATGATAACCCTTAGTGAATCGGCAAGAACCTCATGTGCCAGGCGGACAGTTGCGCCCTCTTCGGAGAACGTAACGGCGATCTCAAGCAGCGCCTGAAGCGCTCGTACCAGCAAGTCCTCATCGCCCACGACGAGGTCCAGGTTCGCCGATGGCATGGCGAAGGCCACGTGTCTGGAGTCGGCAAACTCAGTCGCGTTCTCAATGGCGCGAATCAGTGCCGTACTCAGGGAGACGGGAACAGATCCGAACTGGTCCCTCTTGACCTCGATTCGAGTCAGGAGCAAAGCATCATCGAGCATCGACAGAATTCTGCGGCGAGATCGTTCAAACACCCCTTGGAGTTTACTGTTTTCTTCTGGAGAGGAAATTCCATCCAGAATGAGCTCGCCGACAGTGAAAAGGCCATAGAGTGGAGTGCGGAACTCGTGAGAGATGACGTCGAGAAACTCGCTCTTTGCACGATCGAGGATGGTCAGCCGCTCGTTTGCTTCGGCAAGCTCGATGTTCCTCTTTTCCAACTTCGTCACGAGCCGATCGCTGTATTCCTTGAGCACCTCGACATCGTGCCACGCCTCGGGTCGCAGGGTGGTATGTGGCAGGGTGATAGCTTCTTCGAGCGCGAGGAGGATGGTTTCGAAAGGTGCAGGCCGTCTTAGATATTTGTCCGCGCCAACCCTCAGAGCCAGCTTCTCATCGCTCGGCGAGGTGTAGGTGGAAGTGTAAATGACGATCGGCAAGGCGCGCAGGCGGTCGGTTGCGCGGATTTCGTGGCACAACCGGTAGCCGTCCATACGTGGCATCATGATGTCCGACAACATGGCGTCTACCTTTTCGCGGTTGAGGATTTGGAGGGCTTCGACGCCATCGGCGGCTTCGAGCGTGGTGTGGCCCTCGGCCTCGAACGCCTCGCGCAGGAGCTCCCGGTTGATGGCGATATCGTCAACAATAACGAGTTTCATAGAGCGTGAATCTCCCCCTCGAATCGCCCGCATCCCGCCTCTTCGGCAACGTCGGTAAG
Source organism: Acidobacteriaceae bacterium (assembly GCA_003156615.1). The sequence continues at coordinate 26,170 of PMHI01000228.1, read as the reverse complement.
CTGGCCTGACGCTTCACGAGCGTCAATCGGTTTCACGAGGTAGCCCGTCGCACCACGCAGCCAGGGATGCTTTGAAGCATGTTCAGTTGAGCGGAACTCCTGGATATCGCGCAGTGCGCCCAGCCTACTGGTCAATTTTGGACAAGGGTCATTACGTTGGTTCACAGGCACAATCGTTGAGGAACATGCCTCGACCGGCGAAATTCGGGGAATGGGAATCACCAGCCCACCACCGATCTTTCTCAGAACGAGACTGCACCAGAATTCGGCATTGAACCGATTTTGGGGCTGTGGTAGGTTTAGGGCGTGAATCCCGGTTGGAGGTCTGCAGGATGCTGACTCCGAAAGACACTCTCCTGACCAGCCATGATGAGTTCCGCAGGCTGGCTCAGGAGCATATGCAGTATTCCACTCGTCTTGATTCTCTTACCCAAAAACGTTATCTCAGCGAAGACGAAAAGCTTGAGGAAGTTCGGCTCAAGAAGCTGAAGCTGCGGCTCAAGGACCAGATGCAATCGATTGAGCGGCAGTATCGGCAGCAGTACGGAACTCACGTAGCATAATTTTCTGGCCATTTGAAGGCAGCCATCGCCGCTACAGGCGTTTTGTACCCACCCACTGGCGCTCCTCGGCGCCTTTTCTTTACTTGGACTTACACACTTCGAATCCGAC
>PMHI01000228.1:24060-25492 GCA_003156615.1 Acidobacteriaceae bacterium | reverse complement strand
CTGGTGCCGCTGTTGCTTGCGTTGTTCTTCCTCTGGTTCTTTCGCGACCCGGAGCGAGCTATCCCGGATGCCGCAGGCGCGCTGGTGTCGCCGGGGGATGGGAAGGTTACGGATGTATCATTCGTAACCACGAGTGGGGGGAAGCAGGCCCGTATCAGCATCTTCTTGAGTGTTTTCGACGTGCACGTCAACCGTTCACCGATTGCGGGAGTCGTGCGTGAAGTGCGCTATCAGCGCGGGAAGTTTCTGAACGCCATGAATCAAGCTTCGGCGGAGCAAAATGAGCAGAATATTGTCCGCGTGGAGGGCGACGGCCAGGTGGTCGTCTTCAAGCAGATCGCCGGATTGCTGGCGCGAAGGATCGTCTTCTATCCGAAGATGGGCGACCGGCTGGAGCGCGGCCAGCGCGTAGGACTGATTAAGTTCGGTTCTCGCGTGGACGTCTTGTTCGATGTTTCCGCCGTGTTGCAAGTGAAAGTCGGAGACCGGGTTCGGGGCGGAGCAAGCATCCTCGCTTACCTGCAGCCGAAAGGCGAATTGGCAAGCGCGGGGAATTATTCTGCCAGCGAAGGGATGCGCTGATGGATCTTCCGACTCCAAGACCGAATCAGGACGAGCGGCGTCCACGCCGCATGCGCAAGGGGATGTACATTCTCCCGTCGTTGTTTACCACCGGCAATATGGCGGCCGGCTTCTACGCCATCCTCGAGGTAGTCCACGCGAGTGCCCTCAATTACTGGCATTTGGACAACGCCGCTAAGGCGATTGGGTTTGCTGTATTGTTCGATGGCCTCGATGGACGCGTGGCGCGTATGACCGGAACCAGCAGCGAATTTGGCAAGGAACTCGATTCGCTGGCGGATGTGATCACGTTTGGAGTGGCTCCGGCGATGCTGGCCTGGACGTGGGGATTTCATCTGATGCCGCCGGTTGCGCTCACCGAGTGGAATTGGAACATCAAGATCACCCAATTGGGAGCAATTGCCGCCTTCCTGTTTCTTATGGCTGGGGCCAGCCGCCTGGCGCGCTTCAACATCACGACCAACCCGCAGCCTTCGAATCCCGGACGGCCGGGGAAGAAGTACTTCGTCGGCATGCCCATTCCAGCCGGCGCGGGGGTCGTCGCTGCCGTGGTTCATTTTCAGTCGGGCGTTCCGCTCGAATCCTGGTACTCGGCGATGACCTGGCTGACGTTAGTGGCCGCAGTGGGTTACCTGATGGTGAGCACCTGGCGCTTCTACAGCTTCAAAGACATTGATTTCCGCTCGCGCCATCCCTTCCGTTTGATTATTCTTTTTGGGGCGCTCTTCGCTGGCATCTGGTTCTTTTCGAAGCCGGTGCTGTTTGGAGTTGCGCTGCTCTATACATTTTCCGGAGTGTTCTGGCGCGTGCAATGGATATTCCGCCGCCGGAACCAGCCGCCGCCGCCCGC
>PMHI01000228.1:0-24041 GCA_003156615.1 Acidobacteriaceae bacterium | reverse complement strand
CGCCTGCTTGACGATGACGAGTCGATCGGCCAGCTCGAAGCGACCGGCGACGAAGTCAACTTCATCCAGAGCGTGCGCGCAGAGCAGTTTACGAACGTGGATTTCACCTTCTTTGCCGCCGACGCAGCGTGTATCCGCCAGAACTGGAAACGCGCCCGCGATGCCGGCAGTGCAATCATCGATCTTTCCGGTGCGTTGGACGAAGAAGCTGGCGCCAGCGTGCGCTCTGTCTGGATGGAGCGCGAGCGTGGACAGATGTGGCAACCGGAGTTGCAGCCGGGTCCCTGCGTTGTGGCTCATCCTGCGGCCGTGACTCTGGCTTTGCTGCTGCTGCGGGCGCGCAAGGCGGGCGCCATCCGGGGCGCGGTGGCGACGGTTTTCGAACCGGCGTCCGCGCAGGGACAGAAAGGCATGGACGAGTTGCACCGGCAAACCGTCAATTTGCTGTCGTTCCAGCCGCTGCCGAAGGATGTGTTCGATGAGCAGGTGGCGTTCAACATGCTCGCGCGCTACGGGCAGAAATCACAGCTTTCACTTGAGTCGTTGGAAGCACGCGTGCGCCGCAACTACCTGAAGATCGTTGGAACGGACGCGCCGCAGCCCGCGCTGATGCTGCTGCAGCCCCCGATTTTTCACGGCCATGCCCTGGCCATCTTCTTGGAGATGGAGCACGCCGTCGATCAGGAACGATTGTGGCAGGCCCTGGATGGAGATCACGTAACGCTGGCGCGAGCCGAAGACGACTCGCAGCCGAGCAACGTGAACACGGCGGGTCAGGCCAACATTCTGGTTTCGCTCAAGAGCGAAGCGGTCCGGCCGAACGGGATTTGGCTGTGGGCCGCTGCCGACAACCTGCGCATCGCGGCCATGACCGCGGTGGAATGCGCCGAGAGCATGATCGCAACCCGTCCCCTGGGAAAAATCCAATGAAGGCTCGCCGGGCCGCCGGGCTGGCATTGATCTTCCTGACAGGGACGGTGGCCAGCACTAGCTGCGGATATCACACGGCGGGCCACGCCGTGCAGCTTCCCGAAAACGTCAAGTCCATTGCCGTTCCTGCGTTTATAAACGAGACCAGCACTTACCGCATTGAACAGTTGCTGACTTCCTCGGTGGTACGCGAGTTCACGACGCGCACCCACTACCAGATTCTGAATAGTGCCGGCGATGCTGCCGATGCCACGCTGCGCGGCACCGTGGTCTCAGCCTCTTCGTCGCCGCTCACCTACAACACCACGACGGGACAAGCGGCCAGCGTCTTGGTGGTGGTGAGCATGAGGGTGTCACTGACGGACCGGCAGGGCAAAGTGCTCTACCAGAATCCTTCCTATCTGTTTCGCGAGCAGTATGAAGTTTCGCAAGACCTGGTTAGTTTTTTCGAGGAAGACTCGCCTGCGTTCCGGCGGCTCTCTCGGGATTTTGCCCGTACCTTGGTCTCCAACATTCTCGAGGGCTTTTAGATGCTAGCGTTTCAAATGGCCGTGAGTTGCTGGTGGTGCCTCATTGCCGAACGACGCAGTGCTGGTACGCGTTATCATTCTGAGGAGAACTTCTGATGCGGGCTTTCGCCCAGGCGGATCGGTTTGTCAGCGAACTCGAGTCGCGCAAGCTGCGTCCGGCCTACGTATTTGTTGGGGACGAAGCGTTCTTCCGCGAGCGCTTTCGTGACGCCATCCTCGAGCATCTGGTTCCGGCTGGTCTGCGCGACTTCAGCCGGTTCGAGTTCGACCTGGCGGAAAACGACCTCGCCGAAGTTCTCGACCGCGCTCGCACACCCTCTCTGATGGCGCCATTCCAGGTCTTTTTTGTGCGCGGCGTGAAGAGTCTTTTTGGGCGTGGCTCGAATGAAGAAAAACTCGCCGCCATCGAAGGCTACTGCAAGAATCCGAATCCCGACGCGCTGGTGGTGTTCGTCGCCGACCATATCAGCATTCCCGCCGACGTCCGCCGCATGGACATGCAGGACAAAGAACGATACCAGCGCATCCGCGAGACCATGGGCCGGTACTGCGGCATCGTCGAACTGGCGCGGGTGGAGGAAGGCGAAGCGGTGCGCTGGATTTCCGATTATTGCACCAGTCGCGCGGTGACGATCGATCCCGACGGCGCCCGCGAACTCGTCGATGCGCTGGGCGCTGACATGATGATGATTTCGAACGAACTGGAGAAACTCTTGCTCTACGTCGGCGCCCGGAGTCGCATCACGCTCGTTGACGTAGAGACGATGGTTCTGGCGGCCAAGCAGCGTTCGCTGTATGAGTTGACCGACGCCATCTCCGCCAAGGATCGTGTGCGCGCACTCGAAGTACTGGATGCGATCCTGTCTTCAGGCGATGGCGACGAAGCCGCGATCGGACACATCTTCATGTTGGCGAAAACCTTCCGCCAGATGCTGGTGATTCTCGAACGCAACGTGCGCGACCAGCGCATGCTGTGGGCCGCGCTGTGGCAGGGTTTCCGCGTGCCTCCATTCGCCGCCGACGACATCATCAAGCAGGCCCGCCGCTACAAATCGCGCCGCGAACTCACGCGTGCGATTCGCCTGGTGGCCAAGGCTGACCTTGCTTTGCGATCGAATCCCGTGAGCAAGCGGATGGTTCTGGAGCGCCTGGTGGTGGATTTGAGCGCCGCACCGAAGCTCGAAACTCCGGGATGGATGCAGGAACAATTGCCGGTGTGACTTTTGAGAGCACCGGGGGAAGAAAGCACTTCCGACTCTCGGCTTTTCCATCCTAGGTTGTTCCGAAGGGCGAGAGCCAAAAGCCAAGCGCCAACCGCGCTTACTTCATCGCATTGACGCGAGCGCCGAGGCGGGACTTGTAACGCGCGGCGGTATTGCCGTGCAGCGCCCCCTTCTGGATCGCCTTATCGAGCGCGGAAACCGTCTGGCGGTAGGTCTGTTCGGCGGCTTGCTTGTCGCCCTTCTCGATGGTCTCGCGCAGCGTGCGCAGCGCGGTGCGCAGGCGGGAGGTGTTGGCGCGATTGGTAGCGGTGCGCTTCTCGGTCTGACGGGCGCGTTTGAGCGCCGAAAAATGATTAGCCATATTGCTTCGTTGCCCTTTGTGNNCATTGACTCCCACCCCGCCGCGGGGTACGCTTTACTCAATGGTAGTGACTTGCCCTTTGGGCATGAACATCCCGGCTGGTCCCGTCTCCAAGCATAATCCTGTCTTGTCTGTGAAGTGGCTGAGCTGTAACTGTTTCCAGACGCATGCCTACATGGTTCGTCAAAGAGATTGAATGAAGAAAAGCATCGGGATTAGTCCCAACATCGAGACTTTGTTTGGCACACGCGATGAGAATGTGCGCGTGCTGGAAGACGGGCTGAACATCACCATTGACCTGCGGTCAAACGCCATTGAACTGGAGGGCGCGGCGCGCGACGTGGCTCGGGCCGAGCAGGTGTTTGCCGATTACGAAAGCCTGCAGCGCTCGGGATACAGCTTCAACAACGGCGATCTCAACGGCATGCTGCGCGTTCTGACGGCGGATGCAAGCGCCACCCTGCGCGGACTGGCCGATGCCGGCCGCCAACGTTCGCTGGGACGGCGCATGGTGCAACCGAAGAGCGTGAATCAACGGCGCTATGTCGAGGCGATCGAGAAACACGATATGGTATTCGGGGTTGGTCCGGCGGGCACAGGCAAGACCTATCTCGCCGTGGCTATGGCGATTTCCGCACTGTTGGCCAAGCGGGTAAATCGCATCATCCTGGCGCGTCCGGCGGTCGAAGCGGGCGAGCGTCTCGGTTTTTTGCCGGGCACGTTGCAGGATAAGATCGATCCTTACCTGCGTCCGCTGTACGACGCGCTTTATGACATGCTCGATCCGGAGAAGGTGGACCGCTATCTGGAGAAAAATGTCATCGAGATCGCGCCCATCGCATTCATGCGCGGGCGCACCTTGAACGATTCTTTCGTGATTCTCGACGAAGCGCAGAACACGACTTCGGAACAGATGAAGATGTTCGTCACCCGCCTCGGATTCAACTCCAAAGCGGTGATTACCGGAGACATCACGCAGATCGACCTACCCAACGCCCGCCGCAGCGGTTTGCTGGAAGCGATCGACATCCTGAAGCGGGTGGAAGGTTTGACGTTCGTTCACTTCGACGAGTCCGATGTGGTGCGGCATCACCTGGTACAGCGGATCATTCGTGCCTATGACGAGCACAAGGCGCTCGTCGCCGAGCAGCAGATGCTGCTACTGGCAGGCGGGAAGAACGCCGAAGGGAAGAGCCCGGAGGGGTCGAACGCAAACGATCGATCCAAAGAAGCTTTGGGAGAATAGAATCCTTGTCATTGTGGAGGGCTGAAATCGGGCCCTCCTGTTTATTTTGTGTAGGGTTCGAGTAGGCGCGCTGGGAACAAGTTGGTTATCTTCCGAAAAAGAATCGCGGGGTTGAGCGCGTCAACGCTCGAACGCTTTGTGTTGCGGGCGAGGCGAGTGATCCATTTGCGTGGCACGGTGAATGTATTGGTGACGAACAGTCCCGAGTTGCGCGCTCTCAACCGGCGGTTCCGGGGAGCGGACAAGGCCACCGACGTGTTGTCGTTTCCATCGCCGCAACTGGAACGCAGTAAGTCCAGGAGCGTTGCCGGAGATGTGGCAATTTCCGCGGACATCGCCCGGGAAAACTCTGCGCGCCTGAGCCACACTCTGGCCGACGAGGTGAAGATTCTGGCGCTGCACGGCATCCTCCACCTGGCGGGCTTCGATCACGAGCGCGATAATGGCGAGATGGCCCGCAGAGAGGGCCGCTTGCGACGGCAACTGAAGTTGGAGGCGGGGCTGATCGAGAGGGAACAGCCGCGAGCCGGCAAGGTTTCAACCCGCGAGGAACGCAGTGATCGCGCGCCCCGCGCAAGGCGGAGAACGGCATGAATTGGGGCGTCGCACTCGCGNNGTCTTCGAGCAGAAGGTTGAGCCCAAACTGCACGTGAGCCGCGCCCGAGCCTCGCTCTCCATGGCAGTGCTCAAGCAGTTGACCACGGCGACCATTGCCTTGCTTGTGGGCTTCGCGGTCTTCGGTGACCAGCGCTGGAGCATTTATGAGATTCTGCAGGCCGCCGTCAGCCTGATTCTGGTCATCATTGTCCTCAACCAATTTCTGCCATTCGTGTTTTTCTCGCGTACCGACGGCACCTGGCTGATCCGATGGACGTGGCTTCTGCGAATCCTGATTTATCTGGTGCTGCCCGTGACCATCGTTCTCGGTTTCCTGCAGTCCGTGGTATCGCTCACCCGCCAAAACACAGGCGAGCAGCCGGAAAGCGCGGCCGAAGCCGTGGATGCGTTGATCGAAGCGGGACAGGAAGAAGGCATTATCCAGGAAGGGGACCGCGACCTGATTCAGTCCGCGGTGGAATTCGGCGGCAAAACCGTGCACGAAGCCATGAAGCCGCGTCCGGAGATGTTTGCCGTACCGGTGGAAACCACGGTCGAACGATTCATCGAAATGCTTCGCACCAAGCACTATTCGCGAGTTCCGGTGTATGCGGAAAGCATCCACAACATCAAAGGCATCGTCTACGCCCAGGATGTATTGCAAGTGCCAGACACTGAGGCTTCCAAGCGCACTCTGGAAACGCTGATGCGGCGCGACGTTTATTTCGTGCCCGAGAGCAAGCTTGGCAGCGATCTTCTCCGGGAGATGCAGAAAAACAACATCCGTATGGCGATCGTGGTCGATGAGTACGGTGGCGTGGCCGGCCTGGTCACGATCGAAGATTTGGTGGAAGAGATCGTGGGCGAAATTCGGGATGAGCATGAGACACCGGAGATCTTGCGGGAAAATGATCAGTCTTACATCGTTTCCGGCGGAATGGATGTGGACCGCCTCGCCGAGTTGTTCGGGACAAAACCGGAAGGAAGGGAATCGGCCACTGTTGCGGGCTTGGTCAGTGAGCTCGCAGGGCACATCCCGCAGCGCGGCGAAACTGTGGATGACGACGGCCTACGCTTTGAAGTTCTGGATTCGACGGACCGCAAGGTGGAGCGCGTGAGAATTACCGTGGTGCAGCCGCGGCAGCTGAAGCTGATATAAATCGGGCGTCGGCTCCGGCTTTCGGGCTTCGGCAAACAGAGGTTTCCGCAATTTCGAGAGGCCCCAAAATGCTTGCGAAGGAGTTCCGTTTACGCCTGCGGATTTTCATGCCGCCTAGGGTTTTCGCCCCCATACAGCTCTCTCACCCGCCGCTGGATCTCTCTCCTGGAGGTCCAGAGGCTTGCCTTCCTGTTTTGTTGGAACAGTGTTCAAAAGCTTCTTGGAACCCGCATAAACATTTGGTTCTTTGCATCACGATTTCGCATGTTAGAAATGCATAGTTTTCCGATCGCCACGTTCTTGTCCATCGTTTATTGCCGAGCGATATAAGGCTGCCTATGGCGAAGAACATCATCCACATCTCGGAAGCGGAAGCCGCCAGCAACTTTGCGGATGTGCTGGCGCGGGTGCGCGCCGGGGCCGAGATCGTCATCGAGGGGCGCGAACCGATCGTGGTGGTGCGCGTCGAGCCGGTGCGTGGTCGCCGACTCGTGCACGGGTCTTACCGCACCCGACGCAAGCGCATCCAGAGCGACGCACGGAGTTTATCAAGCGACTGTGCCGAGATGTGCCCGTACATCCCGTGACGCTCGACATCGCACGGAAGGTGAGACGCATCGAAGGTGAGCAGGAGGCCAAGGGCATCCAGATCTGATCGAACTGGCCCACGCCGCAGCTTGTGCCGATACGTCGCTGCGAAAGAAGAAGCGGCCATAGCCTGATATAGTCGGAATGTGGGCGCTGGGCGTCGGCTATCATACTGTGGCGGTTGCGTCTCAGTTTTAGGATTTTGCCCAAGCCCGAAAGCTAAAGCCCGCATCTATGCCCTTCCGCTCCGGTTTTGTCTGCATTCTCGGCCGTCCGAACGCCGGCAAGTCGACCTTGCTCAATGCTCTCGTGGGCGAAAAACTCGCCATCATCTCGCCCAAGCCGCAAACCACGCGCAATCGAATCCAAGGCATCGTCAACCTGCCCAAGGGTAAGGGCCGCGACGCTGCGCAGATTGTCTTGATCGATACTCCCGGCGTGCACAAACCAGACAGCTCGCTGGGCCGCAAGATGATGGTCGAAGTGCGGGAAGCGCTCGAAGGCTGCGATCTTGTCCTTCTGATCATGGATGCAACGCGCAAGCTGGATCGACGCGATGAGTTCGCTCTACAGATGCTGAAGCATTCGCCGACGAAAGTTTGCCTAATCCTGAATAAAGTGGATGTGCTGCGAGGGGGCAAGGGCAAGCTGTTGCCGCTGATTGAGGAGTACAAAAAGCTGCACCAATTTCACGAGATCATCCCAATTTCCGCGTTGAAGCGGGATGGACTCGACCTCCTGCTGAAGCAGGTCACGGCGGCTTTGCCCGCCGGACGTCCCTATTTTCCAGAAGACCAGATCACGGACCAGCCGGCGCGCTTCATGGCCGCGGAAATCGTTCGCGAGCGCGTGCTCGTCGAAACCGAGCAAGAACTTCCATACGCCACCGCTGTGGTGGTTGACAGTTTCGAGGAGGGGGCCAAGCTAACGCGCATTTCCGCCACGATTTACTGCGAGCGCGAAGGCCAGAAAGGCATCCTGATTGGAAAAAAGGGAGAGATGCTGAAGCGGATTGGTACGTCTGCCCGCTTGCAGATCGAGCGGAGGTTGGAGACGAAAGTTTTTCTTGAACTTTACGTTAAGGTTCAGCCGAACTGGCGGGAATCGCACGGCTTTGTGGAAGAACTCGACTGGAGAAGGCAGTTGGAGCATTTGACCCATGGGCGGGCCGAGGCAGCAAAAGCGCTGCCCCTTGCGCCTTCCGAAGGAAACACCGCCCGGAGAAACGGGGGGCGATGAACGACAATATGTCGGATTGGCGCTGTCCCTGCCAGTTTCGAGTTTGGCTCTGTTCCGTCCGTCGGTTCGAGTTTGTTGTACTGCGGGTTACCAGCTAGAATCAATGAACAGCGGAGGCTGCATCCAAGAACGAGTCAAACATGCCATCAGGTGATTCTTCCGAGGAACCTCTTCCCGAAAAAGATTTTGATCCGGACAAATTGCAATTGCTTTTGCGGGTAACGCTGTCCGCCGATCGCAAGGCGGTGGATCCCGTGGTGCAGGCAGTGATGGCCGTTGTCCGCCAGATAAAAAGCGGGGACGGCAAAGAGGATGCGATTGAGTTAGCGCTGCAGGAGGCGCTGGCCAATGCGGTGATTCACGGCGCCAGAGAAGATCCCACCAAGACGGTGGAGTGCCTGGTGAGCGGCGACGATGAGCATAGTGTGTTGATTGTGGTGCGAGATCCAGGCGCTGGCTTTAGTCCTGAAGCCACTCCCAGTTGCACGGTCGGAGAAAACATCTATTCCAATCATGGGCGCGGGATTTTTCTCATCAACCAACTCATGGACAAAGTGGAGTTTAGAAAGAACGGCACTGAAATCCGCATGGTGAAACACTAGAGCTTCGATCCCGGCCAGGGCGCGCGCACTCCTACTCTTTCACCGCTATGCCGAGCGTTTTCATCTTGCGGTAGAGGTGGCTGCGCTCGAGGCCCAGCACTTCGGCGGCGCGGGTGATGTTGCCGTGATTCTCGTCGAGCTTTTTAAGAATGAAATCCCGCTCGTAGGCGTCGCGGGCCTGGTGCAGCGTGGAGAACTCGCTGCGCGCCGCGCGCCGATGGCCGTCGCGGTAAACCAGCGGGGGCAGATGCTTGCGGTCGAATCGTGTGGTGGTGGGGTGCATGATCACTATCCGTTCGATCAGATTGCGCAACTCGCGCACGTTGCCTGGCCAGGAATAGCGCATCAGAGCCTCGACAGCGTCGTCGCTGATCTCGCGTGGGCGCCGCCCGTAGGTCGCGGCCAGGTCTTTCAGGAAGTGCCGCGCAAACAGCGGAATGTCTTCCTTGCGGTCGCGCAGCGGGGGCACAACAAAGGGGATCACGTTCAGCCGGTAAAACAGGTCTTCGCGAAAATTTCCCCGGGAAATTTCCTCTTCCAGATCTTTGTTGGTGGAGGCGATGATTCGAGCATCGACCACGATGGTTCTATCTCCCCCCAAGGGAGCAACGCGCTGCTCCTCCAGAGTGCGCAGCACCTTCGATTGCGTTTTCAGGCTCATGTCGCCCACTTCGTCAAGGAACAGTGTCCCACCGCTTGCCTTTTGAAACTTGCCTTCCTTGTCGACAGTTGCTCCTGCGAACGATCCCTTGTAATGCCCGAACAGTTCGCTTTCGATGAGGTCTTCCGGAATAGCCGCACAGTTGACCTCGACAAAAGTCTCGTCCTTGCGCAAGCTTTGTGCGTGGATCGCGTGGGCGACCAGTTCCTTCCCGGTGCCGGACTCGCCGTAAATCAGAACGCGCCCGTTGGTGGGCGCCATGAGGCCAATCTGCTGGCGGAGAGCCTTCATTGGAATACTGTCGCCGACGATCACGCTCTTGGCGTAAAGCTGTTTCCTGAGGTCGACATTCTCGTGCCGCAATTTCTTGGATTCGATCGCGTTCTTGACCAGGATCAGCGTCTTGTCAATGGAGAGCGGTTTCTCCAGGAAGTCGTAAGCGCCGAGCTTGGTGGCGCGCACGGCAGTTTCAATCGTGCCGTGGCCCGAGATCATGATCACTTCGGGAGGGTTATCCATCTCGCGGATTCTTTCCAGTGTCTCCAGGCCATCCATGGCGGGCAGCCAGATATCGAGCAGCACCACTTCATAGCTGTGCTCGCGCCGCAGCAGCTTGAGGCACTCTTCCCCGCTCGCAACCGTTGCAGCTTCGTAGCCTTCGTCGGCCAGCACTCCCTCGAGCGATTCACGAATGCCGGTCTCGTCGTCAACGATGAGAATTTTATGCATGCTGCGCCGTGACCGCGGCCAGCGCGGAGTCAGGAACCAGCGGAAGCTCCACGATGAAGCGCGCTCCAGCCGGCTGGTTTTCCTCCACGCGAATGGATCCGTGATGCTCTTCGATGACGCGGCTCACGATCGCCAGGCCGAGGCCGGTGCCGCGCTTTCTAGTGGAGAAATAAGGCAGAAAGAGTCTTTCTTTCAGCTCGCGGGTCACGCCATGGCCGGTATCCGCGACGGTGATTTCGACCGCGTCGCGGCTGGCCACCAGCGAGGTTGAAATCAGGATCTCGCGCACCAGCGAATCCTGGATAGCCTCGGCGGCATTATCCACGAGGTTGGCGATGGCCCGTTTAATTGCCTCCGCGTCCGCCATGACTTTCGGCAGGTCTGGAGCCAGCGACTTGTGCAGACCAATGCCGTCCAGTCTCCCATTGAACATGGAGAGCGCCCGCTCGATGACCTCGTTGATATCCGCCGGGTGCGGATTCGACGCGGGGAAGCGCGCCAGCGTGGAGAACTCATCCACCAGCCGGCGAACCGTTTCGACTGCGCCGGCAATGGTTTGGGCACAGGCGCGGATGACTTCGAGCGATGCCGGGTCGGAGGGCGTGGCCCGCTCCAGATGACGCTGAATACGTTCCGCGGAAAGTGCGATGGGCGTAAGTGGATTCTTGATCTCATGCGCCACCCGTCGCGCCACCTCGCGCCAGGCCGCCTGCTTCTGCGCCTTCAGGAGATCGGAGAGATCTTCGAAGACGATCACGTATCCCGAGCGTTCGTCCTGATGGCGCAGAGTCGCCACCGTGACCGCCACGTTGAGAGACGCGCGCTGCAGCGGCACGTCCATTTGGCTGGTGGTCATGCCCATGCGATCGGCGCGGCGCAGCAGCGGTTCCAGATCCTGCATCACTTCCGGCGGAAATACGTCCGCTAGGCGCGCCCCCCGCAGCAGGTGTTCTCCGTCCTCATAGCCTTCGGGATGGAATATGCGCAGCAGGGCCTGGTTGGCGTGCGTAACGCACCGCGCGGCATCGAGCGACAGCACTCCGGTGGGGATGCTCTCGAGGATGGTCTCCATCTGACGGCGGCGTTGGTCCAGTTCAGCATTGGCAGCACTGACATCGCGGCTGGAAGCTTCGATTTGCCGCCGGCTGGTCTCCAGTTCTTCCGCCATGCGGTTGAAGGAACGAACCAGATCGCCAATTTCATCGGCGGCGCTCACGTCGATCCGATAGTCGAGACGTCCGCGAGAGATCTCCTGCGTCGCCTCGGCCAACGCAGACAAGGGCCGGGTCACGAGCTTCGAGAGAAACAGAGCGAGCCATGTGCTGACAAAAAGCACGATCATCGTCAGCAGCAGAAGCAGGCCCATATAGGTCTGACGCACATGCTTGCGCTCGAGGCTCAACTGAAGATAGCGCTGCTGACTAGCCTCAATCTGCTTCACCGTCCTCGAGAACTCTGGCGGCAGCGGCATCGCCACCACAATCAGGCCATCCTTGCCAACGGGGGCGCTGCCCACTGTGTACTCGGTTTGCTCCCACGTGAAATGGGCGGGCTGGCCGGCGGCAACCTGCGCCAGGGGCAGCCTTTCTTTCAATTGCGGCCAGGGAGCGGGAACACCGAAGCTCGCCTCGGCAACCCCGTTTTCTATCGCGAGGACAAATCCGCCTCGCAAAGTGGGTTCGTGGCTGCGAAATTCCTCGACCGCGGCGGAGAATCCATGGCCCTCAAACGCGCGCTTCGTTTCCGGCGAGGCAGCGATGTCGACGGCTTGCGAGTGCGCGTTCTGTGCCGCNNTAGCTGGCCAGCAACGAAGCCATGGCATCGGTGTCGGCACGAACCTCCTCGACCGGCGTGGAGAACCACTTGTCAATCGAGCGGTTCATCAGTCCGTAGGCAAACCAATACATCACCATGACTGGAACGAATGACAGCAGCAGCGCTCCCACTACCATCCGCGTGCGGAACTTCGACCCCAGCACGCCCAGACGGCGCTCGGCAAGCAGTTTCAGCAGGTTGCGCGCCAATACGAAGGTGAGAGCGACGAACAGAAGAGAAATCAGCAGCGAGAGGGCATAAAAAACCACGGTCTGCTGGTTGGTGCCGGGGCTGAGTATGGTTTCGTTAAATGCGGTCTGAGAAACCAAAATCGCGAGCAGCAGGAAAAACGCGACCGTCAGCAGGATCATGACCCGCTTGCGGTTGGAAGTTTTNNAGCCGACCGGAACTCATTATAGATGCAGATGCGGCTGCTCCCAAATCGCCGAAGCAGGGTCAATGAGCGGGCGCGCGTTCCGCCGAGGGCTCTTCCAACATCACGCGGGAGGCGGCCTGGAGCCGGTAGGCGCGATCGAAGGGCAGCCCTGCCCGCGAGTGCCGTGCGAATGGGGAGGTAATCCAGGGGTATTTCTCAGTGAATCCCCCGGGACCGGATCGCGGTGCAGCCCGCTCTGTTCAAGCATGCCCTGACCGTGCTGCAACCCAAAACAGCCGAACTTTCGTAACTCCTTGTACGTTTTTTCGAAGAGTAATATCCGTAAAGCAGCGAGAGCAGGTTTCGGCCGCATGAGTCAGCAGGCATTTCAAGAAGTGACGCAGAACAGCCCTGAGTCGATTCCGACGCAGATGCGACAGATCGAGGGGCGCGAATGGTCGCTGTGGGGATTCGCCATCGCCGTAACTCTGGCCTTGACCTTCGGCATCGTCTCCTTCACCTTTCCTTGGTTTCGTTGGAAGGACTCCCAGTATTGGTTCGACCTCAGAGAATGGGTTCGTGGCCTGGCAGCTCTCGTATTGCTCTTCGACTTCTACACGATCTACCAGTACCGGCAACTCCACCGTGTTCGACGTCGGCTGGCGGAGCGAGATCAGCTTTTTCAACTCATCAGCGAAAATGCAGCCGATATGATCGCGCTCGTCGATAACGAAGGTCGCCGCCTGTACAACAGTCCTGCCTATCAAAAAGTTCTGGGGTATTCTCCCGAGGATTTGAAGAACACTTCGTCGTTCGAGCAAGTTCACCCCGACGATCGCCCGCGAGTGGTGCAAGCTGCAGAAAAAGCCCGTCAGACCGGCTTTGGAGTACGGCTGGAGTACCGAGTGCGCCATCGAGACGGTTCTTGGCGCACTCTGGAATCCACCGCGAGCCCAATCCGAAATGCAAAAGGACAGACGGACAAGCTTGTAATCGTTAACCGCGACATCACCGATCGGAAACGGGCTGAAGAACTGTTGGCTCACAATGCATTCCACGACGGACTTACAAATCTGCCCAACCGTGCTCTCTTCCTGGACCGATTGCAGCATGCGCTAACACTCTCTAAGAGACACACCAACTACAAATTTGCCGTGTTACTTATCGATGTCGACGAGTTCAAGATCTTCAACGACAGCCTGGGCCACACTGCCGGCGACGAGCTGCTAGTAAAAATCGGGCAAAGATTGAAGGAAGTGGTCAGGCAGTCCGATACTGTCTCGCGGCCTCACCACAGTGGCGTAGGTGAAGAGACCATCAATGGCGAGACCATCAATGGCGACACGTTAGCGAGACTCGGTGGTGATGAATTTACGATCCTTCTGGACGATATCCGGGACCCCATCGAAGCAGTTCGGGTCGCGGAACGCGTACAGGCCGAACTTGCCACCCCCTTCGTGGTAAACCAACAGAAGATAGTAGTTTCGGCAAGCATCGGAATCGCCGCGAGCACGAGCCCTCACACCCACGCGGAGGATCTTCTGCGAGATGCGGACATCGCCATGTACCGTGCTAAGCGGGCGGGGAAGGCCCGTTGTGAGGTTTCTGACACGGCCATGCACGCGGATGCAGTGAAGCGTTTGCGGCTAGAGACAGACCTGCGTAAGGCCCTCGAGCAGGGAGAATTCCGCGTTTACTACCAGCCCATTGTATCTTTGCAGACTGCCAAGATCATAGGCTTTGAGGCCCTCACCCGCTGGCAACGTCCGGAGGGCGTCCTGTCACCCATAGAGTTCATCGCTGTGGCCGAGGAGACCGGGCTTATCATTCCTATGAATCGGCAACTGCTGCGCGAGGCCTGCCTACAACTGCAGTCCTGGCAATCTGAATTTCCCTCCGGTCCGCCCCTGAGCATGAGCGTGAACCTGACGTCCAAGGAGTTCGCCCACCCCGACCTAGTCAGCGAGATCCGTAAGTCCCTCGATCAGACCGGGCTTGATCCAGGCCGCTTGCAAATCGAAATCATAGAGACGATTGCCATGGGACAGGCGGAAAAATCTGGTCAAGTGCTCTCGCAGTTGAAGGCACTCGGTGTTCGCCTGAGCATCGACGATTTTGGCACCGGTTATTCCTCTCTCGGCCGCCTGCGGCAGATTCCAGTCGACACCTTGAAAATCGACCGGTCCTTTGTTTCCAGCATGAGCAGCGACCCGGAAAACCGGGAAATCGTGCGCAGTATCATCATGCTCGCCCACAATCTAGGCTTGAAAGTCGTAGCCGAAGGAACAGAAACAGAGGAGCAAGTAACCCAACTCACGCAGCTCAATTGCGAGATGGCGCAAGGATACTTTTTCTCCCGACCCGCCGACCATCAGGCGATGTCGAAACTATTGGCCTGGAACCAGGGCGCTCGTAGTGCGGCGGCCGGGCGTTAGCCAATCGACGGACTGCCCTTCAGCCGCCGCCTTATAACCCAGGTCTCGTGACTTCGTGATGATGGCAGCTCTTTGGGTATCGCAATCCGAGCAGCGGAATAAGCAACGCAGGCATTGGGCCTGCCGGCTCGTCCCGGAGGGGTGGTCGCTCCTTCATCGGGGTTTCTTGTCTTGGCTCTTCTGATTGTTTTCAACCGCATCTTCCTGGGGAGTGGCGCCTCCTGCCTCGTTTTTGGGAGGCTCAGATTTGGGTTCTGGAGTTTGCCCTTCCGCCTCCTTGGTATCAACATCTGCGGTCGATTCCACGTTCTTCTCTTGCGCTCGAGTAATCTTCTTTTCTGCCGCGGGCTCTGGAGTCTTCAGGGCAGAAGCCAGCAGAGCGCCCATCCTCACTCGGGCCGCGCGCCATCGCACTTCGCTGGTGTTTGCTGCTTGCTCAAAGTAGGGTGCAAGTTTCTCCTCGGTCGCGATTCCTTGATCTTTTAGAAACAGCAAAAGAGCAGCACTCTGAGTTTCTGCATCTTCAAAGGAAGAAAACAGCTCATCGAGGATCTGTTTAACGATTTCTTCATCCATCTTGCCAAGACCCCTCCAACCAAAATCTTGCCACTCTCCTTGGATGCAACATCTGAGGTTGTGGCGCGAAGAGTTATGACTGGCTCCCAGAGCATTGGCCGCCTGAAAATCAGATGGGAACCAGCGGTCGCTGTTCAACGCTCGGCTCTCCTTGATCATCCGCGTCAAACGGTCGATCAAGTCAAAATTATTCGTCTATTAACATTGGGGCTTCCACTTCCACGAACCACACAACAACATCTTAAAATGGTTAATTCCCGGACCTAGGAAGATCAAATGTGGAAAATTGTGCCCCGAGACGAGAAGTTCTTTGACCAGATCGAACAATTATCGCATTTGGCCAAGTCATCCGCGCAGCTGATGAATGACTTGGTCGGTCGCTTTCCCACGGTCGATGGTCTTCCCGATCAGATTGAGAAGGCCAAGGTGGAGGCGGCCCAAGTGATGGAAACGACCCTGGGACGATTGGACGACGCCTTCATCACACCTCTCGACCGCGAAGACATCATGCAACTCATCACCGACCTCTACGACGTAATCGAGGGCGTCGCCGACGTGGGGCGCCGCTTTTCTCTGTACAAGATAACTGAGCTCTATCCCAATCTTCGAAGCCAATCCGACATTCTCTGCAAAGTAGCTACGGCGCTAGATCAGGTTATGAGCAAGCTGCGCGACGACAAGAAACTGAAAGAGCTTTCCGGACAACTCAATGAGATTCACGCCCTGCAAAAACAGGCGGCCACCAACCGCTATGCATTTCTTTCTGAACTTTTCTCCGGGTCGCCCGATCCTCTGGAGGTGATGAAAAAGAAGGAATTGCACGACATGCTGGAGGACGCAATTCAGCATTGCGAGAATGTGACCCGTACCCTGGGTCGAGTCCTGCTGAAGAACGGGTAGGCCTCCGATGCTATATCTTGTCTTCTTCGTAATTGGCGTGGCGCTGGTTTTCGATTTTCTCAACGGCTTCCACGATGCCGCCAACTCGGTCACGACCGTGGTAACGACGCGCGTCCTGTCTCCTCTGGCAGCCGTCCTATGGGCGGCGTTTTTCAACTTTGCGGCCGCGTTCATTTTCGGAACAGGGGTAGCCCAAACCATCAGCAGCCATCTCATTGATCCCCATGCGGTCGACGTCTATGTGGTTTTCGGGGGTCTGCTGGGAGCCATCTCATGGGACATCCTGACCTGGTGGCTGGCATTGCCGACCAGTTCTTCGCACGCCATCATCAGTGGTTTCGCGGGCGCGGCCATCGCCAAAGCAGGGTTCAAGGTCCTTCTGCTAAAGGGATGGGTGCCCGTGATCACGTTCCTCGTTGTGTCGCCGATATTTGGATTTGTTTTGGCGTACATCGTCATGGTGGCTGTCACCTGGATTTCTCATAAGTCTCCGCGTCACAAAGCCGAAGGTGTGTTCCGCAAACTCCAACTTGTATCTGCCGGAGCCTACAGTCTGGGCCATGGGACAAATGATGCGCAAAAAACAATGGGCATCATTGTTGCCCTGCTGCTGGCAGCGGGGAAAGAAGAGTGGGTAAGTGGCGGCACCTTTTTGTGGCGTAAGCAGGAGATCGCCTGGTGGATCATTCTGAGCTGTCACGCGGCCATGGCTCTGGGCACGCTNNCCCATCGGCGGCTTCTCCGCAGAGGTGGCCGCTGCAGCGACCATCGGGTTGGCTACGATGGCCAAAGTTCCTATCTCAACCACTCACGCCATCGGCGGTGCCATTTCCGGAGTGGGAGCGGTAAGGGGATGGCATTACGTCCGATGGATATGGGGTAAAAGAATT
Organism: Acidobacteriaceae bacterium; assembly: GCA_003156615.1. The sequence goes on along the minus strand of PMHI01000228.1, from coordinate 7,184 downwards.
ATGTGGGCCTGGATACTCACCTTCCCAGGCGCGGGATTGGTCGGGGCGGCATCCTTCTTTCTCTTGCACGTGGCTCTTCAGCCGTCCTTGGGGACCGTGAATGTAAAGTAGATGATCGTCAGTACTTCCGCGAATGGGGCAGGAACTTCTGTAAAGGGCATTCGTCACAGCGCGCCTGTGATTTTCTGCAGTAATTCTTTCCGACCCCAACGATAAGGCCATGCATCTCGTTGTAGACCTGGGCCAGAGGCGTGCGTTTCGTCGTGCTCATCGCCGACGGAGGATGCGCAGCGCCGGCGAATCCCGCTGCCAACGGCTGATTCCCGGCCTCGCCGGAGTCGGCCGGGGATTGCGCCAGGGGCGCCAGCGCGCCCTCAAACAGTTCCCGAATCTCTTCATAAGCGGCTTTTTCCGGAAGGATCTCGTGCCGAGCCAGCATCCGGCGCGTGTAGGCATCCACCACGAAGACTGGATGGTTGCCGGCGTACAGCAGTATGGAATCGGCAGTTTCGGGGCCGATGCCATGCAGATTGAGGAGTTCTTCCCGAAGCTTTTCCGTGGGGCGCGCGAACAATTTCGCGAGAGAACCTTCGTAGTGTCGGTCCAGAAACGCGACAAAGATTTTCAGCCGCTTTGCTTTCTGACGGAAATAGCCGGCGGGGCGAATCAAGCGTTCGAGTTCTGTCAAAGATGCCCGCCGGACTCCTTTCACGCTGAGCAGGTGGGCTGAGCGAAGATTCGCCAAGGCTTTCTCCACGTTCGTCCACGCGGTGTTCTGCGTCAGATAAGCGCCCACGACCACTTCAAACCGCGACTGTGCCGGCCACCAATGCTGCGGTCCCCACGCTTGAAACAAAACGTGGTAGTAGGTTCGAATCTGATGCTTTCTCGCGCCCGCCCGCAAAGTTACGTGTCCCTCACTGTTGAGTGTACCCCGGTCGCAAGCCGGTCCAACTCGGCTGGAGCCTCGCTTACCGCCGGTTACCAAAGTGCATGTACCGCAGCCTAGATTTTGGATCTGCCCAAAACAAAAGGTCATCTGGCGCGGGTTCCGAGGCACAACCCGCAACCGCTCCGGGGCAGCGATGAGTCCAAGTACCACGGTAACTGGTACGGTAATCAACTTGCGGTGACAATTTATGTCACCACGAAGACACTGCTTTTCTCCCACAGCAAAAAGCAGCGCTTTGGGTAAAGTGCCGGCGATGTTTTGCCGTGCATCGTCCTACTACGTGGATAGGAGATCGAAGTATGTCTCAACGGCTGGGTGACCTTCTCGTCAAAGAGAAGATCATTACCCCAGAGCAGTTGGAACAAGCGACCAAGGCCCAGAAGGAGCAGAACAGCCGCCTGGGGTCCGCCTTAGTGAAGCTCGGCTTCCTGACGGATGAGGATGTCACAAATTTTCTCTCCCGACAGTATGGCGTTCCGGCCATCAATCTTTCGTATTTTGAAATTGATCCGGCCGTGGTCAAGCTGATTCCGTTTGAAACCGCGAAGCGCTACCAGATTCTTCCGCTGAGCCGCGTAGGCGCCTCGCTCACCATCGCGATGGTCGATCCGACCAACGTCTTCGCCATGGACGACATCAAGTTCATGACCGGCTTCAACATCGAACCGGTCGTGGCTTCCGAGAGTTCCATTCTGGCGGGCATCGACAAATCCTACGGGGCGGGCACCAAGGAAGAAGATCTTGAAACCGTGATGCAGTCGATGTCGGAGATGAACGAAAGCGACATCGAGGTACAAGCGGAAGAGCAGCAGATGGAGCTGTCGCAGCTGGAGAAAGCGGCAGACGAAGCTCCGGTGGTCAAGCTGGTGAATCTGGTGCTCACCGATGCAGTCAAGCGCGGAGCCAGCGATATACACATCGAGCCCTACGAAAAAGAGTTCCGGGTTCGTTTCCGTATTGACGGCGTGTTGCAGTCGATTATGTCGCCGCCGATGAAGCTAAAGGACGCGATCACGTCCCGCCTGAAAATCATGGCAAAGCTCGATATCAGCGAGAAGCGGCTGCCGCAGGACGGCCGCATCATGCTGAAAATGAACATCGGTGGCCGCAAAAAGCAGCTCGATTTCCGTGTCAGCAGCTTGCCCACGCTGTGGGGCGAGAAAATCGTGCTCCGGTTGCTCGACAAGGAGAACCTCCGCCTCGACATGACCAAGCTCGGTTTTGAGCCAGAGTCTCTGGTCAAGTTCGAGAAGGCCATTCTCAAACCCTATGGCATGGTGCTGGTCACCGGGCCTACGGGGTCAGGAAAAACCAACACGCTTTATTCGTCCATCTCGCGCCTCAACCAGCCCGACACCAACATCATGACGGCCGAAGATCCGGTCGAATTTCAGTTGGGCGGCGTCAACCAGGTGCAGATGAAAGAGCAGATTGGATTGAATTTTGCCGCGGCCCTGCGTTCTTTCCTGCGGCAGGACCCGAACATCATTCTGGTCGGCGAAATCCGCGACTTCGAAACCGCCGAAATTGCCATCAAGGCCGCTCTCACCGGCCATCTTGTACTTTCCACTCTGCACACCAACGGCGCGCCCGAGACCATTACGCGGTTGATGAACATGGGCATTGAGCCCTTCCTGGTAGCGACCTCGGTTCACCTGATCTGTGCCCAGCGCCTGGTTCGGCGCGTTTGCAAGGAATGCTCGGAGCCCGTGGACGTTCCGGTGCAAACCCTGATCGAAGAAGGATACTCGCCGGAGGAAGCAAAGAAGGTTCAGATCCGGAAAGGCAAAGGATGCCCCATTTGCAACAACACGGGATACAAGGGCCGCTGCGGTTTGTACGAGGTCATGGAAGTGGACGATGAAATCAGGGAGCTGGTGCTGGTAGGCGCTTCGGCGGTCGAATTGAAAAAGAAGGCCATCGAGCGCGGCATGATTACACTCCGGCGCAGCGGCCTGATCAAAGTGGCCGCGGGCATGACCACTCTGGAAGAGGTTGCCCGCGAGACCATTCACTAATTCGTTAGAGGTTAAGAGACAAGGAAGGGATCACGATTATGGGTTTGTCACTAAGTGATTTGCTGAAAAGGATGCTGGAGATGAATGGCAGCGATCTCCATATCACCACCAATTCGCCGCCCCAAATTCGGGTGCACGGACATCTGGTGCCGCTGGACCTTCCGCAGATGACGCCCGCCGAGACCAAGCAACTGGCCTACAGCGTCATGACAGACTCCCAGAAGCACCGCTTCGAAGAAACCCTCGAACTGGACTTCTCTTTCGGATTAAAGGGGCTGGCCCGCTTCCGCGCCAACTGTTTCAACCAGCGTGGCGCAACCGCGGCCGTGTTCCGTCTGATTCCCTTCGAGATTAAGTCTTTCAACCAGCTCGGCCTGCCGGCGGTAGTCAGCAAGCTCTGCGACAAGCCGCGTGGTCTGGTGCTGGTGACGGGACCCACCGGTTCCGGCAAATCCACGACCCTGGCCGCCATGATCGACAAGATCAACAGCGAGCGGCACGAGCACATCCTTACCATCGAGGATCCCATCGAGTTCGTGCACATGAACAAGAACTGCGTGGTCAACCAGCGCGAGCTGCACGCCGATACCAAGAGCTTTACCGATGCCTTGCGAGCCGCTCTTCGTGAAGACCCGGACGTTGTGCTGATCGGGGAAATGCGCGACCTGGAGACCATCGAGTCGGCCCTGCGCATCGCCGAAACCGGACACTTGACCTTCGGCACTCTGCATACCAACTCGGCAACTTCCACCATCAACCGCATCATTGACGTGTTTCCCGCGCACCAGCAGCCGCAGATTCGTGCCCAGCTTTCGCTGGTGCTCGAAGGCATCATGTGCCAAAGCCTGCTCCAAACCATAAGCGGAAAGGGCCGCTGCATGATTATGGAAATCCTTATTCCGAACCCCGCAGTGCGCAATCTGATCCGGGAAGACAAGATCCACCAGGTTTATTCGTCGATGCAGTCCGGACAGGACAAGTTCGGCATGCAAACCTTCAACCAGGCGTTGGCCACGGCGTACCACCAGAAGCAGGTTTCGCTGGAAACTGCCCTGCAGCGCTCCAGCAATCAAGACGAGCTTCAGGAAATGATTAACCGCGGCGCCGGCTTGACCAACCGGGGGGGCGCGTCCGGATCGAACATGGCGCGCGGAGCGGTGAAAGGCTAGAGCATTTGACAACCCATCGCGCGTGGCGGCTAGGCGCGGTGGGGAAGGCAGGACAAGTTTAAGCCGCAAGGAAGATTCAGCAAGCAGCGACGACACTGAGGAGAATCTAAAACCATGCCAGTCTTCACATTTTCCGGCAAAGATGCCTCCGGACAGAAAATTTCCGGGGAGCGTGTGGCGCCGAACAAGCAGGCGCTGGGACAGCAATTGCGGCGCGAGCGCATTACGCCGGGTGCAATCCGCGAAAAGGGCAAAGAGTTTGCCATGCCCACATTCGGATCGGGCAGAGTCAAGGTCAAGGACATCGCAATTTTCTTCCGTCAGTTCTCGGTCATGATCGATGCCGGACTGCCTCTGGTGCAGTGTCTGGAAATCCTGGCGGCGAACCAGGAAAACCAGTCGTTCCAGAAGACGCTGACCGGCGTCCGCACCACGGTGGAAGGGGGCGCGACGCTGGCGAACGCCATGCGGCTCTACCCTAATGTCTTCGACGACCTCACCACCAACATGATTGAAGCGGGTGAAACCGGCGGCATTCTGGACGTCATCCTGCAGCGGCTGGCGGTGTACGTCGAGAAAGCCGTTCGCCTGAAATCGGCTGTGAAGTCGGCATTGATCTATCCCGTCGCAGTGGTCAGCATTGCTACGCTGATTGTCGGCGCCCTGCTCAAGTGGGTGGTGCCCATCTTCTCCAACCTTTTTGCTGGCCTGGGTGTTGCCCTGCCTCTTCCCACCCGTATCGTGATGGGGTTGAGCGCGTTCGTGGGGAGTTTCTGGTGGGTCTTCATCGTCGGCACCATTGGTATCGTGTTCGGCATTAAGCAGATCCGCAAGCACCCGCGAGGACGCTATTACTTCGATAAAATGCTGCTCTTTACGCCGATCGTCGGGCCACTCCTGCGCAAGATCGCTGTGGGCCGTTTTACCCGCACCCTGGGCACTTTGATCACCTCGGGCGTGCCCATCCTGGAAGGTCTAGCCATTACCGCCAGGACCTCGGGCAACGCGGTGCTGGAAGAAGCGCTCATGAAAGTGCGGAAAGCCGTTGAAGAAGGCCGCACCATCGTGGACCCGCTCAAGGAATGTGGAGTGTTTCCCAACATGGTGACGCAGATGATCGGCGTCGGCGAAGCCACCGGAGCTATGGACAACATGTTGCAGAAGATCGCTGACTTCTACGAAGAAGAAGTGGACGCGGCCACCAAAGACATGCTGGCCATGCTGGAACCCGCCATCATCGGCGTGCTCGGCATAACCATCGGCGGCATCGTGATTTCACTCTACATGCCTCTGTTTGCCATGATCGCCAAGTTGGCTGGGTAAGAAAACCATTGGGTTGGCCGGCGGCATGGGTTTTCGAAGACCTGCCAACCTTTGCGAAAGCTGGCCGTTGGGCGGGCGGAGATTCGGTCCGGCGCAGCCAGCCGCGCCGGATGTTTCTTCAAGAGATGGCTCTTCAAGAGATGTTTCTGCGAGAGTATTGGGACCTTAATGCAATCGACATTTGACGAGCGGAATTGGCTGGCCTGGCTGGTCAAAGTACGGATCCTGATCCTGACCTTCCTGTTCGGAATTCAACTCGCGATCTCAGAGTTGACGCCCACACGCCTGCCGCTGCGCCTTTTCCTCAGCACCATCCTTCTCTGGTATACCCTCTCACTCTTCTATATAGCCCTGCTGTCTTTCTGGCAGGAGCACCGCTTGCAGGCCTCGTTGCAAGTCCTGACCGATCTGATCATGGTCAGCCTGGTCGTGCATGAGACGGGAGGATGGGACAGTTCGTTGAACTTTCTCTACCCTCTGGTCATCATCGTGGCCGGCATCCTGTTGCCCCGAGTGTGGGCGCATCTGGTGGCGGCGATGGCTTTCATTCTTTATGGCACCGTCCTTGAACTCAACTACTACGGAGTAGTGCCGTCCTATTGCACCACCCATCCCGAGCTGAAGGCGCTGCGGGGAATCATTCTCGTGAACCTGTTTGCGTTCCTGGCGGTTGCCTATCTGGCTGGCCAGCTNNAGGATCTTCAGATCCTGCACGAGAACATTATTCAGTCCGTTAGCAGTGGATTGATCACCACCGGCCTCGATGGGCGCATTACGCTGGTCAACAACGCGGCACAGAGACTTCTCGAGCGTACACCGGACCAGTTGCTGGGCAAACCGGTCGCCGGTTTATTTCTCGACGCGCTGCCCAATGCCGAATCGAACACCCACGCGGAAGTTCGTTTCGATACGGCGGGAACCTTCCGCAAAACGGCTCGAGTAAGAGTAGCCGCCTTGGTCGGGCCGGAGCGCGGCACGCTGGGCTACGTCTACGCCTTGGATGACCTCACCGAGATCCGTCGGCTGGAGCGCGAAGTGCGCATGCAGGACCGCCTGGCAGCCGTGGGCCGGCTGGCAGCGGCCATCGCGCACGAGATCCGCAATCCCCTTACCTCGATCGCCGGTTCGGTCAGCATGCTCTCGGGCATCCCCGAAATGAACGAGGAACACCGGCGCCTGCTGGAGATCGTGACCCGGGAATCGCAGCGCCTGAACGGCATTATCAGCGAGTTTCTGACTTACTCCCGGGGCAAACAGTATCACTTCGAGAAGGTCGATCTGGTGCGCTTGTTGGAGGACACACTCACGCTCATACGGCACCGCATGACGACGGAAAATACCGGCATCACCATTGAGAGCGGGTTTGCCTTGGGCGAGGCGTGGGCCCTCGCCGACGGAGACAAGATCAAACAGGTGTTTTGGAACTTCGCCGAGAACGCGGTCCGCGCCATGCGGGATGGTGGCACTCTGAAGGTGTCCATCGAACGCCAGGGAGACGACTGGCAAGTCAGTTTTGCCGATACCGGAACAGGCATGACCGCGCAACAAACGGAGAAAATTTTCGAGCCCTTCCAATCGAATTTTGAAGGCGGGACGGGTCTCGGCCTCGCGGTGGTCTACCAGATCGTACAGGCGCACGAAGGCAGAGTGTGGGCGCGATCGAAGCCCGGGCAGGGAACCACTCTCATCCTGAGGCTGCGGCGTCTCGATGCCGAAAGGCGG
>PMHI01000177.1 GCA_003156615.1 Acidobacteriaceae bacterium | reverse complement strand
GAATTCCGTCTGCATTCGCTCCCATCGGTGCATGGCGGTCTTCTGCTCTATCCGAGAAGCAGCGCCATCGATCTCCTCCGCCTTTATCGCGATGTCACTGCCAAGGCTCCCGATGAACTCACCGCCTATGCTGCGCTCATGATCGGCCATGGACATCCCATGGTTGCGATTGCCATGTGTCATAGCGGATCGCGCTCAGAAGGCGCCAATGTCAGCAAGCTGTTCTATTTGACTGAGCCCCCGGCAGCGGACCTGACCGGCGAAAAGAAGTACTCCGAAGTGCAGTCGATGCTCGATTTTTCGGCTCCAGCCGGCCTGCACTACTACTTCAAATGCCCTTTCCTCTGCGAACTCACGGATGAAGCAATTCGTGCAATTGTCGAACATGCCGGGTATTTGCCATCGGAACAGACGCAGGTCGTTCTCGAGCACATGCACGGCGCGGCTAGTCGAGTTCCGGCCACCGAAACTGCGTTCGGCCTGCGACGGACCCATTACAGCATCAACGTCATGGCCGCATGGAGTGATGTCACTCTGACAGAGAAATGCATCGATTGGGCGCGGGGACTCGCATCGGTACTGGAAGGCTTTGGCGCATCGGATGGATACGTGAACTATCTCGGAGATGAGGGACCTGCGGCAGTGCGCGCTTCGTATGGCAACAACTACGGGCGACTGGCGGAACTTAAGAGGAAGTACGATCCCGACAACTTCTTCCAATTCAACCAGAACATCCTTCCCACGCCTTAGATTTTGGCCCGATGCGACAAGCCAACCGAAGTCAGGAAGGAATGAAACCGCGGATCGGACTCATACTCGCGAAAGCACTCGGTCAGAAAGACGATATAAATGGGTGTCGATTTCTTCTCCACCGCCTTCTGAAGCCAATGGAACATCTGCGCATCGTCGCCCAGGCTGGCGCAGATGGAGGCAACAAGGATGGCCGGCTCCGTTCTGCACTCGGCTGCGACCACTTGCTCTAAAATCATAAGTGCGCCCGGCCGGTCGCCTGCAGCAGCCTTCGCCACGCCCGTGAATGCGAGTGCTTCCAGATTGTCGGGGTTGATGGAGAGTGCCTTCTTAAACGCCTCGATAGCCTCTCGATAGCGGGCGGCCCCGCTCAGCGCCCGTCCAAGAAACATGTAGGTCCGGTAGTTATGCGGATCCAATTCGATGGTCTGGTTCAGTTGGCGAATTGCAAGATCGTACTGTCCCGCATGCGCGCGGGCTACACCGAGGTATATGTTGACGATCGGGGACAGCGGCTCGGAGTCTCTTGCCCGCTGCACGGAAGCGATGGCTTCCTGATGTCGCCCCATCGCACTCAGATACAGGGACTGCCAGAGCAGGGCGGTGACCTGACCCGGGTCCAGACTAATCGCTACCTTAAAATCCCGTTCCGCCCCAGGCCAGTCAAAATCGTACCAAATCTTGATCAATGCCGACGTGCAATGCGCTTCGGCCATCGTGTCATCGAGTTCCATCGCGCGTTGCAGGTGGTGCCGCGCTTTCGCCAGTGCCTCGAATGGTCTCAGCATGCCCAGTCTGATTGACCCCATCTGCGCGTAGCAATCGGCTAAACCCGCATATGCAGGTGCGAATTCGGGATCGATGGCCAGCGCCTCGTTGAAATTTGCGATACTGCTGCTTGTAGCATCGGGCGTCATCTTATGCCAGAAGAAGCGGCCTTTCAGGTAAGCATCATACGCAGCGGAGGATCGGGCATATTTTCTCGATCCCACAGCCGCTCCCGGAAGCAATTCCAAAGCCAGAGATTGACTTACCCTTCTTGTCACTTCCTCCTGCACGCCGAGGAGGTCAGACAATTTGCGATCGTAGACTTCCGACCACAACACGCTCTTGTCGCTGAGGTCGAGCAATTGAGCAGTGATGCGAATCGCTTCCGCAGAGCGCCGGACCGAACCCCGCAGCAGGTAATCGAGATCGAATTCCCGCTGCAGGCGATCGAGTTCCTCTTTAGGCAGAATTCCGCCCGGCGAACGCGGGCCGACAGTCACACGCAGTCTTGCGGGATCGATGTGCGAAAGCGCGGAGATCATATCTTCGGTCAACCCGATAGCGAAATAGTCCTCAGCCGGACCTCCTGGATCTTCAATAGGCAGGACCCCAATCCGGATGCGACTGCGCGTAGTCGCAGGTCCGCCATTACCGATGATCTCGGCAGCCCCAATAAAGCGATAGCCAAGCCGGGGAAGAGTCTCGATGAATCGCGGGCCTTCTGCATGATCGTCGAGAGTGATGCGAATTTGGCGAATACAGAAGTTAAGGCTCTGTTCAAAATCGACGAAAGTGTCCTGGCCCCAGATTGCGTCTTGAATCTGCTGCCGTGTGACTAGCTTGCCCTGATGGCTGAGGAGAAATGCCAGCACGCGTGTCGGTTGTTGCTGGATCCGAACGCGCGTTCCATTCCTGCGCAGCTCAAGCGTCTGCTCGTCTAACTCGAATTCTTCAAATCGGATCAAGGGCATTTCGTGGGGCCGAAGATTATGGAACATGCTATCACGCACTCAATACTGCATTACCTTCATGGTGTCTTGAGTTTGCCGGCTGTCGCGAGAGAACTCAAGCATCGCTCGCCGGCCCGCATTGACCGTTCCGGCAATCATATTTCGGTGTGGACATGTCGTCGGCCGCTTGCGGCTCAAGCACACCCGTGGCCGTGATAGCTTTGCGACTGCGCTGGTCATTAAGACCGTTCCAACGATGCAATCACTGTCCGTTGAATTCCGCTTGCAAACACCCGCGACAGGGTCGTCCGGGCAATGGCGGTAAGGGCTTGTGCTTGAGACAGGAAACGCCAATCTCATGCGCCATAATGACCATATTGCCCGACACGGCGCTTGCCGTGAGGAGCAGTAACGGCACATAGCGTATTGGTAAACGCATCGCGAAAGCTTAGCATAGAGCTTAAGCGTAGAGACAGACTGGCGTAACATCCTTCACGCTCGATGAACAGCGGTCAAAACGTGAGATCGCCCGTTTGCAGCAATTGACTCCCGATTCTTCCGTTAACCGGCAGTGTTTCAAGCACGAAGGATGTGACATTAGGGCAGTCGGCGCTACATATACCGCAGTTGTAAACGATTGTGTTTTGTGGTTGCGGCAATAGCTTACTCGCTGATTCCCGCAGCAGTTTCATCCGCAACGGAACGACTTCGTCTGACTTCGTCTGCTTTCAATTACCCACAAATATCGCAACGGTGGGATAGGTTATTGCGAGAAAAGGTTCTGCCTCAAGGTGTGCACTTATTGGGAGAGGTAGTTCGATGATGAACTGCCCCCATGAGAAAACCACAGAGGTTGCAACCACGCGCGAAGGAAGGCGGCCAATCTGTAGTTTCTTCGAGCCAACCATGGATTGAGCAGGAACTGAGCCGATGCGAGTTCAAAGACGCACGACATGGTAAACGGTTAGAAAAGCTTCTTGGCCAGTTCTCCGATGAAATTGGTGGAAGCATTCCTTGGGCGTGCCAGGATTGGGCAAATACCAAAGCGGCGTATCGGTTCCTGGCCAACGGGCGAGTGGACGAAGCGGCGATTCTCAGCGGGCATTTTCATGCGACCCGGGAGCGTTTTTCTGCTGCCCAGGGTAAAGATCCAATTTTGGTTTTACACGATACGACGGAGTTTTCTTACCAGCGGGAGAGGACCGCACCGATCGGGCTGCTGACACCTGCTTATATGTGGCAGGACGGAAAGGGTCGTCCCCGTTTGCATACGCTTTGCGGTCTGCTGATGCATTCCAGTCTGGCCATCACCACCGAAGGGGTGCCGCTGGGACTGGCTGCCGTCAAGTTCTGGACACGAAGCAAGTTTAAAGGAAGCAATGCCCTCAAAAAGAAGATCAATCCCACACGGGTGCCCATTGAACAGAAAGAAAGCATTCGCTGGCCGGCATCAGCCGGCGCGGTATAGAGTCCGGCGCTGTTGATCAGCCCCCCAGCGCTCTGCTGAATCGTGAAATTTACCGCCGTATTGGTCAGCCCTGAGACAGTTGCTGCGAACATCCGCTTCCCACCAGGACGCAATGTAGCCGTCACAGGATCAATCGTTATTTGGGGCATCGGAACAGTCACTGCGGCTACGCCGGCAACGGCGGAATTGGCCTGGCTCGTCGCTATGACAGTAAAGGTGCCAGCCCCATTTTGTGGAGGCGTGTAGAGGCCCACACTGTCGATCGTGCCGCCAGAGCTTTCTTCCACGCTCCAGGTGACCGCAGTGTTGGTCGTTCCGGTGACCTTGGCCGTAAAGACTTGTGTCGCATCCCGTAACACCGTGACGGAATTGGGAGAGACCGTAACACTTATGACCAAAGCAGGTGGCGTGGCGGACGAAGAAGTTGAACTTCTGCCGCATCCCCAAACTCCGAATGCCGCGACTATAGTCAGCGCCGTGACCATGCGATGAGGTCCCGGATTCATGAAGGAATTGGTCCGCGAATTTTGCATTGCTACCTCCGTCATGCTCAGGGGGCGTTACAAAATCTTCGGCCTGCGTCCCGCGACATTGGCGCGAAGTCGCTTGAGGCGCAATGGTCGGCGTATGGTTTGCAGGTGTTTTTGTTCTGATCGTGCAACTCTCTGAATGCAGGCGGCTTGTAGGCACACCCGCGTCCATTCCTTGGGAGATGCAGTGGTGATAGACTATGGCCATCTGGGGGCGCCTGCTATGGAAGCCACCGACCGAACCCGCAGGGCGCGATTCGACGCCTTCGAAGTGGACATGCGTTCGGGTGAAGTGCGCAAGCACGGCATCCGGCTAAAGCTTCATGGCCAGCCCTTCCAGGTACTCTCGCT
>PMHI01000030.1 GCA_003156615.1 Acidobacteriaceae bacterium | reverse complement strand
TCTCGCTGGCCAACTTCGCAACCGGCGGCACGGGCGGCCAAGGTGATCTGATCTTCCAGGCGTTTCCGTCACATACCGAGGTGCCGATCGCTCTCTACCAGCTCGGCCTCTACGCCGCCGATGATGTCAGGGCTACCAACAATCTGAAACTTACACTAAGCCTCAGGGCAGACCATCTTTCTAATCCAATCTGCCAGATTAATTGCTTCCAAAGACTCGTCCCTGGCGCCTTTGGCCAAAGCACTCAACCGGTAAACACCGCCATTCTGGCGAACCAACATCAAGCCTTTCCATCCGTGACCGGCATTGCCTGGCAGCCTAAAATTGGCTTTGCCTGGTCGCCGAGAGGATCGCAGAAGACCGTTGTTCGCGGAGGGATTGGCGTGTTTGCGGATGCAATTCCCACCGGCGCGATCGACAGCTTCCTGCAGAACGCTCCTCTTGATCCTCAGTTCACCTCTGTTACCGGGTTTATCTCGCCGGCTCAGACGGGATCGGTGAATGGGGTCTCCAGCACCTTGTACCAAGTATCGCAAGCCGCAGCCGCCAGCTTCAACACGAACTTCGCGGGCGGTGGCGCTGTTACGCCTTTCTCTTTCTATAACGCCACTGCTATCAAGGTTCCAATCTATTACAAATGGAGCCTTGAGGTGCAGCAGGCAGTCGGTTGGCACACAACTGTAAACCTGCTTTACGTCGGCAATCACGGATCGCACGAGGAATTCTCGAACCAAGCTTTAAACGCCTGGTGCTGCAATGCTGCACTTAACGGTCCCACCATAGGTGCGTTGCCGTCGTTTGCCAATCTTCCAACCAGCGTTCCAGATTCTAGATTCGGCACAGTATCAGAAGCCCGCGATATCGCCAACTCCAATTACAATGGCCTCACCGCGACCCTAAACCACTCGTTCTCCGGTGGGTTGCAGTTCCAGGCTAGCTATACTTGGAGTCATGCCTTGGACGAAATCTCTAACAATTCTCTTTCGNNCGCGGATATAGTCGAGCCGCAGAATCCCTTTAACCCTAAACAGAACTACGGCAATGCCGACTATGACATCCGGCAGAACTTCACCATGAACTATGTATGGAGCGATGCCTTCCGTCACCTTACTCATTGGGGTCCAAATGCCCTCGTGAAGGGTTGGGTATTCTCAGGCACCATTTTCGCCCACAATGGTTTGCCATTCTCGATCGTCAGTTCAAATGTCACCGGGGCTTTGGAGGGAACGAACTACGGCCCCGGCGGCGGCATTCAGTACATTCTTTCGAACCAAGTGGGCGGTCCGGTTTCTTGTGGCTCTTCGGCGGCGACCGTTAACTCCGCTGGAGTGGCCAACCCATTTGCGACCGCTTCCCAATTCCCTGACCCAACTAATACATACGGCGACGAGCGTCGCAACCAGAGTAGCGGTCCACGCTATTTTGACACCGACTTTGGCGTCGAGAAGGGTTTCGGCATACCGAAGTGGGAGGGTGCGCAGTTCTCGCTTGGTGCCCGCTTCTACAACTTGTTCAATCACCCCGATTTCTTNNTGAACGCTGACAGTTCGCAGTTTGGGCAGATTATTAAGACGGTCAGCACCCCGACCAGCATTTACGGTTCGGGTCTGGGTGCGGACGCTTCGCCGCGATGCATCCAATTACAGGCGAAAATCGCGTTTTAGGGCTATATTCAGCGGCGGCTGCCCTCAGCCGCCGCTTGCCTTTCTGCTTGCGAACGATTTTGAGTAGGATTCTCGAAGCGATTCTGCCGTACCTCATTTGGAAGAGCGATTCAGGGATCACAGCCCTACGGTGAATAGGCCTCGTTCTTTTACGACCTGGAAAGTATTGCAGGGACGCAGGAGGGTCACAAGTCTAGTCAATAACTTCAACAGCATGGACAAAACGAGCATCTTTCAAGTGTCGGTATCAATCCTTACCAATCGGCGGGGGGATGGAGTTGGCGTTGGGTGTGGGCACAGGTCCGTACATCAGTTCTCACAACTCGCAATTGTTCATCGCTGATTCAACGGTCTGTCCAATGCAGGACCGGCAAAAAGGGAAAACGATCTCGAGTAGTGTTGCAGCGGGGGCAACGCTCCGAAAACCAAAGCATGATAATTCCTACTCTACCGCAAAACGGTCGGTGCCTATCCAGGATTGCGCGAGTACCAGCAAATTCTTCTTGTAAGTGCGAGTAACACCGTACTCCTTTTCTCCTTTCAACCTAAGTATGTATTCACCTGCCCGCGTCAGACAAATCTCTTCGACTAAGGCTGCATTTACAAGGACGGATCGGTGAATTCGTACGAAACCGTGCGGCCCGAGTTTCTCTTCCATCTCTGCCATGGATGCTCTCAGCAAGTGCGAGCTAGAGGTATGAACGAATAAAACATAGATTCCTCTGGCTTCGACCGCGATAGCCTCGGAGTCATTGAACAGAAGAATCCTTCCCTTGGCCTTGATCGCGATCCGCCCAGACTGCCACCTAGCACGCGACGTTTCCTGCGGACGCGGCCCGCTGACGCCCGACGTTCGCCCAGTCGCCATCATTGAAAGCGNNCGTTTGACAAAAGTTCAGCAGGTACATCCGCACTCTCGCGCGAGCCGATCCGCATAGTGTTCTCTGGTGAAAGTGGTAACCCAGCATTGGCGTCGGAGATTTTCATTTGTGTTGCCGTCGATAATTGGCAAACTTCATTCGCTGGTATCTGGAGTCGTAGAGGAAGTTTAGATAGTCGGTCCTGAGAACGCTTCGTTTGCTGTAGAAGTATTGATGTCCGACCTACCTTAACGCCGAGTAGATGCGGAGCACTGCCGACTCTTCGCGCTGCGGCCCCACGCTGCTACCAACAGTCGGCATCGTATGTTTTTGGGTATTAATCTCAGGCGTCAACCCAGTGCGGGCGGAAGCCAAAGGATTCAAGACAACTTAGTTTTATCCGAGCCTCCAAAAAGCTTCTTGTCGTAGAGTATCCTTTCGAATCGGTGGTGCCATGCGGACAATCACTAGGCGGACATTGAACTCATCGGGTCGGCAAGCTCCCCCCGTCATCAGTCAGCGCCTTGCCTGCGGCCTCAGATGCGGATTTCAACGCCTGTCTCGCCTCAATTTACCGGAAACAAGGCTCTAGGACGTAAGCCGTGGAGCGAGCTGCACTATTCGCTGAGTCTGCAATGCGGTGATTCCGCTTCCAAGTGTCGTGCTGGTAATTTGACCGAACGTTGCGCTATCAATGTTTGTGTCCGGATTCGCGAATTCTGTGTGGTTAAACACGTTGAAAGCCTCCACGCGAAATTCTATGCTCATCCGCTCTGTGATCGCGGTGGTTTTGGCTAGAACCAAATCAAGGTTGGTGCAACCGGGACCACGAAAAGATCAGATCCATAACGCCGGCAGCGGCTGACGCTATGCCGTAAACGTAAACCCCGAGATTGGATAAGGTTCCACGATTGAACACCTGTGGCCCCCTTTTTTGGTCAGCCGTTACCGATGAACACAGGCTTCCGCCTTCACTTACTCGCCGTCGTAATTAATTGCCTACACTCAATTGCCAGAAATTTACTACTATGCGTGCAGGAAATAATTCGCTTCGGATAAAAGTGTAGATGTCCGGGGGTGATGGCGCCACTCAACTATGCGTCAACACTGCGTCAAAAGGAGTTCTAAAGTTCCATTTTCTTAGTTTTCGTGCGGACTACTGGTTCAGTGTGTGCTTGCCAGCGGCGAAGGAGCTGAGACCAAGTAGCGCTTGAAGAAATCAATCGTCCTCTGATGAATAATTTGTACTGAGGGCGATATCGGGGCATCTCCCATGTGCCGGAAATCGTGTCCCGCGTTTTTCACTTCAATAAACTCCACAGGCACATGGAATCGGCGATAAGCTTCCGCCATTCGGACAGACTGTTTAAATGGAACTCCATCGTCCTTTTCACCGTGAACCAATAGCATCGGGGGATCATCCTTGGAGACATAAAAGATGGGACTGGCTTTCCGATATAATTCAGGGTTTTCCTTTTTGGTGCCTTTCAGAAACTTCACGATGACGGGGACTGTATCATCCGGAAACTGGGCGGTGAGATCCGATACGCCGAAGTATGAAGCTGCCGCCTGTACTTTGCTCGAGGTGTTTTGCCACCCACCCTCACCCTCCAATCCCGCGGTTTGATCCGCAGTTGCGACTAGTTCGGCGAGGTGTCCTCCCGCCGACGACCCGGCCACGCCGATTCGCTCGGGATCGATGCCGAACTTAGATGCGTTCGCACGTAGGAAACGAACGGCACATTTGCAGTCCTCGATTGCGGCTGGAAATGGTGCATCGCCGCTGAGACGATAGGAGAGCGTTGCGGCCACGAATCCTCCATCTGCCAGAAATTCCGCATTGGAATGGCCGTTTTTGTCGCCACGGTCCCAACCGCCGCCGTGAATCCACAGGACGGCTGGCGTCGGTGTCCGGTCGCGCTGCTTTGGAATGACAATATCCATCAGCAGCGGACTTTCTTGTGCTGAGCAGAATTGAACGTCGGAAATCACACTGAAGTGCGTGCCTGTTGATTGAGCAGCGAGGTGGGCTGCAAAAGGAAGTGCAAGGAGAATCATCCCGACGAAACGAAAGCACATAACGGACCTCGTATATCTGTAGACCAGCAATCTGCTTCTTCGATTCCACGGTCACAGTAGCGAACAGAA
>PMHI01000637.1 GCA_003156615.1 Acidobacteriaceae bacterium | reverse complement strand
AGAGCCTTCATGTAGAACAGGTAGCGCTCCATCCAGTGAATCTGCTCCTGAGTCATACCGCGGCGCTGCAGGTCCACGGTGAGGCCGGCGAGATGCGACGAGGCGATATCGCCTTCAGCCGGAGCCGCATTGCGATTGTGCCGGCGGAGTTTTTTCTGGACCTTCACCGTACGCACCGCCGAGTTCACCTGAATCTGTTCGTGGAAGCGGTGGTAATAGGCCTGCGCGACATCCTGGACAAAGTCGCGAGTCCAGGGACGGCAATAACGGCGCGAAGGATCGAGGCGCGGATCAAAGCGCAGGGTTTCACCTGCGATGATGGGCTGCAGGGCTCCGCTGGCTTTCAGCGCTTCCAATTCGTCGTCATCCTGAATGCGAGGCAATTCGAGGCGGTCGATTTCGGCGTTCTGCAATAAAAGAGATTCGTGGGAAGGCCGGAACATCGGATTCCATCGCGTCCAGTGCAGACGGTGATGGCGAACCGGCTTATGCATCGTGGTGGTCGTGGCCGCGAAGAGCGGGCTGCACACACAGGCCAGCAGGGGAGCCAGAATGATCCGACGCTGTATTTTTGGTCTCAATGAGTTCCCTAGTCTTCCGTTCGGTTTAATCCACCGTCCGGTATTGTAAGCCATGCTGTCAAGCGGCCCAAATCCTTGAAGGTGCTGTCCGGCCGTTCCCAGCTTGCCTTTCGAGCATTACCCGGCTCTGGTTACCACCGGTTACTGAGGCGGTTGCCGCGACCGTTCCGTCATGGATGGGAGCACGCGAAACGCCATCCCGGCGCGGCGTTTCGCGGCAATTCATGTGTTCCAAAGGCAACCAGTTAGCTCCATTCGAGACAGAACAGGCGGCGCCGTTGCGGCAGGTATGACAAAAATTAGCGCCGAAAAAGGTCACCGATGGCCTGTTTCATGACCGCGCCGCCCACCTCGGAAATGGAGCGGGTCAGCGGAATATCCTTGGGGCAGACCTCCACGCAGTTCTGCGCGTAGCCGCACTCCTGGATGCCGCCATCGCCCATCAGCGCTGCCAGACGCTCGCGCTCGAGCGCTTTGCCGGTGGGATGCGTGTTGAACAAGCGCACCTGCGCGATCGTAGCCGCGCCCACGAAGCCCGTGTCTTCGTTGAACTGCGGGCAGGCTTCCATGCAGCAACAGCAGGAAATGCAGCGCGAGATGGGATAGGCCTGCTCTTGCTCTTCCGCCGTCATGCGCGGGCCGGGACCGAGGTCGTAGGTGCCGTCGATGGGAACCCAGGCTTTGACGGCTTTCAGGTTCTCGAAGATCACGCTGCGGTCGGTTGCGAGATCGCGGACCACGGGAAACTTTGAGAAAGGTTCAAGTTTGACGGGCTGCTCAAGGTTGTCGATCAAGGCGGAGCAGGCCATGCGGGCGCGTCCGTTGATGAGCATGGCGCAGGAGCCGCAGACTTCTTCGAGACAATTCGAGTCGTAGGTGATGGGCGTAGTCGCTTTGCCGTCGCGGGTGACGGGGTGGGCGGCGATCTCCATGAGGCAGGAGATCACGTTCATGCCGGGATGGTGTGGACGTTCGAACTCTTCCCAGTACGACTTGGAAGTCGGAGTGTCTTGGCGCTTGATTTTGATGAGGACGGATTTAGAGTTCGCCATTTATATCAGCTTTTCCTAAAGCTTGTGTGTCTTCTGCTAGGCCGCCCCTATTTCGCGACGTCATACTTTCTCGCCCTTGGCGGAATCAGCGAGACGTCCACCGGCTCGAACTCAAACTTCGGCTCATCGGCATCCGGCGCGAAATATGCTTTTGTCGTCTTCAAGAAATTCTTGTCGTCGCGATCCGGGAAGTCGGGCTTGTAGTGCGCGCCGCGCGATTCGTCCCTCAAGCGGGCACCCTGGGCTATCACCCTTGCCAACTGCAGCATGTTATAAAGCTGGCGGGTGAAGACCACGCTGGTGTTCGCCCACTGCGTGCGGTCGCTGAGGTTGACCTGTCTGAAGCGCTCGAGCATCTCGACCAGCCTCGCATCCGTCTGCTGCAGATTTTTGTTGTAGCGGATGACGGTGCAATCCTTGGTCATCAACTCGCCGAGTTCATGCCACAGACGGAACGGATTCTCCGTGCCCTGGTTGTTCACGAGCAGGGCATTGCTTTCTTCCTGCTTTTTCTTCTCCGCCTCGAAGCAGCTATTGCTATCAGAAATCGCCTGCAAGCCGCGCGCATACTTCACCGCGTTCGGTCCGGCAATGCTTCCGCCGTAAATGCAGGAGACGAGCGAGTTCGCGCCCAGGCGATTCGCACCGTGATACTGATACTCGCACTCGCCGGCAGCGTAGATGCCCGGGATATTCGTGGCCTGTTTGAAGTCCACCCACAGGCCGCCCATGGTGTAATGCATGCCGGGGAAAATCTTCATGGGAGTGTCGCGGGGATCGTCGCCCACAAACTTCTCGTAGATTTCGAGAATCCCTTCCAGCTTGCGGTCGAGAATCTTGCGGTCGATGTGGGTGAGGTCGAGATAAACCATCGGCTTGCCATCGATGCCGAGGTTATGTTCGTACACGACCTTAAATATGGCCCGGGTAGCGATATCGCGCGGAACCAGGTTGCCGTACTTGGGATACCACTCTTCGAGAAAGTACCAGCGCTCAGCTTGCGGGATCGACTTCGGATCGCGATTGTCGCCAGGCTTTTTCGGCACCCAGACGCGACCGCCCTCGCCACGCGCTGACTCCGACATCAGCCGCAGCTTGTCTTCGCCCGGGATGCAAGTGGGATGCACCTGGATGAATTCGCCGTTGGCGTAATAACATCCTTGCTGGTAAAGAGCCGACTGCGCCGAGCCGGTGCAGACTACAGAGTTTGTCGACTTACCAAAAATCGCCCCATTGCCCCCGGTGGCGATGATAATGGCATCGGCCGGGAAAGTTCGGACTGCCATGCTGCGCAAGTCCATGGCGCAGATGCCGCGGCAGACGCGGTTTCCATCAAGCACGGCGGAGAGAAACTCCCAGTGCTCGTACTTCTTCACTTTGCCTTCGGATTCGTAGCGGCGAACCTGTTCGTCGAGCGCGTAGAGAAGCTGCTGGCCCGTGGTGGCGCCGGCAAANNTCGAGCAGATCGATGATGCCGGGCGCGGCCTCGCACATGTCCTTGACCGGCGGCTGGTTGGCCAGAAAATCGCCGCCGTAGACCGTGTCGTCAAAGTGTTGCCACGTGGAATCGCCTTCGCCCTTCAGGTTCTTGGCCGCGTTGATACCGCCCTGTGCGCAGACCGAGTGCGAGCGCTTCACCGGAACAATGGAGAACAGATCGACGTTCGCCCCCATCTCCGCAATCTTGATGACGGCGGAAAGTCCGGCGAGACCGCCGCCTATGACAATAATTTTGGGAGCTGCCATCGTTCCTTATCGGCTTTCTGTAATTTGCTGGTTCCCGTGTATCGCCGCGGTTGCTGGCTCAGTCGGCTGCTGCGGGCGGGACCGGAACGAGGTAAGGCTGGCCAGTCCCGCGCCGGTCAAGAGGAAGAAGAATGCCAAACACACAACCAAGAATCGCTTCTGCGCCTTTTCCCCGGAAACGATGCCCCACTTCGCCGAGAACAGCCAGATGCCGTATGCGAAGTGCCATGAAGCCGCGATCAAGCCTACAACATAAAACAGGAAGAACGGAGTCTGAAATACTTCAGCCTGCACTTTTCCGAAAGAAGCGTTGGGATATGCGTGCAAGTCAATCCCAGTAAAGCGCATTGTCCAGGTATGCCAAACGATGTAGGCAAAGGCGATGCCTCCGGTCCAGCGCTGCGCCGTGTACATCCAGTTTCCGGTCCAGGGATATTCGCCCACGTTCCCCTCACCGCCATACCAAATGTAGAAGCCGTAGAGCGCGTGGAATGCGATGGGCAACCAGATGCCAAAGAGCTCCAGAAAGAATACCAGGGGAAGGTTGGCCAGGAAGCTTACCTGCCGGGCATAGGCGTCNNCCAGACAGGGAATGCAAGCGGCGCAGAACAAACGACATACCCTGGCCGGCGCGCAAGGGCGCGACCCTATGCGTTCTACCTTGATTTACACCGGGAGCAGTAGAACTGGCTGCTGACGCCACGAATCGCTCCTCTAATGAGTTCTTATGCGAACAAAGATCACAAAATAACCGCTAATTATCCTGCGGCGGGCGAAGCGAAGTCAAGGAAGGCATTCGAAGGAAGGCATTCGAAAGGCTCGTCGAGGACGCCGTTACGCGGAAAAGAATTCGCTTGACTACCAGAGTGTGACAGGTCGCTCGGCCATTTCCCGCATCACGAGTCGATCAGGTTTCCTCGGTACGGCTCGTCGAGATCCATTCGAGGAGGTGTCGGAACGCCGCCCCGCGGTGGCTGCATTTGGACTTTTCTTCCGCGGTCAGCTGGGCAAATGTTTTCTTGATCTGAGGAAAGTAGAACAACGGATCGTAGCCGAAGCCACTCGCGCCCCGTGGAGTGTCGAGGATGATTCCTTCGGCCGTGCCCCGAAATGTGGCCAGAGTCTTGCCGTCACGCGCGGCAGCCAGCACGCAGACGAATCTGGCTGTGCGTTGATCCGGTGGAACGCCTTGCAGTTCGCGCAGAACGCGCGCATTGTTCGCGTTGTCGTCGGTGTTTGCGTCCGCTTGATGCGGCTCCTTATTTTGCAGATCGGGGGCGGCGTAGCGGGCGGAATGCACGCCCGGAGCGCCCTTCAGGGCGTCGATTTCCAAGCCGGAGTCGTCGGCGACGACCATCCCTCCCGGAGCATATCGGCTGTACTCCTCGGCTTTCTTGCGGGCGTTGGCTTCGAAGGTGAGGCCATCCTCGACCACGGCCAGCAGGGAAGAGAAGCCGGGGATGCCGGCGATTTCGACTCCGTGTTGCACGGCGGCGCCAGCGAAATCGCGCAGCTTACCAGAATTGGAAGTAGCGATGAGGATCTTTCGCA
The DNA here is from genome assembly GCA_003156615.1 of Acidobacteriaceae bacterium. The sequence goes on along the minus strand of PMHI01000637.1, from coordinate 3,810 downwards.
ATATTTCACCTCGCACGACTTGGGATCCAAGGCAGCGCAACTTCGTACTGCGTCGAGACAAAAATCAGAATCAGGGCGAGCAACGAAATCCAAACGCCCAAACTGCGATCCCAGGTGCGAACAAAACTGATCTGCACGCGATTCGCGCCCGCTTCCACGGGAACCAGCATCTGCCCGGTGCCCTCGCGCGTCTTAGGCTGCACGAGCTGGCCATTTACCTCCACGCGCCACGCCGGGTAGGCGAACAGATGCAAAACAAGATTGTCCGGCGCTGACATCTCCGCGGTGAAGAGCTTCTGTTCGGCAGTCCAGTCGGAAACCCGGATCGCTGCGTGAGCGGGTCCGTCGACCGTCACGCGGCGGGCGTTTTTATCGACGGACGAGGGATCGGCGTCTACCGGCGTATATTCGTCGGAACCTTCATAACCCATGCCCGTCGCCACATTGTCCCGCATCTGGCGCAGCTCGGTGGCGTTGTCCCACCAGGGCGGCTGGAAGTGCTGCCATACGAACGCGAGCACGCACAGCGTAGCCAGGTAGATTGCCAATCGCACCGCCCACCGGCGCACGCCGAGCACCGTCAGCAAAGTGAACGGAATGCCCAGACACAACATCCAACGCCAGGGGAACTGCATGAAGCGAAGCTTGGGAAGAATGTTCCACAGAGGACTGCTGAGCGATAGCATAAGCACTGCGCACGCCCCGCTCCAAGCCACGAGCACGTACCACAGCGTACGATTACGGCTACCCCAGCTTCGTGCGGCCCAGGCCGCTCGAAGGGTCAGCAGGATCTCCGCGACCGCAATCCAGGAAATGACGCGGTTGAAGGCATCGTGATCCCTGTCGGCGGTATGGATAAATAAAAAATTGTCCTGTGGACGCGAACCGGCGGAGACGGCCTCTGCAATGTTGACCCACTTCTGTTCGTAGACGGCCGGCAACAGATAGAAGGCGGCCAGAGCCGCGCCCAGAAGCACGGCCGCAGTTCCCACCACGAGCACCCGCGGCGAGCGCCCCTGCCAAGCGATGACGACCATCAGCAACCCCAGGGAATAGTGGATCATGACGGCTGCCGGTGCGTTGACCAGCCAGGCACAACCGAGCAACAGAGCCAGAAAAACGGTCACGCGTCGGCCCTTTTCGTTCGCCCGCAACAATAGCAACAGCAGCAAGGGCAACAGGGAACTGGCCAGTAGTTCGGCGAACGCGCTCCGCCAATAGACGATCACCAGGTGATATGGATTGACGACGTACAGCACGGCAGCGAAGGTTGCGTCACGCCGGTCAAGCCACTGCCGCGCCATCAGAAACATGGACACACCCGCGGCCACCAGAGCGATCCAAATGTAGATGCTGGCGACTAGCGTCCAAGGAAAGATCGCGCTGAGGGTCGCTCCCAGAATCCACGATGCCGGAGGATAGAAGAGGAAACGGGGCTCGCCATAAGCAAAGTGCGCCAAGGCAGCCCAGCGCGGATAAACGATGCCCTGTTTCCACTGCGAGAGAACTTCCAGCCACGAGTACATATGGAACTCGANNCGCCGCTGCGGCGATCGAGATCAGCGGCATCCAGGCTAGGCGGCTGCGGGAGTCGTTGAGCGCGCCGCCCACCTGACCCGATTTTGCGATTGCCCCCAGATTCGCTCCCATCGGCCTCCACGCGGAGACGATGCGTTCGTTGGTGTACATGTTCGCACAAGGGTCACAACGGTGCACCGGCCGAACCCACTTTATTTAATCCAGATTTAATATTCCTGAAACCGCCACGCAATAGGGAAGAGCTACCATTTTCGCATTGGGGTGGAACAAGCCACGGAGTCGAAGAACCCGTGCCAGAGACGGGGCCCGGGTTCTTCCCTCCGAAAACAAGCCACCGCAGGCCTCTCGCACACTCCGCTAATCTCGCCGCCCGTCGCTTTCCTGCCCTTGCGCCGCCCCGAAACTCTGCCAGCCAACCGCCGCGAGAGGCTTCGCTAAAGTAAGAATTGAAGTAATGAGAGGGTGAACAAAAACAGGGCAGCGAAGCCAGCGGGCAGGAACTGCAAGCTACTTCGCGATGCTCTCACCCGAACGCTGGCGGCGAAGTTTGTCGAGGAAGTCTTCCTGTTGTAGCGTTGACCCTTCCTGGAGCAATTCGAGCAAAGGATCTTCGAGGGGTTCCGTTGTCGGGTCTTCCGAGGTCGCATCTTCGACGGTTTCCTCCGGTAGCTCCGGCGCGTGCTCGAATTGGCTCAGATCCGCGGTAAGGGCGCGTGGAGAAACAATAAATTCGAGCATGGATTCAGGACAACTGCGGAGAAGACTGATCAGGTTAGTTACCTCGAGACGCTGTTCCGGCGTGCGGGAAGGGAACTCCACGCCCATGCCGTGACCCGGGTGGGTAACCCGCACCATGCCATCGCTGTGGACGGCCATGTCTTTGGTTCTCAGGCAGAGGTCGACCAACGCCTTCTCGGGAAACGGCGAATCGGTTTCCACGTAACAGCCGCCCAGGCTCAGATCGGTGAGCTTGCAGCGGGAAACGCTCTCCTCCGGCAGGCCACGAGTCCCCGCCGCAGCTTGCAGCCAGAGCCGCAGTTGAGCCTTGACAGACTGCTCCACGTCGAGAAAATGGACTCCCGCTTGACCGTTCGGGTGCGCCCATGCCACCTGCCCCTGAGCGTTGACTTCCAGACTTCCGTCGGGCAACTGAAAGCGGAAATTCAGCAGCGCGCCTGGAGCCTGCGGTTCGGCCGTGAGTACGTCCATTCCAGCTTCGCTCAGGTCCAGCAAAATTCCCTCGACTTTACCAGCATCGGATAGCGTGAGTTCTACTGGAACCTGGACCGGAACGCGGTAAGCGGTGCGACGTTCGCGATTTAACAAAGCGATCGCCGCCCGCAAGCCGACCCTGGCTGTGTCATCGGAGAGTGGTTTGTACAGCACAAAATGCGCGCCGCCGCTAAGAATATCGCGCGCCTTGGTGCGTTCGGCAACCAAGGCGACGGTGACGAGCGGGTTTCCCGAATTCAGTCTGCGGGCCTCTTCGAGCACCTCGGCAGCCGCCTTCGGGTCTTCAAAATCAATGATGAGCGCGTCGAACCTCTGCTGGTGAAGACGGTCGACAGCCGAGGCGAGATCGCTCAGACGCTCCACCGCAATGCCAGAGGCGGGCAGAACCCGGCCCAGGATCTCGGAGGCTGAATCGTCAGTTGAAAACAGCAATGCCAGAAGGGTCATAACTAGATTCCCCGCCAAACCACAGCGGACTTATGGCCAGCGAGGCGCCGTGGGCCGAATACCCTTGGACGCTGTCGCGCCCGAACTACCCGCACCCACTCCCGCTGCCATGGCATCGGAGTGAGACGAAGCCTCGTCGCTTTCTATCAAAACCGTGTTATCTTCTTCATCATTTTCGGCGAGCAAGGGAGCCACTTCGCGAAGCTTCTCCGCCGCCTGCTGAAGCATCTCGATCTGCTTTCCCAGTTGGGCGTACTTCGTCTGCTTCTGCCGCAACACTTCATGAATGTCTTTCATAAAGACCCCCTCTGGAGAATGTAAGGAGGCGGACCGATGGGGTCAACGGGAATCCCGGATTGTGGGTTACTGCGGTAATTTGCAGGTGCGCCAGGCATGGTGGGGCTTGGGACGGTATCGACCACGCAGCCAAACAAAAGCCCCGCTCGCGGCGGGGCTTCAAGAGAGGCGGATAGTCTTGTGAAGTTAGGTTTTCAGCTTCTTGCGAACAACTCCAGCCAGGCCAACCAACCCGGTTCCGAGCAATCCGAGTGTACCCGGCTCAGGAACGGTAGTGGTGATGATCGTGTCGCC
>PMHI01000428.1:3498-6344 GCA_003156615.1 Acidobacteriaceae bacterium | reverse complement strand
GGGTGCGCGACGTATAAGTGAGGATTCGGCTGGTTTCTTTTTTTGTGGCCTTGTTCTGAGCGTATGTAGTACGTTCAGTATGCCCCCTATATCATTACCTGGAGCTCCTTATGTCCGACTCCCTGCCCGAACTGCTCGACAGCCGCAGCCATCTCTTGCAGGAACTCTCGCAGCTCAGTGATTTTCAGCCCGGTTCTATTTCCTCCGTCCACCGACGTTGTGGCAAACCCAATTGCCATTGTGCTCAACCCCATGACCTGGGTCACCTCCCCCAGCGACGACTCACCCAGAAAATCGCTGGCAAAACGGTTACTCAGACCCTGTCGTCACCGGGTGCAGTACGCAAAGCGGAAAAGGAAATTGCCGAGTTTCGCCGCTTTCAAACCCTGGCGCAGCAATTGATCGAGATCAACCAGAAGATCTGCCGCCTCCGTCCCGTCATGACCGAGGAAGCCGTGCCCGTTAAAAAAAAACGGCGGAGACACTCCAAAAGGAAATCAGCCGCGAACTAGAGCACTTGCTGGCACGCATCTTCTGGCAGCGGCAAAAGACGGGTGGCTTGGACTTAGAAGCAGTCGAGATGGCAGTTCGTTCCGCCATGCACCAAGCGGGGGCGACCGCCTTGACCCAACTGCTGCAGTTCGATCCTCCCGGTCCGGACCAGCGGCAGTTACCCTGCCCCTGCGGCTATGGGGCGAAATATTTCGGATTACGTTCCAAGCCCGTGCTGACCGCCGTGGGCGAGGCCCAATGCCTGCGCCCTTATTACCTCTGTGAGCATTGCCATCGCGGCCAGTTTCCCGTGGATGTCGATCTCGACATCGAGGACACGGAATTCTCTCCGGGGGTACGCCGTATGCTGGCCGCCGTGGGCCATGAAGCTGCCTTCAATCGGGGCCGCGAGCAGATGAAGCTGCTGGCCGGTCTGACGGTTACCACCAAAGCGGTCGAGCGCACGTCCGAAGCCACCGGAGAAGATATCGAACGATGTCAGCAGCCGGAGCGCAAGCGAGCCCTGCAGCTGGACTTACCGATTCCGATGGTGGGCCGCATTCCCGTTCTCTACGTGGAGATGGACGGCACCGGCATTCCCGTAGTACGCAAGGAAGGGGAAGGGCGTGCTGGGAAACAGGACGGCCAGCCAGCGCACACGCGCGAGGCCAAGCTGGGCTGCGTATTTACGCAAACCAAAGTCGATGAAGAAGGCTATCCCGTACGGGATGAAGCTTCCACCAGCTATGTTGGTGCCATCGAGAGCTGCGAGGAATTCGGTCGCCGGCTGTATGCCGAGGCCTGGCGGCGGGGCTGGGCACGCGCGGACCTGCGAGTGATATTGGGGGACGGAGCCGAATGGATCTGGAATCAGGCGGATCTGCATTTTCACGGCGCCATTCAAATCGTTGATCTCTATCACGCTCGCCAGCACCTGTGGGATTTATCTGCCAAACTCTATCCCAACGATACTTCTGCCCAGAGACGCTGGGTGATGGTGAAGAAAGACAAACTGGATGAGGGAAAGATTGAGGCTTTAGTCCATTCCCTGCGATCTGGGGCGGCTTCTCATGGCGAGCTGGCGGAAGAGATTCGCACCGAAGCCAACTACTTCGAAAGCAATAAAGAACGCATGCGCTATCCCAAGTTTCGAACGCAGGGACTATTTGTAGGCTCCGGAGTCATCGAGGCTGGTTGCAAAACTGTGTTGGGCCGGCTGAAACAGTCTGGTATGTTCTGGACGGTGCGCGGAGCCAATGCCATTATCGCCCTCCGGTGCTGTCAGCTCAGTGGCCGATTCGAGGATTACTGGGAGTCCCGTCGGGTGCCGGCTTAACTTTAAAGTCGCGCACCCNNTGTCGGCTTAACTTTAAAGTCGGCACCCCTGAACGTGTGGAACCCGCGCCGCTTTACAAACTTGCCTTCTATGTAGACCGTGCCGTCCCTCACCTCAAGCACGCCTGCTCGGACAGCGGCAGGTCGCAAGTGGTCTTCAACACAACCCACCGATACCTTGGCGACCGAGAACATACATGAGAGGTCTTGCCAGTCCGGTTGCAGAATGTGGATGATGTGTTATCGCTATCGAACACGATTGGGCAGAACTTGGCGATAGGAAGGTGATCTTTGAGAATGAACCGCCTCGGACTAGTTTTTCTGCTCTTCGCCTTTGTCGTACCACAGCAGGTCGCATGGGGGTGGGGCAGCGATGGACACGTGTATGTGAACCGGGTTGCCGCCGACAAGTTGCCGCAAGACGTGCCAGCTTTCTTGCGGAACGCAGTTGCCGAATTAGCATATCTAGGTCCTGAACCCGACCGATGGCGGGATGATTCCGACCCAGCACTGAAGAGTGCACAGGAGCCGGATCATTACATCGATCTGGAGAGAATTGCTTGGCTGGATCATTTGCCGGAAGGTCGGTACGAGTTCTACCAGAAGCTCTATGAGAAACGGGCGCAGACCAAGGACAACCCAGACGACTACCTTCCAGAACGAGTCGGCCTCCAACCCTACATCGTGATGGAAATCTTCGGGCGGTTGAAGAGTGCGTTTCGCGAATATCGTAACCTCCTCGAACGCCATCAGCCTACAGAGTTTGTCGAGCACAAGATCGTTTTTTATGCGGGGTGGTTGGGTCATTATGTCGCGGACGGATCGCAGCCGCTCCATACCACCATTCACTACAACGGTTGGGTCGGCGCAAATCCGAAAGGCTACGCGACTCGCCGAGGCATTCATGCTGAGTTCGAGACCGCCTATGTTTCTCGAAATATTGCGGCCACCGACTTCGCCAATTTGGTTCACGCTCCGGAACACATCGCTGATCCCTTCGGCAGCTACATGCAGTATCT
>PMHI01000428.1:263-3488 GCA_003156615.1 Acidobacteriaceae bacterium | reverse complement strand
AACCTGTGGTACACGGCTTGGCTGGACAGCACAGTGTAATAAGGATACGGAGGATGAAATGACGTGCACAAGGACGCGAGCACTCGTAATTCCCTTTGTCATTGTCCTATGGGCTGCATCGGGCCTTGCCCAAACTTCGATTTCGGCGGCGGAGGCCAAGAATCACGTTGGGGAGAGGGCAACTGTTTGCGGGGATGTAGCCAGCACGCGCTACGCAGCAAGTAGTCGCGGACGTCCGACATTCATCAATCTCGACAAACCATACCCAAACCAGATTTTCACGGTGTTGATCTGGGGGACGAACCGCCCGAAGTTTGGCGATCCCGAGGAGGCGTACCGCAGCAAGCACATCTGCGTGACCGGAAAAATAGGCGATTACAAAGGTGCCCCTGAAATCATCGCGTACGAGCCCAGTCAAATCAAAGTCCAGTGATGCCGGGTTAAGAAGAAACGCGCATTCCAGATGTTTGTGCACGACGGGAGATTTCCACCTCCGGGAAGGAGGGAGTTGCCCAGGAGGCGTCGGGGTGCGGTGTATCGCTCGGCGCAATCAGGTTGGGACCGCCGCGGGTCTCGAACGAACGGTTGGAAGGATCAACGTGGGTAAGAAACGCCGCGGCCGCCTTCGTGATGAGGTGGTTGTATTGTGTCCGACTACGGAGCCGCCTTGATCCCAGTAGCCGTTTCCTTACTGAATAGTGAGGCGAGCCATGCTGCCAGCTGTTGAAATCCGCCTGAACTTGCACGGCCGACGCAAGCGGCGCCCAGACGGCGGAACATTACGCCATCCATCGGATGGGCTGGCCCCCCTGTAGGGTGTGCTGAAGGCGGCATGTGAATTCTCCTCGGCCGCCAAGCCGCTCGAAGGCCGGGCTGTCCCGGTCGTCATGTGAGCTTCGTCACTTTCCCGTATAGCTGACCCTCCAGATTGATTGCGAGCCATCGTCGCTGACCAGCAGCGAACCATCCGAAGCCACCGTCACGCCTACCGGCCGTCCCCAGACGTTGCCATCCGGCAGCACGAAGCCGGTGAGGAAGTCTTCATACTCACCACTGGCGTGGCCGGTCTGGTGCAGTGGCACTCGGATTACTTCATAGCCGGTGCGCACCGCTCTGTTCCAGGAGCCGTGCTGGGAGGAGAAAATGTCTCCCTTGTACTCGGCAGGGAACTGCTGGCCCTCATAAAAAGTCAACTCCAGCGACGCGTTGTGGGGCTGCAGCAGTACGTCCGGCACGATCACTTTGTTTTTCAATTCCGGATGCTTGCCTTGGTGCCGCGGATCCTGGTGCCCGCCCATGTACCACCACGGCCAGCCGTAGAATCCGCCTTCCTGCACNNTGCGTGATGTAGTCGGGGACGAGATTGTCGCCCAGCGCATCGCGCTCATTCACCGAGCACCACAGCTCGCCGGTCTGCGAATTCACCGCAATCCCCCCTCCGGCATTGCGAATGCCGTAGGCATACACAGTCAGCTTGCAGTTGGTGGGATCGCACACCAGAATGTCAGCACGGTCCTTTTCTCCGGGATGCGTGTCCGGGTCGTCCACGTTTGATCCTGAGCCCACTGCGACAAACATCTTCTTGCCATCGCCCGAGAATTCCACCGCCCGCGTCCAGTGCCCGGACCAGCTCGCTGGCAGATCGGCGATGTGTTCCGGCGATCCGCTCGCCTTCAAGTCACCGTTGTGATAAGCGAAGCGGACGACTTCCTTGGTGCCGCCCACGTAGAGCCATTGCGGATCAGGCCCCGGAGGATAGAAGGCCACTCCGTACGCATTTTTCAGGCCGCTCGCGAAAATGGCTGACCCTTCGGGTTTGCCGTCGCTGGTCAGTCCACGGAACACTCGGATACGCCCGGGACTGCTTTCCGCCAGAAAAATATCGCCGTTCGGGGCCGTACGTAGCGTCCGGGGATTGTCGAGCCCCGTTGCATACAACTCCACCTTGAATCCGGCCGGCGCCGACGGCCACACGTTCTCCGGCCGCGCCACCAGCTCCGGACCGTTGTCCGCTGAGTGCGTGGCATAGGGCTGCGGAAGATCACTGACTGTGATCTTATGCACTGTGCCCGGCGTCTCGTAGCGGAAGTCGGCGAAGGGTGGCTTCGGCAGCGGTGCCTTTACCTTGAATGTGGCAGTGTCCGGCGGCGCGGCCGCGGTTTTTGGCGGCTCCGCATTTAGCGCCGGTAAGACTGATGTCACATAGGTAACGATCTTCCAGCGCTGCTTTACTGGCAAAAAGGCCCAGGAAGGCATGCCATTATCCTTGTCGCCTCGAGTGATGAACCAGAACACTTCACCGGGAGAAACAGAATCGAGCCTGCCATTGACAAGCGATGGCACGTTCCCCGTCCCTTTTCCCAGCTTGCCATGGCACGACAGGCAATTCTTCGCATACAACGGTCCCCCGGCCTGCGCGGCGGCATCGTCGCCTTGGTAGGGATTCTTCATGGCCCGGGCGGACGCCGGTGCGTCGTGGAACTTTGTGTCTACATCCGCTGCCAGCAGCAGCGCTGCAGGCAGCAGAATCGCTGCTGCGAAGAGAGAGTATGGATTGGCTAACGAGCGCATAAATCCTTTCGGAGATGTTTTCAATCCTGGGATCGTACCTCGGGTTTTGGATGCAATTGTCTTGCGCAAGGAATTAGTTTTTGCCAGGAAAGAGAATATCGCCTTATGGGGTGGGCGATGAAGTTATTTCTCACATAAATTAGGTCGCTGTTCCGACGAGCCAATCTTGCCCCCAGGCGCAAAAGATAAGATATCGATGTCGATCGTATCTTCCAGGATGAACTCGCAGGAAGATGAACTCGGGTGGCCCGTTAGGCGGGATGATCTTAATGCCACCGCTTTTCATGAGGTAGTTTCGTCCTTACGAGTACACTTCAGCGAGGCCTTCGTAATCCACGTGACGTGTTCGTTGACGTGGTGAGTTAGCGGCACAACGGCGCCTTTCTTCGCAGTCCCCTTCACGAACNNGGAAGAGCTGGGATTCGCCCGCGAGATGCAGACTGATATTCGGCAAAATACCCCGCGCCGGAGCGTCTCCGATTTGCGAAACGATCTGGGGTGCCACCGTCGCTGCCGGATCGCCCACGGCAGGGTTGTCCGTCGTGTCGGTCCTTCATGTCGGTCGTGGCTCGGCAGAAGGCAACGCCTCTTCAGACTTGCTCAGACCAGCCTAAGGTTCCGCTCGATCGTCTTGATCACGTCGTCCATCTTCCC
>PMHI01000428.1:0-241 GCA_003156615.1 Acidobacteriaceae bacterium | reverse complement strand
CCGCCCTTGTGCGCAAGCGCTTGAGCAAGTCCATCCCGAACGTCTCCGGGCTCTTCGATGCGGATGCCCTTCGCGCCCATAGCCTCGGCGACCTTGGCGAAATTGGGGTTCTTGAACTCCACCCCGAACGGAATCATGCCGGCCTCCTGCTGCTCGATATTGACGAAATCGAGTGATCCGTTGTTGAGGATGATCTGAACCACTGGAGCCTTTCGTTCCACCTGGGTCAATAGGTCGCCGA
>PMHI01000524.1 GCA_003156615.1 Acidobacteriaceae bacterium | reverse complement strand
AACAATTGGGCGTCACTAGCCTCATAGATGACCACGGTGTAATCGGGATCCGCAGCAACGGTCACGGCGAGCGTAGTTCTGTAGCGCCCAACATTGACCGGATCAGGCGAAAAGGTCCCCGAGAACGTTGCGGTATCCGTACCGTCTGACTCGGTGGCGTTGAATATGAAGAAGGGGTCGCTGAGAAGTCCGCTGGCCCCGCTCAAAGCACCACTATTGATCGATCCCTGCCCAACAAAATCGAATTCCCAACCGAGGGCTGGCCCTCGGGATTCGTTGTAAACCTGCGCTCCAAAGGCATAGCTGCCGGCAAAATCGGCGGTTGAAGTGTTTGTCTGCGGAATCAGGACTCCGGTGCCGTTGACCCCGGTGGGGTTGGCACTCGAAACATCCAGGTCAGCAACCAGAGCGCCTCCCAATCCGCTGGCGGTGTTATTCGGATCATTAAGGTTGAGAAGTGGGTCCGTCATGTAGAGCCCCAGAGCGCTCACGTCTCCCAAATCTCCGGCCATGATGGTCATGCTGCCGTATCCATTGCTCCCAACGGCATAGGTGCCCGAGATAGGGGCCTTGGGAACGATAGTGCCATTGTCGAATTCATTGTCATCCGCGACGCCGTTGAATGTGCCGCTGCCAGGTACCGTAGTAAACATGCCTGCTGCAGCAAAGAGATTTCCGAGCGAGTTGCTTGAGACGCCGAATACGGAGCTCCCCANNCCGTACCCTGGCCGAACGCCGAGCCGATAGCCGAATCGGTGGTAATCGTATCCACATCGATGATCCGTATCGCCTCGGGACCGACCACGTAATAGTTGAGTGACGAGATTGGCAGTGTGGTGCTGGTCATGGTGCCCCGGCCAAAAGCATCTGGTCCAGTTATCGTTTCGCTGAACGCCGTTCCCAGTGTTGGAGTCGTCGTGGCTCCGGCGTCATCGACGTCGAAGGTACCCGCCAATGTGGTGCCGCTATTCGAGATCGCGAATACACCTCCGAAAACGATCGACTGATATCCGGGGTCGACTCCAGAAAGGGTGAAGGCATAGTTCCCGTCGGTCAGCGTGCTTGCGAGCGTCTGGGTGTCCATGCTTCCGCTGGAGGTTGCCGAGCCGTCAAACTGAACGATGAGCGCGTGGTTCGTGTTCACAAACTGGACGGCGAGGGTCTCGACGCCGTTGAGGCCTAAACTTGTGTTGTTTGTCGTGAGCGTGAGCGTTCCCTGCCCGGTCGTAGGATCGACCATCAGCTCAGCGGAGCCCGGCAAGATGGCGTCACCGGAAGGTTGAGGTGAAGTGAGTCCAGCAGCGTCGTTGTAGTCCTGTTCGCCGCCCAGGACGTTGCCATTGCCATCGACGGTCACCGCCCCCGCGAGAGCGTANNGTTACCGTGTAGGTTCCAACCGACCCATTGGCGGTGAAAATCGCAGATGTGGCCATGCCGCTTGAGTTGGTGGTAGCTGTGTTCACTCCACCTGCGAAGGTGCCGCTTGCACCCGTCGCCGGAACTTCGAAGCTCACGAGCGCGCCACTCAGTGGGTTCCGGTTACTGTCTAGCACCGTGACCGACAGCGGCGCGGCAAATGCCGCGTTGACCGTCGCGCTCTGCGGCGTTCCGCTCGTGGTCGCGATCGATACGACGGCCCCCGTTATGTTCGTCAGACTGAAGCTGGCCGCCGTCGCTACTCCTGCAAGCGTTGCCGTCACTACATAGGAGCCGGCCATCGCATCGGCTGTAAGTGTTGACGAGGTAGCCACGCCGCTCGTGTTGGTTGTATCTGTTTCCGTAGCCGTTGAGTTCGACGCGAACGCACCGCTCGCTCCCGTTAACGGAGCAGTGAATGTTACCGACGCGCCGCTGACCGGATTCTGGTTACTGTCCAGAACTGTCGCCACCAGCGGTTCTTCGAACGCCGTGCTGATGGTTGCATCTTGCAGGGAGCCACTCGTCGCCGTGATCGATGCCGCAGGTCCCGAAGTAATCGACAGACTAAAGTTGGCCGTAGCCGTCGCTCCTGCAACCGTTGCGCTCACCGTCACGGCTCCGAGCGTTCCATTGGCTGTAAAGGTTGACGAGGTAGCCACACCGCTTGCGTTGGTCGTATCCGTCTCCGTACTCGTTCCACCTGCGAAGGTTCCGCTAGCCCCCGTCGCCGGAGCTGTGAAGACGACGAAGGCGCCGCTCACCGGCGATCCGCCCATGGTCACGCTCGCTACCAGGGGTGCGGCAAAGGCCGTGTTGAGCGCTGCGCTTTGAGCCGATCCACTCGTGGCTGCGATCGCTTCCGCCGGGGTATTGAAGTTCGAACTGTTGCAGTTCGTCAAGAAAACCAGGGCCACTAGAATTAAGCCGAGGATGCCAGCCTGACCTCGGCGGCTCATCGCGATGCCGCTTTCTGGTCCGCCTTCTGGCCAGCGCGCTCACGCGCCTGTGGCGACACTGGGAATCCGTGTTCGTTACGGATCGTATAAACTTCGTTGCCCACTTTCATTGTGCGGACCAGGAAGAATGTCTTCTCCCTAACCGTTTTCATGACACCAGTTGCCTCGATTTGCTGACCCGCTGCAACGGAGACGGCACCGTTGCCTCGCAAACCGAACCGTCCCAGACTTGCGTCCACGGGACCGGAGAGCGTTGCGAGAAGCAGGTGAGACCCCACAATCGTTCCCGGAGTGGCTTTCGTGAGCACGCTCGACACCGTACCAGTAAGTGTGATTTCTTCCGTGAAGTTGTAGCTGAAAGGCCTGGCGGCCTTCGTCGCAATTTCCGTTGTTTGCGCCTGTACTGGCCGCAAGAACGAAATAAAAATGATGGCCAAGGCGCATAGGCCGGTCGACAACGGTCTCATCGTTCGCCTCCAGGTTAAGCTTTGCTTTCGAATTTCCATTCGTATCCCTGGCTCGTGCATCGCCCGCCTGGGCCTCTTCTTCTGCGACTGGCTGAAGACGGCGATCTGCCTTCTCTAAGGGTTCTCGCCGCCGAAGCCCAGTCCGCCCCGGTTTCGGAAAGAACTGACCGTCCAAATGTGTAACTCACTCTGAGTCAAGTTGTCCAGTTAAACCGACGGTCAGTTGGGGCTGCAATGCGGACGACCTCACGGCGGTCGTGTGCTATGTGCACACATAACGTCATTGTCTTAATAGTTACTACTTCCGGGAGCGTCGGCGGGGTTTATCGGCAATTAAACCAGAGGGGGCGCCCCCAGCTTCTTATTTCACGGTTCCGGACAAATCATCTCGGCCACGCGATCTGCGAAGACTTCAGGCTTGGCGTCATCGAGATTGGTCAGAACGACCACCGTGAGTTTGTCATCCACAAAGCGGGAGATCTGTGTTTCGAAGCCCTGCCACGCTCCTTCGTGTTCGACGACCCGGTGACCGTTTTTGGTGACGACAAACCAGCCAAAAACCGTAGTGCCCGGAGTTCGGCTGCCCATTGTTAAGCTTGGCCACCCGTCCACATCTCGTCCAGGCT
>PMHI01000053.1 GCA_003156615.1 Acidobacteriaceae bacterium | reverse complement strand
TTGTAGACCACACCCATCCCGCCGCCGCCCAGCTTCTCGACGATGCGGTAGTGCGAGATGGTTTGGCCGATCATTCGAAGCGCCCGGTTTTCGTGTCGGCTCATCTTACGGGCACGACGACCGCCAGTCAACGAATGACGGCTCTACTAGGAATATGTCGAACCCAGAACACTTGCGCGGAGGGGTAACCGTAGAGATAGCGAGATAACTCCCGATTAGTCGGCTAACCTTACCTTACCGGGCTATGGAAGTGTAGCCCGTTAATCGGGAGTCGAAGGCATTTGGGTGGCAGGAGTGCCAATCTCGAACCTGTGAAACGGATTCCGGCTGGGGGACTTCTAGGCACCAGCCGACTTGCGATGCGGAGGGCCTGCCCGAAAATTGGATTCCGCAAGAAACCTTGCTTCGGCGTCGAATGATTCTATGAGAGAGTCAAAAACATCGGCGAGGAAAACATAAAGCCTCAGGGTTGCGACGGTTCCCACTCGCCCTTCACAATGATCGCTTCGCCTTCCCCGGGCCACGGTGGCATTGTCACTGCGATGGCAGCAAGCGGTTCGTAGCCAAATGACCGAAACTGGAATTGTGTACCTAACGGGATCGTGAGTGACACGCCCGGGTAGACATCAACAACCGCGGCGTGCCCGTTCTGTTTTCGCCACACCTGACCGCGGCCTCCCACGAAGTACCAGATTTCCTCCACGGTGCGATGAGTGACGGCTTTCGATATCCGATTGGGAGCAATCTCGAAATGTGCCATCCCACCTCCCTTCAAGCCTAGAAGAAGCCTCACATCCGAGCCGTCGGGCGCAACTGTATCCTGTTGCGATGGTAGATGTTTTGTAGAAAAGTCTGTGAATTCTCGTCCTCCGATGTTTGTGGTAACGGTCTTGAATTGCTTTGGTTTCTCGCCGCATCCAGCAAGGGCAAGTAAAGCTCCCGCCCCGAAAACCACCAAAAGTTTTGAAAACCAATTTGATAAATTAGTCATTTGACGATCCTCGCACCGGAGTGTATCAGTAACGCACAATTTGCCGGCCCTTTCTGTTCCTTCTGCGTTTGAGCCATAAACCTACGCTTCGAGCGGCAACTCGCGGTGCCTCCTGCAAGACTGAGAGCCAAGATGGAGTCGCTTTCTCCTTCCTTGTAGGATTCTTTGATTTCTTACAACATGCGGGTTTATCCCGGCGGACCCCGATTACCAGGTCGGGAGGCGTCCCCAGCAACAGGAAGAACGCCGATCTGGCGCCGAACGCCAACGTTGCGTTAATGCCGGTCGAGACAGCAGAAGGACAGAAGGCGCAGAACCAAGTGACATTCCTCGAAAACTTCTTCGACGAATCGCGCTTATCCTTTCAAATCTCCAATAAAAACCAGCAATTTGAGGTGGTTTGAGCGGATAGAGTATGTGTTGTCGGCAATCCGGAAGTAATCCCATCGCTGTGGAGTCGGATTGCATAACGAAGTTCCCTGGAACGGGGTTTGCTGTGACTTGCCCAGCCCGACCGTTCGACCAGGCGGGGAATTTACCGATAACTTTGCAGGCACTACGGAGGATGCCGTAAGGATTGACCGTAAATTCGCTCGCGATCCAAGGCTTGGCGTCTCTTCCGTGCACTTGGGCGTTCAATGAGTGACTCGGTGATATTGCGCTCGTCGACGCCCGAAATTGCCTGGTGACGCATCCTCAGAAGAGCAGCTGTACGAAGTCAACCAGGTTACGCTGGAACACTGGCCAGATATGCGCCCCTGGCGACTCGACCGCCTTCACTGCATATCCTTTTTCTTGCAACTCCTTGATGAGTTTCCGATTCGGTTCCAGCAAGGAATCGCTCGTTCCGCACGAAATCCAGAGGAGCCGCAGTTTGCTCGCTTCGCCGCTGACTGCCGGTGGGCGCACGAACGGCGCTGCGCTGCTAAATCCACCAACCCAGGCAAACTCTCCTGTGCCGTCCTTGCCGGTGCCGTTCAGTCCAATGTCGAGGCTCTGGGCTCCGCCCATGGAAAGTCCCGCGATCGCCTTTCCTTCGCGCGTTTTTGTAACTCTGTACTCCGACTCCACGCGCGGAACGATCTCGGTCAACAGGACATTTCCAAATAGGGCGTTGTTGGCAACGAAGAGCCGGCCAAAGTCGGGGTCCGACGGTTGCTTGGCAGCCACCGCCATGTCGCCGTATCCCAACGGCATGACAGCCACCATTGGCTTTGCCTTGCCCTGGGCAATGAGGTTGTCGAGCACGAAGTTCGCTCCACCCATCTCCGTCCAATCAGCTGCCCCTTGGGAAAGACCGTGCAAAAGATACAGTGTCGGATAACTGATCGATGCACGCGCGTCGTATCCGGGGGGCGTGTAAACAAAGTACTCACTTCGACCGCCCGGCAGGCCCTTCACAACCTTCGATTCATAGAAGTGCCGATGCACCTCGCCATGCGGCACGTCGGTGGGCTCCCAGGGCTGACTGCCCCCTATTACGCGTACGACGCTATTCAGGTATGCGTAATTGGGGATGACGTCGGCATTCAATGGGTCGAGCTCTGCTTTGCCATCTACGAGGTAGGAGTACCAATACGTTCCCGAGGCCAGCGAAGCACTGGTCACCGACCAGACGCCCTCTGTTTGCGTCATTTTCAGCGGAGCCTCCAAACCGGCCAATGCCACGAGCACCTCATGAGCACCTGGCCGTTCGAGGCGAAAGGTCACGCTGCCATCCTTATGCAACTCAGGAGACACCAGGGTGGTTCGTTGCCCAAACGTAGCCGTCGGAACTAACGCCGCCACCAGAACCGCTATGGGAAGGGCGGTTGGGAACGGGGTAAAACCGCTGAGTATGTTTCGGGTCATACGGCGCAGTATACCCTGCCATTCCTGACAGCGGATGAGCGACAGCTTGTTACAGGTTGCCATCAGGCCTAAGCGTCTCACCGACGCATTATGGCTGTGTGGTGGCCTATCCGTCAGTAGCTTCTTGAGTAGCAGGCTCGCTCGAACTGTCAAAGCGACAGACTGATTCAGGCGGGAATGCCTGTCTCCATCCCTCGAAATCGGCCGTGGTCTGGCCGGCATGAAGGATTACTCCTCGAAAACGGGTTTTGGGTAACTTGCCCGGCCCTAATTCCCTCCGGCGGGCAAGTTACCGATAACCCGACTTTTCGGGCATACCGGCACAACCTGGAAAAACAGGCCGACTTCCTGGTGCTCGGGCCACGCTCGAGATGTATAAGGGGAGAGCAATGGAGAATAATCAGGCAGTAACGTGTCAGATTCGCTACACGCTCGATCCGGACAAGCTCACTGCGTTTGAGACCTATGCACGCACCTGGGTTTCGCTGATCGAACGCTACGGGGGTATCCATCACGGGTATTTCATACCCCGGGCGAGTCCAGACAGAGTAGGGGCGAGTTTTCCGGGACTTGGCTATGATGGCCCGGGGGATGTCGCCGTCGCTATGTTCACTTTTCCAGACGAAGAAAGCTACCGACGGTACCGCGAGATGGTTGCAACCGATCCTGAGTGTCAATCGGCTGCGGCTCTCGTCCGAGAGAGTGGCTGCTTTATTCGCTATGAGCGCCTGTTCCTTCAGCGGGTGAAGTGAGCTTGAACTACGAGCGGAACTACAGTCGAACGTGTTCGGAAGCGCGCTTCTCGTCACCTCCGCCGGTTCTTTCACCGCCTTGAGCGAAGTGCATGCAAAACGGGGTTCTCGATAATTTGGCCGGCCTGGCCCCTGCGTTACGGAATTTACCGCTAACCCGACTTTCAAGGAACCTCCTTACGGGATCGCTTAAAATCGGGTGAGAAATGGAGAACGGATGACGTGTGTTGCATACAGCACCGAAACGAAGCCCTGACACATAGTCGAGGCAAAACTTCAGAACGCATGGCGTGAGAGGATCCTGCATGGCCAGACTCCTGCTTTTCGCCGCCGCAATCATTGTCATCTTATTGCTTCCTGCCTTCCTCGGAGGCAAACTTTTCGAAAACCCGACTTTTCAGGCATTTGCCCGATACGGCGTCCCGCCGAGCGACTAGATCGATTTGATCGCTCGATGAGTGCCTTGGCCTTATTCATCGCCAATGGGCACTCCTTCCGGGTGGCTCATGACTCGCCCACAATCCGGGGGTGAGATACCCACTAAACGTCAGAAGCGGAGACACCCGCAAACGCTTCGCCGGAAACCGAAATTTCCACTTCTGTGCCCGCGTCGGGCCTGCTCCAAATCGCGAGTTTCGCTCCCAAACTCTTTGCTCGATCACGCATTCTTAGCAAACCCCAGTGCGCGTCGCCCTGTTTCCATGCTTTCTGAGGGTTAATGCCACGTCCATTGTCACGCACAACTACACGCAAACGGCGGGGTAAGTACTCGACCTCGGCCTCTATGCAGGCCGCTTCGGAATGGAGCAACGCATTGACCAGCGCCTCCCTCGCGATTAGGTTGATCTGCTCCTGGACCGCGGGCTTCAATTCCTTGCGGTGTCCCGTTACGCTGACCTCGCAGTGTACAACCCCGGTTGAGAATTGCTTAAGAAAGCCGGAAAGCTCCTGCTCAATACTGGAAGGGGAGAACTCAGGTGCGCCGAGGTCCTGGAGAACAGAGCGGCCTTCCTCGAGAACGCGGCGAATAACGCGCAGAGCATTGCCAAGCAACTGCCGATCGAGAGAACGCACGGGCATCGCTTCGGCGACATTGTGCAGCAGCATGGATGCAGCAAAAAAAACCTGGAAGGGTGTGTCGTGTAAGCCGCGGGCGATCCGCGCACGTTCTCTCGAGCGCTTCTCGACTCGGATGTTTAGCTCCCGATCCAACTGCCCCCGTATTCCATCTGAATCAAAGAATTGATTGGGCGTTCCTAACAATCTGTCGACGGTCATGATTTCTCCTGCTCTCGTCCTCTTTGTGTTCTCACCCGTCCCCAGGCTGGTTCTTAGTCCGAATTGTTTCGATTAGCTGCCGTTCCCTTTTTATCCATTCCCGGATCGTCAAGCCAGGTGAGTTGACTGACTCGCAAGCTATAGTTTGCCCGCCATCCGGACGAGGTCGGCGAGGGAATTGGCTTTCATTTTTTGCATCACTACTGCGCGGTGTGCCTTTACCGTAATTTCGCTGATGCTGAGCTCGCCTCCGACTTGTTTATTCAGCAGCCCAGAGACGACTAACGCCATCACTTGCCGTTCTCGGGGAGTAAGTGAGGCGTAACGCCTACGAAGCTCCTGCATCTCCGCGTTCAGAGCTTGTGCTTGACTGCTTCGTTGGAGGGCGTTTCGGAT
>PMHI01000088.1:1402-2508 GCA_003156615.1 Acidobacteriaceae bacterium | reverse complement strand
CCTCCACCAGCTGGCCCTGCCCACAGCGTGCAGCTCGCAGGCGTGCAAACCGGAGACAGCGCTAGTGAGGTGGTACGGCTGGCGGCTGGATAGGCGTTCGGAACATACGAGGTGAAATTGCGAAGCGGTGTAAACGGGTAAAGTGCATAACTGGGACCGTAGGATTCCCATTGGCCGGCTCTGTTGCTTAGGGAGTTGCGCCCTGCAATATTGGCATGGGCAGCCCTCTCGTCAAGGATCCGCTCAATCGGAATTTTCGTATCCGGATAGGCGCGGTGCAGAAATTCCTGGTGCGCCAATCCTCCCGGATTGCTGAGCCCGCCATCGGGCTGAACCGCCTGCGAGAATTTCTTAAGACGGTCGGAAAGCAGCGGAGGCAATGTCTCCTTCTCCGTCTCGCCAGCCTCCTTCTTCTGCTCGTTGGCTTCCTTCCCAACCTTTTTCTTGGAAACTGATTTTTTCGCCACCGTGGGCGTACTGGCTGGTTTCGAATCTGACGAACTGACGGCTGGCTGTTGCGCGAAGGCGCCCGCAAACGGCAGCAATAAACTCAACACCAGCGCGAGGGCCGGTGCGGCAGTAGCCATCTTCCACAGACTTCTGGTGAGAGACATACAATACCCCTTTCAAAATTACAAAATCGAAACTTCTTTGCATTGTTCGCTCGCGTGAAATTCTCCTTTTTCGTTACGCAGCAGCAGACAAACTGCGGTGGAGATTTTCTCGTTTAGTGGGTGGGAGAACTATCGGTTCTGTTTGGCCATTTCTTGGGCCACGCAACCGATCCGGGACGGAAGTTTCTCATCGGCAACTGCGGAAAGTCAAGTCCAAATGCGGCGTCCGGCGCAGTTTTTACAAAGAACTGACATTTTGTAAGCGCAAAACATCAAGCGATCGGTCCGCTTCNNAGGAGTTAGTCGTCCGTTCGCAGGAACTCTTCCCCTCGCCGCACGCTACTTAAACAGCACCAACAGCTCTTCCGAGCAACCCTTTTTCACCACCCACAGGCGATTTCACTCTCTGAGAATTGGTCGAATGTGGTCAGTGAGTGTAACCGCGATTTCACCAACGACTGCGCTCACACACCGCCAACTCCACGGCTTTCA
>PMHI01000088.1:0-1305 GCA_003156615.1 Acidobacteriaceae bacterium | reverse complement strand
GCTCCAGCGTTGTGTCGGATACGGAAAGCACGCCGAATCGTGTTGGGTCCGGCAGGAAACAGTTGTTCGTGCCGAAGCACGGAACGTCGATACTCCCCAATGTTACATCGTGGAAAATGCAAGTACTCCCCACTTTTGTTCCCATCGTTAGCATTGCATTTCGCCAGGACGGAAGGTTTGGGATTGTTTCGGCCTCCGAACTCGGAGGCAGCCAGATCGTAATAGATCATAGCTGGATTACCCTGAGGCCCGCCCGCCTTTTGGTTAATGAGCGCCTGNNAGTTCCGCCTGCGCTGTTGTTGAACGCGTCCAGGGGTACTGAATAATTGCATGGAGTGCCCCCTTCTTTCGGATCTGACATGCAGAATAATGATGGCGTGATTCCAGAAGCCGTTCGACGCAAATAAAGAGGCATCTGGTAAATCACGTTTGCCGTCGGCCGGAACGCCGAAGACTGCAGATTGCCAGAAAGGCTTGCGGTAGACGAAGCTGGGGCCTCCGCTGCCGCCAACGATATTCGAGAAAATTTCCCGTGTTACACAGGGAAAGTCCGTTGGGGAATCCAAGGAAACTGAACAGCACGCTGCCGGCGCAGGAATCGTCCCAGGTCATCTCAGGAACATATGACTTGGCAGATTCTCCGGTTTNNTGTTCGTGCCACTGGCGGTATCGGAAAAATCGGTGCCGCCGGTCGCGAAGTTGTAAGGAGTCGAGCCAAGCCCATTTTGGCGCGATGCCATTCGCTGCGTAAGTGGCGGTATTGAAGTCGTCGCACCCTGCCGCCGAGCCGTCGCCAGCAGAAATGAAGATCGAAACTCCTTCGGACGCTGCTTGCTGCCACATGCTGTTGATGAATGCGTTGCCACTCGGTCCTAGGTCGGTTTCGCATTCTCCGAAACTAAGGCTCATAATCGGCGGCGGACTCGCACTGTCGAGCAGATTCTGCGCGGCCTGGAAAGCGCCAAAATTAGTGGCGGTGTCAGCGCAGGATGCCAGTTCGACTTCGGCATCCGGAGCAATTGCACCTGCCCATTCAGCGTCTAGCGCACTTGAAAAATCTCTTGAGTCTGATCTTCGATGAAGTATTGCGCCTGGGTTGCGCCGATGTTGCGAGAGGCAATCCCGCACGATTGATTAAGATTCCTCGTGCGCCGGAAGGTGACGAAACGCATTCATACTCTCTACGTGACGTAGAAACTATGCTCGCCGTACTCCCAGAACCGGCCAGTACCGTTTGTGCCGTTGCTGCCTTCGCAGGATTGAGACGCGCCGAATTGCGCGGGCTGCGATGGGAAGAATACGACG
>PMHI01000741.1 GCA_003156615.1 Acidobacteriaceae bacterium | reverse complement strand
GCCGAGCAAACTGAGACATCGCCGCAAGCTGGTTTTTCCAGTCGAATATTTGTTTCGGTGGGCTCACTCCACGACATCAGCGATCAAACCGCCTTATCAAACCGCCTTATCAAAATTTCCGATGCGGGCCATTGTTTCTTTGCGGCATGACTTTACGGTTCCTTTATCCCCTGCCCACAGTTTCTTTATGGCCGGTCTGCTAGCTTCCCGACATCGGGCGTGAACTCCAAGAGAAATCGGCGGACTTGATTTCGGGGGCATCGCGCCGGCGGAGGTTGGTGCCGTGGCTAAGGAAGTCATCTATCGAAGGATCGGGGCGGCAGTGCTCGTTCTATGTGGGTTGGGGCTCAATGTCTCCGCACACGCGCAGTCAACGTTCGGCAGCATCGTTGGCGTGGTGCATGACACAACCCAGGCCGTTGTGTCCGGCGCGTCAGTGAAGGTCCGGCGTTTGGAAGACAACAGCCTTCGCTCCACCACATCGGATGAGAACGGGTCCTTTGAATTTGTGAACCTCAAGCCGGGCAACTATGCCCTTTCCGCTCAGGCCGAGGGTTTTGCGGAGTTCAAGGTTTCATCCGCGGAACTGGCCGCCCGGCAGACGCTAAGGATCGATGTCATCGTTGGGGTCAAGAGTCAATCCATGACGGTGGAAGTTGCAGACACGGTAGCAGTGATTAATACCGAGAACGCGGTTATCAGCGATTCAATCAACAATCAGCAGATCACCGAACTTCCGCTGAACAGTCGCGCCACCACCACCAGTCCTCTGGGAGCGCTGGCGGTTTCGCCAAATGTGCAACAGGACAGTAGCGGAAACATTGCGCTCGGTGGCGCTAGTTCGGCGATGGTCAACTTCTCTGTCGACGGCATCTCGACCGCGAACGTGCGGCAGAATGGGGCGCTGCAGGATGCTTATCCATCGCAGGAGGGAATCTCGGCGGTCAGAGTGACGTCGTTTAACAACAGCGCAGAGTTTTCCCAGGTAGGGGACGTTACCTTCACCACGAAAAGCGGCACGAGTCAGTATCACGGCAGCCTGTTCGAGTATCTGCAAAACGACATGTTCGATGCGGACCCTTACGGCTTCAATGGCAAGGCGCCGAAACACTTCAACACCTTTGGTGGCTCGCTCGGCGGCCCATTGAGCATTCCGCACTTCTATAACGGCAAGAACCGAACCTTCTTCTTCTTCGATTACGAGGGAAACCGCCGCTCGACCGCAGTTGCCGAGCAGTTTATTGTTCCCACGCAAGAGCAGCGCAACGGTAACCTGGCCACGCTTGGCATCCCGTCGATTCCAACGGCTGGCATCAACCCCACTGCCACAGCGCTGTTGAGCTATTATCCGCTCCCCAACGTCGGCGGCCCGAACTATTACCCGCTGCCCAACGTTCCCGGCCCGGACTACAACTACGAGAATTTCCAGTCTACGCCCGCGCGTACAGACGGAGCCGATCTCCGCATCGACCAGACCATCAATTCCAAGCAATCGGTCTACGCGCGCTTCAGCCGCAAGAACATCACCGAAGATTATGCCAACCCGCTTCTGCCGAATGACTCCGACAGCGTGCACAATCGCAGCCTGCTGGTCTCGCATACCTGGGTGCTCACGCCGCGTCTGTTGAACGAGGTCCGCTTCGGCTTCACCAACGTCATCACCAGCGTTGGCTTCCCCATCGAAGGGGCTGCCGCGCTCGCGCAACTCGACCTGACCGGAGTGAACATCAGCCAACACCCCTCCACGCACGCTTTTCCTACCTTCAATTTCAGTGCCGGAACCGGGTTCACTCCCATTGGCCGCGACAAGACGGGAGTCACACAGTCGAAGACGACCCAGTTCACGGACAATCTGAGTTGGACGCGCGGTAAGCACACCTTAAAAACGGGCCTGGATGCGCGAAGGGTGAGGTACTTCGATCTGGAAAGTTTTGCACCCGTTTTTAACTCCGACGATTTCGGTGATTTCACTTTTCAGGGCACGTTCACCGGCAATGCTTTTGGCGACTTCCTGGAAGGAGCGCCGACCACTCTGTTCTTTGCCGTGTCGAGTCCGGACGTGGGCGGAACGGCGTGGCAGTATGGCGTGTACGGCCAGGACGAGTACCAGATCAACAGCCGCCTCANNAGCTGTCGGCGTATCTGCAGCGGCAAAACATTCAGGCGTCGAATCTGGCATTCCAGCAGTCGTTCAACGCCTGCAACCTGGGGTATACGGCCCTGCCATGCACGAACTATGTTACTGCCAGCCAGGACCACTTGCCGCAGTCGCTGCGCAACATTTATATGCGGAACTTCCAGCCCCGCGTATCGATTGCCTGGCGCCCGTTTAACGATACCAAAACAGTTATTCGCGCGGGATTTGGCATCTTCACGATGACCAATCTGGGTCCTTTATCCTTCAATAACAGTGGGAACCCGACTTCGGCATTGCACACATACACGAATTCGGCAACTGCGAGCGGCACTCCGCTGATTCAATTTCCCAATACAGCACCGCCTACGATAGGCGTACAGTATGGCGGCGGAGGTCTCGATCAGGGGGTTGATCCGAATTATCGCGATCCGCAGGCGAATCAATGGAACTTCACCGTCGAGCATCAAGTTGGAAACAACGACAG
>PMHI01000365.1 GCA_003156615.1 Acidobacteriaceae bacterium | reverse complement strand
AGAATGTCTCGGGAGCCGTCGAGCGAACCGTCATCGACGCAGATCAGTTCAAGCGGGAAGGGCACAGCCAAAACGCGCTCCACAACGGAACGCAGTGTTCGGCACTCGTTGTAGATGGGCATGATAACGGATAGGGTCATTGTGTTTCCTCAACCATGAGAAGCTGCGGCTGAAGGTAAATCGAAATCAGGTAGAGGACAAATCAAATTGGACACTCCTCGTCCGCCTCGATAGAGCCTTGAAGTTCTCAACTATGTGGTCGTGCTATCTTCATCGTTCTTGTCTTTATAGTAGCTAGCCGACCGAGTGTAATAGCCATGATAGTAGCGGTAGCCATAGTAGCCGTCCCGCCGAGTGTCGACCTTGTTAAAGACCGTTCCGACTATCCGTCCGCCGGAGTGCTCCATGACGCGGCACGCTCGATTGAGGGCCGCCCGCGAAGTCTTGTCCGACTCCACCACCATGATGACGCCGTCCACCAACGTTGAGATGATCGTGGCATCGGTGATCGGTAAGATCGGTGGAGAATCGATGATGACATGGTCAAATTTCTGGCGCAAAATCTGAACTAACTTCTCCATTTTTATAGAGCAGAGAAGCTCTGCTGGGTTCGGTGCCCGTGACCCCGCGGAAAGCAGGTAAAGGGTGTCCAAGCCCGAGACTCGCTTCAACAGCGTATCGTCATATTCGTAAGCACCCGTCAGGATGCCGGACAAGCCGCTGCCGGTCGGCATGTTCAACGCTTTCGACAGTCCCGGCCTTCGCATGTCTGCATCCACGAGCAGAACACGACTGCCTTTCTGAGCTAAGGTCGCAGCCAGGTTGAGCGACGTCGACGTCTTTCCTTCGCCCGGTTGCGAACTAGTTACCAGCACGACTCGTGGTGGCTGTTCGGCAGTGGAAAGAAGAACGGAGGTGCGAAGCGCACGGTATGCTTCGGAGATGGCCGCGCCTGGCTTCTGTAGCACTGACAGTTCGACAATGGAGGGCGACGAATGGCCGTTGGTACCATTACCCTGCAGCAGGCCAGACCGCATAACCAGGGAGGAAGTTCCCATCGGGATAATCGCGAGAGTAGGCAGCCCTGTAAGCTTCTCCATTTCCTGAGCGTTCTTGATGGAATTGTCCAAGGCTTCCTGCGTGAAAGCCAGAGCGATACCTAACGCGAGGCCCGCCGCCAAAGCGAACTCGATGTTCCGCAACTTGTTCGGACGCACAGGATAAGAGGGAATAGCAGCTTCATCAATGGTATGGATGTTGGTTGCTCTTAAGCCCGCTGTGACTGTAGCGTCTTTCAGGCGCTGCAGCAAGCCGTCATAGAGCGTTTGGTTCGAATCGAGCTCACGTTTCAAGAGATTGTATTCGATCAAGAACTGGCTGCCCTTATCCACTTCTTTCTTTTGATCTGCCAATGCCGAGGCAAGAAACTGTTGGCGCCGTGCAGCCGCCAAGAATTCGTTTCGGATATTCTCCACCATGCGCTTGCGTTCTCGCACGATCAGCGCATCGACATCCTTCATCTGATCCTGCAACCTTAGCGCTTTCGGGTAGGTCGGCCCATATTGAGCCAGGGCCTCGGAGTATTGTTCTTTCAGATCAACTTCCTTGGCTTCGAGGCTTCCCAAAAGTCCATTGCCCGCTGCGAGAAATCCAACCTGCGCGTCGTTCGTGGACACCATTCTGTACAAGGATTCCTTGGTCAAACGATCGCTCTGCGCCTGGTTGAATTCTTTGCTCAAGTCCTCGAACCTGGATTCCGCAACAGTCTGTTTCTCTCCGAGGTTGGCGATATTGTTGGCTCGTTCATAGTTCACCATGGCCTGCTGAGCCTTTTCCACTTTTACTTTCAACTCATCAAGCTGACCTTCCATCCATCCCGTAGCCTGCCGCGTGGCGTTATATTTTGTCTGAAAGTTATTCTCGACAAAGTTCTTAATCAGACTGTTGACCACGAGCGCGGTTTCGCGAGGGTTTGTGCTCTCATAACTCACCAGCACCATGTGGGTATCTTTTGTCCGCTCGACTTTGAGCCTGCCTCTAAAACCTGCAATGAGCGCGTTCTTGGCAGCCGGCGTGACTGTTGCCGCCGATTTTTCCGTTGCGCCCAGGCCCAATTCTTGAATCGTTTGCCAAATCAGGTTATCGCTCTGCAAGATACTTACTTCGGTGGCCAGGAATGAATCGTCGGCTTCGCCGGTGCGGAAAAGTTCGTTCAGGGATTGCAAGAGCGGCAACTCGGCCTCGATGTCAAGGCGACCCGTAGCTTGGTAAACAGGTTTGACTTTGAATGAGTATACGGCCACCAGCGCCGTGAGAATCGCGGCGGTCGCCAGGATCACCCACTGATGCTTGACCAGAATGTCCCAGGTTGCGCGCAACTGGCCAAATGCGTCGACGGAAACATCACCGTCGAGCACCGAAAAAGACCGGGGATCTGTCCGAGAGGGAACCGGACTAAATGGACCGGCCGCCAGGCGTGCCATTTCCTGCCGATGAGTCAATTCATTCTCTGCCATGATTAACCTCTAATTTTCAAGCTCAGCTTACGGGGAAATTTATGATTAGTTGGCGCTGCATGCGCAGGTCGTCGACGTTAGAATCGACTGTAGGCTGCCGCAGCAGCAACGGCACCGGGGACGTTGGAGAGTGTGCGTACCGCGCGCCTTCCGCCGCTCGCGGGAACATACAACACGTCATTGCTTTGCAATATTTGATCGGGGGCGCGTCCGCTCAAAATGTTCGTAATGTTGAGCGCGATCTCTCTGCGTCCGCTGGGGTCCTTTGAATCTTTTCGGATGATCACGGCTTTCGATTTCTTGGCGACAAACGTCACGTCTCCCGCGATTGCCAACGCCTCCAGGATCGTTACTTGTTCCTGGGCGCTTTTCAGGTTGTATCCGCCGGGGTGGCCAACCTCACCCAGGACATAGAAGATACCGGCATGCTCGACCGAGACGCGGTCGCCTGGCCATACGGAGAATTGCGACATGGGATCACTTGCATCCATGAGTCTTTTCAACTCGACCGTGACGGTTGGATCTCCGGGTTTGCCCTCTGCGTCGAGTTCGTGCAGCGCCGCTTCGCAGCGTTCGACCCAGCGCANNGCAGCGCCACCCCGCCTCGCGACACCGTCACGATACCTCCGTGGTCGTCGGCCAATCCACCACATTGCGAGAGAACGGATAACAGCTGGGTTCGTCCACTCACCGCGACAGTCTGCGGCGCCCTAACCGCGCCGTTTACAGCNNACCATGCTTCGTCGTGACTGTTTCACGGTGACGGTGATTTGTGGTCGACTAAGCGAACCGGCCTCGCGGAAATTCTGCTCGAGCGCGCGAGCGAACTGATCGGGACTCAAGCCAGCAGCCTGCACCGGCTTGGGCAGCAATGGTACGGTCACGTTGCCGGCGGAGCTTACAGTGTATTCGCGCGAGAGCTCCGGTACGTCGAAGACATACAGATCCAAAACATCCTCCGGATTGATCCGATACTCGGACGTGATTTGCGGAGGGGTTGAAGTCGCTGGCATCGACGATGCTGCTGTCTGTGAACTAGAGCTCTGAGCGGGAGCCTGGGCCTCCACGCAGCGGGCATTGGCCACGGTGAGT
>PMHI01000725.1:190-13214 GCA_003156615.1 Acidobacteriaceae bacterium | reverse complement strand
AGCGGGTGACAGCGTAGTTCTCCAAGCGCCGGGCGGGACAGAATACCTGACGGTGCTGGAAGTTTGTTACGAGCGCATTTCTGTGGAACCGTTCCGTGAACCACCTGGATCCGAGGCCTCGGCAAAAGGACTCCCTCGCCGACGCTAATCCACCTGACGAACCGGGTCCTGTCTCGACACAATAAGATGAAAATGGTACAACGTAATAGGATAATTAACGTACAGCGCAATAGTATAAACACAGAACAACACAATCGGATAATGGAAGCACGAAGCCTGAAGGCAACCGGCTATGGCCAGACCCCCTGAAAAACTCGCGCGGTCCCTCGAAATCCTGCGGAATCTCCAAACCGCGGAAGAGGCGAGGGCGATCCGGGCGCGCGACCTGTCGCGCACGCACCGGGAGCGCCTCCTGCGCAACGGCTTCCTGCAGGAAGTCATCAAGGGCTGGTACATCCCAAGCCGCCCGGACGAAGTAAAGGGCGACAGTACGGCCTGGTACGCGTCCTTCTGGCGCTTCTGTACCGCGTATCTGGAAGCGCGTTTCGGCGCGCACTGGTGCCTGTCGGGGGAACAATCGCTTTCGCTTCATGCCGGCAACTGGACCGTGCCCGGCCAGCTCGCGACGCGGTCGCCGCGCGCGGGCAACAAGGTCACCAAACTCCCGCATGGCACGTCCCTGCTGGAGCTTCGCATCGCGCTGCCGGGTGTAGCTGACCGGAAGGAAGAGGCCGGCCTGCGGCTGTTCTCGGTGGAATCAGCACTGATCGCGTGCTCCCCCAACTATTTTTCGAACAACGCGACGGATGTCCGCGCGGTGTTGCCGATCATCCGGGACGCCTCCGGCCTTCTCGCCCGGCTCCTTGAGGGTGGTCACACGGTGATCGCCGGACGCTTGGCCGGAGCCTTCCGCAACGTCGGCCGCGACCGCATCGCGGACGATATCGTGAAAACGATGACGGCAGCCGGCTACGCCGTGCGAGAGAACGATCCCTTCAGGGACAAGCCCTCCCTGGTCATCGGAGCCCGCGAAACCTCTCCTTACGTAAACAGGCTGCGGCTGCTCTGGCAGAAGATGCGCGAGCCGGTCATCGAACGCTTCCCAAAAGCGCCGGGCCCGCCGCGCAACATCGAGGCGTACATCAAGCGCGTCACCGACGCCTATGTCACGGACGCCTATCATTCGCTGTCGATCGAGGGCTACCGGGTGACGCCCGCTCTCATCGAACGCGTCCGCAGCGGCACCTGGAATCCGGAAGCTGACGAGGGCGATCGCGAACAACGGAACGCCATGGCGGCGCGGGGCTACTGGCAGGCCTTTCAGGCCGTGCAGAAAAGCCTCGGCAAAATTCTGAAGGGCGAAAATCCGGGAAAGGTCGCGGACGCGGATCACGGAACCTGGTACCGGGAGCTGTTCGCGCCGAGCGTCACCGTTGGCCTGTTGAAGCCCGCCGATCTCGGCGGCTATCGCAACGGCCAGGTCTACATTCGCAAGTCGATGCACGTGCCGCTGAACCGGGAAGCGGTAAGGGACGCCATGCCGGCGTTCTTCGACCTTCTGCACGAAGAGCCGCATCCGGCCGTGCGCGTGGTTCTCGGGCATTTCATTTTCGTCTACATCCATCCTTATATGGACGGCAACGGGCGCGTCGGGCGCTTCTTGATGAACACAATGATGGCGTCGGGTGGATACCCTTGGACCGTCATACCGGTCGGCGACCGCAATGCCTATGTGAACGCTCTCGAAAAAGCGAGTATAGGCGAGGATATCGCGCCCTTCGCGGACTTCCTCGCCGGACTGGTCAGGAAGCGGCTGGCGGGCGAGCCCTTGCCGGCGGTGCCGAAATCTTCGCCCGTAGACGAACGCTAAAACAATACTCGATCTGCAGGGGAGTGCGCATGTACGAGTTGCCGGGAACGGGTCCCGTCGTTCTCGCCAATCTACGGCGAAAGTACAATCTCCAGACGCGATCAGAAGTTGTCCCTATGGGGGGAAAAGCTTCTCGGGGTTCGCCCCCATTAATACGCACAACAATGACGGCTGGATAGGGTCAAAGGATGAGACGATTCGTGCTCGAGCTATCGAGCAAGACGCAGCGGGATTTCTGCTCAAACCATTCAGTGACGCGGGTCCTCTTGTTGCGGCCATTACGACCGCACTGCAAGGTATCTGAGAGTCGACCGGTTGGATCTCAAGGGGGATAAAATGAATACGGAGCGTATGCTAAATCATGAAATAGGGTCATTATCGATGCCCAGTGCCATCCCTATCGTGTTCATCGTTGACGATGACGTGTCAGTTCGCGAATCGCTGGAACTGTTGGTCCAGGATGAGAACTGGAAGCCGGAAACCTTCGCATCCGCACAAGAGTTCCTCGACCACCCGAGAAAACCTGTCCCGAGCTGTCTTGTTCTTGACCTTTCACTTCCGGGCCTAAACGGTCTTGAATTGCAGAAACAGCTTGAGCTTGAACACATCGACATACCAATCATCTTCATCACCGGTCATGGCGATGTACCGCAATCCGTACGAGCCATGAAAGCCGGCGCTCTCGAATTCTTAACCAAGCCCCTCGATAACGACGCTTTAGTAAGCGCGATCCGAAACGCCCTCCAACGAAGCAGCTTCGCCCTCGCTCAGAACGCGGAGATGCAGGACCTGCTGGACCGTTATGCGTCACTCACTTCCCGAGAACGGCAAGTGATGGCGTTAGTCGTCTCGGGGCTGCTCAATAAACAAGTCGGCGGCGAGCTCGGCATCAGCGAAATTACGGTGAAGGCGCACCGCGGGCAGGTCATGCAAAAAATGAAAGCGAATTCCCTCGCCGACTTGGTGAGGATGGCGGCCAGACTCCGACCTGCGAGTCCACCAATTCATTTGGCTTGACGCGGCACTCAGCCGGTCTGAGTTCGCGATAGCCCCTTGGCTAATCGACCTGCTCCACTTGCATTGATCCGCTCCGATTTATGAGCCCAAATCTCACCAATCCACCTCGAAATTCCAACTGATTCGTACTCGGTCACGTCAACAGTATCCAAAGCTCGAGCGGGATTGTGGGGTGGGTTTTCATGTTCACCCATTCAATTCGTTGCCGGCGCGAGCCTGCCGAACGGATGCAGCGCTGCGACAGAGCAGGAGCCTCCGCTCGCGATTTCTGCTACCATTTTTCCGTTCAAGATTAGGAAAATCGATTGATGTGCGAGGAGTGCACGCTATCGCTTATTGCTGACGTTGCGAAGGAGGTGAAAACTGCTTCCCGTATCCATCCGAATCAGAACGATGAATCGAGTAATGCGCTGCGCCGAACGGCGGTTTGCATCTCGTCGCTTCAGGCTTGGGCATGGTGGGAATTCTGCTGTCGGTGCTCCTTTTTTCCGGTTGCCATAAGCCCACTCAGCCGGTGACCATCACATTTCTCGATGCTGAAGGCCAGGGATTTCCTGGCGACCATCGAATGATCCCGGACGTCTATTTGCAGGAATTCACGCGGGAAACAGGCATTCGCGTCAACGATCTTCCGACGCCAGAGGACAACGCCTCGAAACTCAGTCTTGCCATGGATTTGCTCCGCAGCGGCGCCCCGTCCCCTGACGTTTATGGCGTTGATACGATCTGGGCCGGAACCATGGGTGAATACCTCATCGACCTCCAACCTAACTTTGCCTCGGAAGAGATTTCTTCGCAGGATCGCGACCTCATCGAAAGCTACAGGGTTCGGGGGAAACTTGTGGCAATGCCCTATAACCCGAACGTCCAAGTTTTGTTTTATCGGACGGACCTGCTCACCGAGTACGGCTTCAAGACGCCACCCAGAACCTGGGACGAGCTCGAGGAGATGTCCGTCCGGATCCAGGCTGGGGAGCGCGCAAAAGGGAAGAAAGATTTTTGGGGGTTTGTCTGGTCTGGCGCGATCACATCGGAAAGCGAACAGCTAACCTGCGAGGGGCTCGACTGGCAGGTAGCGGAAGGAGGTGGCCATATCATCGAACCCGACGGCAAGATCAGCGTAAACAACGCAAGTGTTATTCACGCTTGGGAACGCGCAGCACATTGGGTAGGTTGGATTTCGCCTCCAAGCGTGGTTTCGTACACCGCTATGGACGCAGAAGATAAGTTCTGGGTTTCCGGCACCGCTGCGTTTCAGCTCGGGTGGTCCGAAATGTATGAGATTGACGCAGTAGATAAGCCGTTCCGCGACAAGGCTGGAGTGACAAGNNCTGGGGCGAAAGGTCGAGTTCTTTGAAGTTCCATTGGCGATGAGGAAAATCTACCCCTGGTGGTGCAAACCGGGGGAGTCGGCTGGAAGCACAGTCATTTTGCGCCCGTCGGCGGTTGCCGGAGCGAACTATGAGGCAGTCTCCATAGCCTATTCCCACGCACTGCATTCCGTGCTGACACGCCAGTCCACCGCCCCAGCAGCGACCGCAGCGCTCGAGAATGAGGTCGTTCGGATTATGGGTAATGATACGGTTCTACCGGGAACAGCTCTGCACTGAGATGAATCGACTGCGACTCAACATTGGCCCACGCCTGGTTCTATGCTTCGCGCTCATCATCGTTTTGATGTTAGCCGGTGACATAATCGTTCTATGGCAATTCCACGTTGTCCAGGCGCAAGCCCAGCGACTCAATGAATATGACGAGGAGTTGGCAACCGTCTTACGTGTTCACTCAGACGTGTTGAAGTTTCGCGACACGCTTGAGTCGCTTGCGAACGCCAAAGCCCCCGAACGCCTAAAGGCAGAGACTCAATCGATGAATGAGGCGTTCGCGGAAGACATACGGCGTGCCAAAAGCGCGCTGTTGGCCGTGCATTCCAACAGCCCCGCATCTGACCCGACGATTCTCCCAACGCTCGCAGTTGTCCAGTCGACGCTCCGATCGCAGACCGCGTCAATGATCGACTTGGCTGAAGCGGGTGATTGGAACGCCGTGCAATTGCGGCTCGCCGATCAGTTACGCCCACTCGGATTCTCGACCTCCGCCTTGGTGGAAAGCGTCGATCGCGAGGTAAAGACGGAGCACGCCCAAGCCGCAGCTCATATTCGCCAAGTACAGCACTGGATTTTTATTGTGGTGCCGACCACGGTCGTCCTCACGCTGTTGATAGCCGGGACGTTGGGCATGGTCATTACGCGCAGCATCACACGGCCGCTCGAACAACTGGTTGAAGGTTCGAGGATGTTGGCAGGAGGAGATTTCAAACATCGGGTTCCCATCCAAGGAGAAGATGAGCTTGCCCAATTGGGGCACGTATTCAACGATACAGCGCGGCGATTACGGGATCTCTATGAGAGCTTACAAGGAAGTGAGGATCGGCTCCGCCGGGTGATCAACACGATTCCCGCTCATGTATGGAGTACTCTGCCGGATGGTTCAGTAGACTTCATCAATCAGCGTTTGCTCGAATCCACTGGGCTCTCGATCGAGGCATTGCTTGGTGCCGGTTGGCAATCGATCGTGCATCCGGATGATCGTGCTAGATACCTCGCTGAGTGGAGATTGGCCTTGGCCGCGGGAGAACCCGTCGAGATTGAAGCGCGCGTTTGGACTGCACAGAGCGACTATCGGTGGTTGCTAGTGCGCAACGTGCCTTTGCGAGACGGTCATGGAGGGATAGTCAAGTGGTACGGTACCGGGATCGATATAGAAGACCGCAAACGCACCGAAGAGTCATTACGTAAAGCGCAGGCAGATCTCGCACATGCGAATCGCGTAACCACTATGGGCGAACTCAGCGCCTCCCTTGCGCACGAGATTAAGCAACCCATTAGTGGCGCCATCACAAACGCTTCAACCTGCCTGCGTCGGCTAAACCGCGAGCAGCCGGATCTCGAAGGCGCTCGGGCTGCGGCTTCGTTGATAATTCGTGATGCAAACCGGGCAGCGGAAATCATCAACCGAGTCAGGTTGTTTTTTAGAAAGGGAGTTGTGACCAAAGATCCCCTCGACGTCAACGAAGTGATTCGAGAGATGGAGATTCTTCTGAAAAACGAGGCGATTCAGCACTCGGTTTCTGTACAGACAAAGCTCACCGCCGATCTACCCCTGATTGCGGCGGACCGCATTCAGTTGCAGCAGGTATTGATGAACTTGATGATCAACAGCATCGACGCAATGAAGGCCGTCGATGGCCCGCGTCAACTCACGCTTGGAACCCAGAATGATAGCGACGAACAGCTTCTGGTATCGGTCGAAGACACTGGCGTCGGGCTTCCCCCCGGAACCAAGCTGGCCAGATATTTAACGCTTTTTTTACCACCAAGGAACAAGGCACCGGCATGGGACTTCGTATCAGCCGAACGATCATTGAGGCCCACGGCGGCCGGCTGTGGGCTACGGACAACTTCCCTCGCGGAGCAAGTTTTCATTTCACTCTAGCCGTCTCCTCCGGTGCCGGGTCTTTGGACGCTAGTATTAACCGCTGACCTTAAAGATCGACATTTGATGGATTGGCGCTCAAGCGCGAAGTATAAATCGAAATATCAACCTTCAGTCGAGTTTTACGATAAAGACATCTGAGAGAGGGTTTCCATCGACCCCGGTGCCGAGTTGCGCGTCCCAATTTGAAGTGAACAAGAAGAAATGCCCGCCCCTGGAAACGCTTCCGAGGGGTTGTGTGTTGAAAACGGGAGGTATATAGGTGGCGCGATTGTGCGCAAATCGCCAGACAGTCGAAGCCAGCCCGTCGGTTTCAATGCAGAATATTTCTCCGGCGAAGGGCTGGTCGATCCACGTGTAGCCGTCATAACCGTACGTCGAGCCGCAAACAGGAGCAAGATCATGTACATCCACATTGCTCCAAGTGAAGTGCTGTACTTGACCCCACTGAAACAAACCTGGCCAGAACAACTGTCCAATCTGGGAAATATTACTCAAGCGGCGCTTTGCCGTTTGCATATCACCGGTAATCGCCGGACCATTGACCAAGGTGTTATAGCCAACGGCGGAATAGCCCTCGCACTCGTCGCTCCGGCTGTCTACGGGGCAGGTGCTGACGTTTAAGGTAGCCAAATCCCAAACGTGCCAACCAAATCCATCCGTGGATATAAGAACGTATTTGCCGCTGCGCGAAAGATAGGCATGACGGATGAGGAAAGACGTTGCAGTCGCTACTCCAGTGGCTCCCCATTGCCCCCCGACTTGGCCGGTCTGTGTGTTGTACCAGCGACACCCGAGATGCTTATCGTATACGACAACAAACATGTCATCCCCAAATTGCGAGCCGCCCTCGGAAATCGATACACGATTATCGTCGAGCGATGGAGTGACATCATCATCGCTAACTACCGACGGTCCGGAAACCAGTGGAGGTTGCAATCCGCAAGTCGTAGTGTCAATGACTGCAGTGGAGGTTCCGGTTGACAAATCATAGCTCCTGATGGTCAATGTGTCAGCATCAGAGGTGCCATATATCAAGTCAGGCTTTTGGAAACTAAAGGACGCACCGGCTCTCAGTGGCAACAGGAGGCCCTGCCCTGGCCTTGCGCTCGGGAGCGAGCTGATTGTCATCGTCGCGGGATCAAATGCAAACACCAAGTTCTGGCCTCCCTCACCGATTACGTAAAACTTCCTGGTGTCCGCGCTCCATTCGTTCGCTACACCGCTACCCTCCGTCCGCAAGAATGTTTCTGGAAGCTTGAAGTTCGTGGATGCGTCAGTTGCCCGAACCATAGATGAACCGAAATCGGGATCCCTAAATACTACGTTTCTTGGAGGCGGGAGCATGGGGGTTTCTTGGTGGATCAACCGATCGGTCACCGCATGAGGATAGGGGTCGTGGCTCTGGCCCGAGACTGCCGGGGTGAGAGTGAAAGTTGTAAGCAGAATGCAAAGGATTGTAAATGGAATCCTGGTCGCCATTGGCTTTCTCCGTGTGCGAACGCCGAATCTTTGGGACCCTGAAGTAGAGAGCATGAACCTCTATGAGAAGACATGTCAAGATGTAAGCAGTTGTATCTCGGTGCGGGCTGTCCTGGACAATCCGGGAACAATTGACATAACCAGACATCTGAGTAAGTCTGTCAATGCAGAGCATTGTGAGCCCGACGGAGCGGCTACGAGTAGGTGCGGGCGGAGGAAATAAAGTTGTGGAAGGCGCGCCGGTGATTTAAGAACTTCATTGGGCTAAGACCGCCGGCAGGATGTATGTACTATGGGTTTTGTAAGGGAATAGGTACTTCCCAAGTTGAGAGGCAGTGACGTGAACGTGCTCAGAAGGATGTCATGGAAAGCTCCTTTGTCGGATGGAATTCGCTGCAAGCAGCGACCCCATGGTTCCGCAAAAGAGACTTACAGGGGAACAAGACTGAGGAGCGAGACCAGATGGATACCCGAGGTCACGAACTGAATGTCGTGCGGATTCCTACCGCGTAGCGGTTTAGTCCAAGCAATATTATGCGCAGCGGATGGTTATAGAGTGGTTTCGGTAAGTGCTTGTCGGTCCGATTATTTCTCGTGGAACACAGCATATAAGGTTTCATGATGCCTTCATCTGGCGGCTAATGGTCTCGAGGCCCGTTTATGGTCAGTCTCCATGACCGACCATCCAGCCACGGGGTGAGACCCGAAAGGGCTTATGGTTACACCCAACGATCTCTCTGCCCTGCGCGTCCCTTGTGGGACAGGTCGGCTACATTTCGGGCCGGCGAATCACATCGAAATACGTTACGAAATCGTCGAAGGCGGTCAAAACGGCTCGGGCGTCTGGCCCGACACCGGCTCAATTCGGTCCGCGCCGGCGAACTTACGCCCCAAGATCATAACGTCAGCCTGAGATTTCAAGAGTTTTTCTTCAGATGGTTATGAGCTGACGTTCGTTGAGATCGCTCGCAGTACTAATCCGTCGGTACCGTTCCGTCCGACCACTTGGATACCGAGATAATGAATTCGGTGATCGGCTCCGGAGAATATTGATGCACATACACCGGGGAGCCAGGGAGACCTGCGCCCCAAAACAGATCGTCTGTTTTGGGAAACCAAAACATCAGGTGGGGATCCGCATTCCCAACCTTGCGGCTAAAGTACTGTTGCTTCGACGTCATATAGCACATCGCCCCCGGTTCCGGCAGCGGCAGTTCCTTCTTGTCGTATGCGGCTTTGATATTGTCGAACATCTGAGTTCTTGACAGTCCAGCCATTGCCAACTCCGTCGTTTTGAAAGTGAGTGGCAGATGGGTTCGTACAGCCGGCGGATTGAGGCAAAGCGGAAGCCGCTGATCGGGGTTCAAGAACTCCGGGTCGTCGAACGGGGCCATCCACGATCGCTCCACAACGCACACCCAGCCGTTCTTGCCTTTCACTGCAGTTTCGTAACCGTGGCGCCCGAGGACCAAGACCTCGGCATCGCGTGAAATGGACTCCGGGGCCGCGGTCCGTGCAAAGGCTATCTCGGTATTTCGATCCGTCATCAGATACTGCTCAATCGGGGCCATGCGCTCATACGACGGTCCAGAGTCCCGCGCCCGGGCAGGGCATAACGAGCTTAGCGCGATCACCAGGACCAGCACGAAGGTTCCCGATGCGATTGTATTGACGATCTCTCGGTTCATTAGATTCTCTCCTTAAATTCTTCCGAGGGACCACGCCGCGATCCCGTTGCGTGCAAATCATTTAATCCTCACTACCAGATCCTCGCCCGCTCCACTGGCGCTAGATACAGCTTTTCCCCCGGCTTCAAGTCAAACGCCGTGTACCATGCGTCAATGTTCCTCACTTCCAACGCCCGATACCGTGCTGGCGCATGCGGATCCGTCAGCACCTCCTGACGTAGCGCCTCGTCCCTCATCTTTTCGCCCCAGTTCTGCCCGAACGCGACGAAGAATTGCTGATCACCCGAAAGCCCATCTTGCACCGCAGCTTCCCTGCCCGCGAGCGACGCCCGGTATCCGTCATAGGCCGCCGAGATGCCCGCCACGTCCGCAATGTTCTCTGCCAGCGTCTGCTTCCCATTCACCGACAGATCGGGAAACGGTTTGTACATGTCATACTGCGCCGCCAGTTGCGCCGTGGCCGCCTCGAAGTGCTTAAGATCATCTGGCGTCCACCAGTTGCGCAATCGTCCTTTCGCGTCGAATGTGCTGCCTTCTGTATCGAACGTGTGGCTGATCTCATGCCCAATCACCGTTCCGATTGCGCCATAGTTCGATGCTGCCGGAGCCTCGGGATCATAAAACGGTGGCTGCAACACAGCGGCAGGAAAGTTCAGCGCGTTTTGCAGCGGCAAGTTCACCGCATTTACGGTCTGCGGGGCCATCGACCATTCCTTCTTGTCCACCGCGTTGCCTAGCCGCCCGACCTGCCGCCGATATTCCGATAAACCGCCGCGCCAGATGTTGCCAAAGATGTCGTCCGCTTTCACCTCATAATTCGAGTAATCGTGCCAGCTTTCCGGATACCCAACCCCGACATACAACGTCGAGAGCTTCGCTTCGGCCTCCGCCTTGGTCGACGGATTCATCCACGTCAGCGCTTCGATTCGCTTGTGAAACCCCGCAATCAGATTGGCCACCATCCCCTCCGCTCGCGCCTTCGCTTCCGGCGAAAAATATTTCTGCGCATAGACCTGACCAACCACATCCCCCAAAAGGCCATTCACCACGAACACTGCGCGCTGCCATCGCGGCAATTGCTGCGGCACCCCGGAAAGCTCTTTGCCGAAAAAGGCGAACTCTTCGTCGGCTAAGGCTTTCGGCAGCACTTCGCCGTAGCTCTCGATCAGATGAAACGCCATCCAGTCCTTCCACGTCTCGATCGGCGCCGACCGGACCACCGCGGATTCTCCGGTAAACGCCTCCGGCTGCCACACGATGAAACTCTCAACTTTGCTCAACCCCGCACCCTGAAAATATTCGCTCCAATCGAGCCCCGGAGCCTTCGCACGAAAGTCCGCCTGCGTCCACTTATTGTTCGCCTTGTGAATGTCTTGGCTGTCGGCCAGGCTCCTGTGCACCTCGGCGATCGCATGCTCCAACTCGACTATGCGTCCAGCCCGTGCCTCGGGTTCGGAGAATCCCGCCAGCTTGAGCATGTTCGCCACATGCGCTTTGTATTGCTCCCGCGTTTTCCGCATCTGCTCGCTGTCGCTCAGGTAATACTCGCGATCCGGCAGGTGCAACCCACCTTGCAGAAGATACGGAATGTAGCGATCTGGGTCGTCGAACCCTGGAGCCACCCACAGCCCAAACAGATTCGCCGTGTGATAGTTCGTGTTATTCAAAGCGTCCACGTCGGCACGCAGAGTCTCGCCCAGAGCCCGCGCCAATTCCCGCTTGTCATGAATAGCTGCGATCGCGTCGAGATGCGGACGCAGCGGTGCCAGCCCTGTCGACTCGATTCCCGCTTCGTCCATATAAGAGTTGTAGAGGTCCGCGACCTTGCGCTCCTTCGATCCTGCCGGCGGATTCGATTTCGCGATCTCCGCCACCAGATCCGCTGTGCGCTCATCGGTCAAATCGGCAAGTTTCGTCCACACATCCACCGCGCCGCGATCAGGCGGAATCTCGGTGCGCTTCATCCAATTGCCGTTGGCGTACTGAAAGAAATCGTCGCCCGGCTTGATTGAGCGATCCATGTTCGCGACCGCAATTCCGTGTACCTGCGGCGCCGACTTTTCCTCAGTCGAGGCGAAAATTGCACCCAAAACTGCACAAACTAATGCGAATCTCGAAAATGAAGGGATCATGTTCATGAATGAGCTCCGAAATAACGACAACTCGAATTGTCGATCGACACCTGAAATCGATAATACCGCGCCTTGCCGTTAGACGTTGAGATCCGGAGAAGGTTGGTTCCGCGCGCCCCACACTTCAGGTGGGCAGACGTCAAATCGATTTGACGCGGCGGCAAGCCTACTACAGCGCGTATCGGGGGATCTCAGCTTGGCCTCAGAACCGGACCTACGAGTCGTTCTGCCCATGACTCGAGCTCCGGCATCAATCCATGCTGGTTAATCTTTGTGACCAACCGCTTATCCGGGATTGAACTGGCAACTTCATCCCGAAGTCAGCTATGGCCCACCATCGCCTGACGATCTATTTAACAACGAGTCATAGCCGCAGGCAGAATCGAAAGAGAGGGAACATCTGGGGAACATTAATTGTCCCCTGCGTTCCTTCCAAGGATTTAGGGTGCCATCCGTCCCTTTTGACATCCTCCGCGCCGCAAGGGGCGAGGGTTCCTACGGAACCTCGTTTTGGCGAGGTCTCTTCGGTGGGTTCCTCCCACAACCGCCCTACTTCAGCGGAGGACAACGAAGAGGCTTAACTTCTAGCCATGCCCGGCCATAGGTCTTGTGGACGGCAAGGATTCTAGAACGAACGGAAGGGAAAAAACAAGGGGAGCCTTTATATCCCCGGCCTGAAACGCCGAGGCTTTACGGCCCGACTTGGGTAAGTTATTGCAATTCCAACCTTTGTTACACTCACAGCCCAAAGGTCGGTGGTTCAAATCCACCCCCCAACCAATCTTTGCAACAATTCAGGGCCCTTCGATTGAGCGGCCCCTTTCGATTTGTCCGTGTTATCCGTCTTCAGTTAGCGAAAGCCCGTGCCTGTGCCATAGTCGCAGTGATCTGCTACATGCGACGCCGCTCCTGTACCTTCCGCTGCAGCGCCCGCCGTTCATCCTCCGTGAATAGATCGGCATATCGTTTAAGCATCGCCGCTGTGGCGTGCCCGGTCACTTCCATGCACTCTTCGACGGTTGACCCTGCCCGCCACATTTCACGCGCTGTACTTCTGCGGAAATCGTGCATGATCCTGCCCTCGTAAGGACAACGCGCCCTTCGCGGACTTCCTCGCCGGGCGGGTGAAAAAAAGACTGGCGGGCGAAGCCCTTGCCGGCGGCGCCAAAAGCTTCGCTCTCAGACGAACCCAAAACGATTCTCGATCTGCAGGGAGTGGCGAGGAAAGATCTGCTGATCGGTGCACGGCATCATAATGCGAATGCGAATTGACACGAATGCATAGGCGGGGCGGGAAACCACAGATCTTTACGCTGCTGGGAGCGGTCAGACAAGAAATG
>PMHI01000725.1:0-131 GCA_003156615.1 Acidobacteriaceae bacterium | reverse complement strand
GGATGTAACTTCCGCATGGCGTCAGTCCAGCCTTGAGCCAGCAAACGCGCAAAGGCCTGTCGGCTCTCGGGTTGGATTAACGCGTTGTTATCCAACGATCGAGTCGGATAGATGTCCTGCGGTGTCGGCAC
>PMHI01000702.1 GCA_003156615.1 Acidobacteriaceae bacterium | reverse complement strand
GCGCCAGCTCTTGCTCAACCGCAGTGCCCAGATTGAGGGCGAGATGAAATCGATCGGCAACCTGCTGCGCCTGGGGTGCGCCGCTGCGAGCGCCATCAGCGTACAAACCCTGTCGGTCCCGGCTGATGAATTCGATCCCAGGGTGTTGGGCGAGCCAAGCCGCCAGAGATTCCGCCGAGCGTTCTGGAAGAAGGTCGACCACTCCATTGCGCTCCAGATCCACCAGAATCGTGCCGTAGGTTTGGCCCTTCTTCCACGCCCAATCATCAACCCCTACGACCCGCAGCGGAACCGCGCCAGTATCCACGTTGACGCGCTTGATCGCGCGCAGGATCGTGTCGTCGCTGACTGCCATTCCTATGCGGGACAGCAATCTCTCCCCCGGCCGCCCGCCCATCCCGTGACCGATCAATCGGACCACTTCGCGAAAACGTTTGGTTCGTTGTGCCCAAGGCACGGCCAACTCCGGGACACGCTCGGTGAAGATCTTGCGCGGGCATCGGCGATTGCCACACCGCCAACGGCCTACTTGCAAACGCACCAT
Source organism: Acidobacteriaceae bacterium (assembly GCA_003156615.1). Next base: position 8,246 of record PMHI01000702.1, on the reverse strand, counting down.
CACCGGACTACCTTGCATCGGCAAGTCCTGCAGTTTGCGCCGATAGCGACTATGGCGCGATCTGGACCTCGTGGCGCACACCGGACACACCGCAGAGCCGTTGCCAGCGGCCTCTACACGCCAGCCTTGTTCGGATATCTGAAGCCCAACTAACTTCAGATGAGCTGCTCTGGGGAGCAACTCTCTCGCAATGACGTTCTTAGATACGATCATCCTGACAGGTTAACAACCAGGACAGCTTGCACCAAAGTTGAGGAAGAGCCTAATTAAGGAAAAACGACAGTGGCGCTCGCCGCGCCAGGCGGACCGGAATGAAATGGCTTTCCCGGAGCGTGAGCGCTATGATCGATGGAATGCTCGCGATTCGGAGCGCTCAGATGGAGGTTCTGGGAGACGCGGTGCGCCTGCGGTTTCGCAACCAGGTGGCGGCGGAAATACGCGAGCACTTGCCCGATCATTACGCGGCACTCGGCGAAAGCGGAGTTCATGCTGCGATCGAAGCCGGCATCTCGCAGGCGCGCGGCTATGCCATCGTGACAGAGGCGGGGGTGACGATTTTTGTCCGATTCATGATGCTGTTCGGACTGGAATTCGACGAGGATCCCAGCTTGCCTTGGGCGCGCCTCGTTTTGGAGGATCCGGGATACGCCGACGAAGCATCCAGAATCGCGGCGCTCCGCGATGCGGGTATGGAATATCTGAGGGCATTGGAGAGCGGACAATCGCATGAGTGAGGGCGCGAAGCCTGGGTGGTTTCCTCGACCGCTGGTGACCGGCGCTGGCGGAGTGTCGATCGCTGCCGGGGTGGCCCTGGCGTTTCTCAGTCTCCCCTGGGCGGCAGGCGCCGCTGGCGTTGTCGGCGGGGCAGTTGTAGTTTGCTCGCTCATCATCCCGAAGAAACCTCAAACGATCATATGGAACAACCCGAAAGCGGTTACCTGGGAGCCTGGTTTGAAGCTCGGGGCCAGCCCGGCATTGAATGCGAAGCTAAAGGTGGGAAACGGGCAACTGACATACACGCCCGATGCCAACTCCGATCTTGAGCCTGGCACTCACACTCTGAAGGTGACCGCATCGGAGACCGGCTGGTACTACGCGAAATCGGCGACAGTCCAACTGACGGTCAGAAAAGCCAAGCCGACGATCACGTGGGAGCCGGCGACTCCCATCGATTACGGAACACCGTTGGGCGCGGCTCATCTGAATGCCAGCCTTTCGGTTCCGGGGCAGCAGTACGCCTTCGAAAATGATTTCCTGAATGTCGGCCAGGTTAGGATAAGCGTCACCATCACGCCGCAGGACACGGATCATTACCAGACGGTTTCGGCGGACCGGGTTCTGGAAATCAGGCCGGTCGCGCCTGCGGTGGTGTGGCCCGCAGCACCCATCCAGTTGACTTATCGCCCCGTGGGCCGGCAGGTGCCGGTGGTTGTCACTGCCACATTCCAAGGGGCCGCGGTCCCGGGAAAACTCAGGTACGGCGGGCAGACGGTTGCCGGCATCATCAACATTGCAGCTCTGAACGGCGGCGCCCACCCGTTGGCGGTTACATTCGTTCCCGACTCCGGCAATTTTCTCCAGGTGCCTGGCGTGGTGAACCTGCAGATCAATCCCGCGACTCCGGCCATCGTCTGGAATCCGGCGCCGATCGACGATGGGGTAGTTCTGGGCGCGGCACAACAAAATGCTCAAGGACGTTTCGAGAATCAGAATGTGCCGGGCCCGATGGCTTACGTACCCGCGGGCGGGGCCGTACAAATCGCGGTGCCGATGCCGACCATGACGGCGACNNTCATTCCGATTGTGGTGACGCTGGCGCAGAAGCAGGCCGCTGGCATCACGGTCGGAACTCAGAACAAGCTGCTCAACGGAAGCATAATGCCGAATGACGATCTGGTGGGAGCGCACTCAGCTACCATCGTAGGCAGTCCCGATCATCAGATCGCCAACCCGCCTGGAGTGGTGGTGAATCCCAATGGCACGCAAACCGTCACGGTGCGAAAGCGTATGCCTGACGGGGTTAATTTTTCGAACTGGAAAGCCAGCACACTGCCGCCGGCGGGATGGACAGACGAGCAGTTTCTGAAAGCGACCATCCAAGTCGGTGCTCAGCCCGGTGGGTTTGTCACCGACGCGGGGACACCCGATGAAAGGTTGACGATCAACGCGGCCTTTGGCGGAGTGAACTGGCGAGTTGTGAAGGCTGCCGCCGGCGCGGGTGGCATACGCCCGGTGGTCGCGGCGCATCCGGTGTAGGCTAGCTGAAACATGACAAGCGCATTTGAAAAATGGGACGATTTTATTCGGACCGGCTACCAGACCGACGATTGGCACGACCTGTACGCCGCGGACGCCCAGAAAATGGCGGNNGATTGGGACCAATTGAGCGAGCAATGGCGGCGCCGTCCGGCGGATTGGTTGTATCGCTGCGTGTATTCGCTGCGGGGCGTCGACGAGGCGCGCGCTGCGCCGATTCTGCTCGAAATGCTCATGGTCCCGAATGAACAAATCGCGCGCGCGGCGTTGGACTCGTTGCGCTCGATGGACTGGAACCGCAAGCTGGCGCGGCCCGGCCCCGAGGTGTTTTCTCGACTGCGGGAGTTGGCGGAAAGTGGAACGGGCGACCGGGACGTGATCGAACAATTGCAACGGAAGCTGGCGGCGGGACGAGAGTGACAGCCCGCCCGAATGAGATCCCCGTCGTCGCGGAGCAAGGTTGCAGTAATTCCAGAGCTTGCCGACCAGATTGGAAGCGGCCGAAAATATCGGGTAGCGGCCACAATGCTACAGATTTTTACTCTAACGTATTACACGCGATGTCAACCCCGCGTTAATGGATCGACAGATCGTAACTTCCATTAGGAATCACGTGCGCCCGGAGGAGCGGGGAAACCCGGGCCAGGTCCTCGTCCTTGACATCTCCGGAGGACGTAGCTCCTCAACAATCCTTTGAATGTGAATCGTGTTCCACACCAAGACCGCATTCGAGATCAGGCTCAGGCAACAGGCTTTGTTCATTATTTCCTCGTAATCGCACTCCCGAAATTCCCCTTGGTTGGCGAAGAAAAGCCACTTGGCAATGCTCTGCCGATGCCCGCCGCGGTTCAGTTGCAGCCCGGTATCGCTGCGTAACTCCGGGTCGTGGAACCATCGCAAGAGAAAGATGGTTTTGTCCACTTTCCCGATGACGGTCAGCGCCTTGGCCAGCCGGTCAGTGCCCCTGGCGTTGGCCAGCCGCTGTACAACGGCGTCCGGCGCCGCTTGGCGGTTCCGCAGCGAGGTGATCACGCACATCAGCCCGTCCCACTGTTCTCGGATCAGGTGCTCAGACACACTTCCGTCAAACAGCGGTTCCAACTCACCATAATGCCAATCCTTGCTCAACTTGAAGAGTCGCTGATGGCGCAGTTTGGCCAGCCGGGGTTGCAACAACAGGCCCAACAGGCGAAACAGACCGAAGATCTGGTAGGTAACTCCATGGGTGTCGGTGTGATGGATACTGGGACGGACGATGGTGTCATTGCCCGCTGTTCCCAATCCTGGCGCTCGGCGAATCCGGCAGCACTCCCCGCTCAATATTGCAGGCCTAACTGGCGCGGGGCAAAACCCGCCCGAGCGGCAAGGTTCGCTGCTTTAACGCCCCGTCACGAATGCCAAACTCCAGCATGTTCTCGGGGTTCTCCGCCTCCGTCCAAAAGCTTTCGATTGGACCGAAGAACATTCGCAACTCCCCGGCGTTGCAGGTCGGCAGATAAACTCGCAGCACGCGCGGATCGTAATACCGGAACACCAGGCGATTGCGTTTTGGATCTTGCACGACCAGGAACTCCCGGAGATGCCGGCTAAGCTTCTTGAGTGACGTGCCGCTCTTTAGAAAGACACCCCAGCTGTTGCTCCAGGCGCGGCGGATGAAGCGATGGGTGTCGCGATAGCCGTGATCGAGCTGTACTAAATAGGGCGCCGCTATCTCCAGTTCGGGGGCCAGTGGGCCACTGTATAGGCACGAGTACTCGAGGTGGCAGGGGAGAAGCATGCGGAAGACTTCGATGGTGCGGGCGCCGTCGAGGATCATCCAGACGTCCTGATTGGGGCCGGTGGGCCACAGGATCTCTTCGATGCGCGCTATCTGTTCGTCTGTCATAGCCAAGAAGCGTGATACCAGCTAAGTTCAGGCGGCGACCGCCGCCTTCTAGGCGTTCATTCAAACTGGACAAAACGGGGTTCCCGCGGCCGCCGCAGCCACCAGCGCCGCCGCCTGCGCTGTGAGGTTGGCCTTGGGGGGAAAGCTGGGAGGATCGACGACTCGTGGCGCAGGCTCCGGGCGCCGGGGTAGATGCTCCGCTAGCGGGAAGGCGACTGCGGACCTCTCCTGGGATGAAATCGCACCGCCGGCCGCGTAGGTCTCTCTCTTCCTGGCATGAATGTGCAATCGGCCGGAATTCAACAACTCAGCAATCTGCTCCAGCACCGTGTCGTCTGCCACGCGCGAAGGCGGCAGCGAGATCTGTTGAGAAAGCACATCTCGGAGGATACGAATTCTAAGAGGGTCCAGCTTGATCTGTTGGAGCCAAAGCCGACCCCAGAAACGGCTCTGCAGACCGTCAACCCGATCGGAACTCCTACAGTTTGGTTCTCGGCAGAACGACCATTCGTCTTGGAACAATGGAAACAATGTCGGTCTCAATTTCAAGGAAGCTCGGTAAGTAGCCAAACTTTCCGTCAGCTAACTACGAATGAATTTTGGGGAGACCAACGGCACCCCTAACGGGAAGATAAGAAAGGAGTAATAAGTATTCCGTGAGCAAGTCTTGAACCAGCGAACGCGCAACACACTAAGTCACAATGCAAATTACAGTTCACAAATGAACATAGTGTTACGAAAACCGAACCAACCCTTAGTGGGGTCGTTGGTACTTTCATGATAAACACTTCACTGTCTATGCGCTATGAGCACAGACAGCTCCTGAGCCTTCGCAATGCTGTTTAGCGCTCAGTTAGCTCGTTCTGTTACATAATCCGTACAAAGCATTTCGGTGTCGTCATTCTCGCGCCGTGTCCACTCGTTGCCGCCCGCTCCGCGTGCGACCACTTTCAGTGTGGCTGCAGCTCGAATTCCCCAAACGGCCTCCCCCACCTTTCGTAGCACCATGTCCTTGTACCGAACGAGGAATGCTCAACCGATTTGATCCTGTGTGAGAACGACCGGCCAGAGAACCTGCGCGTGAACGCCATCACAGATCCGCATTCGCCGGGCAAGTACAGCGTCAACGGCCTGGTGGTGAACCTGCCCGAGTTTGAGAAGGCATTCGCGTGCAAGCCGGGCCAGCCTATGGTGAAAGAAAACCGCTGTCGCATCTGGTGATGGACTTCTCGAAGCCCACGAATTGGTCGCGCATAATTTGAACGCGATGGACTGAGCGAAGCTTGCCGCGGCCATCAAGGAATTGCTTTCGTATCTTCAGTTAAGCAGTTTCGTAACGCCCTGCGAAGCGGGCCTCGAGCATCCCCACGCTCGGTCAAAGCCATGAGCGTGCGCCGTTTTCTACCAGAGGCTCCCCAGGTTATTGCTGAAGCTATCCGGCACGAAGGGATCCGCCAGGGTTCGTAATACCCAAGCGCAATTATCTTTGCAGTTCGCCCAGCTGTCCACCTTGCCCGCCAACCGCCAGCAGCACCACCGATCGCACTTCCCGTGATAATTGGCAATATACCAATCCTTATTCTCATCAGTCAGGGTTTCCATCTCCTTGATTTCCTGATTGATGAATGCCGTCATGATCTTCATGAAGTCGTTCTTGCGCCCATTAACACCGAGCGTGGCTGGTGGGCGATGGGTAGCCGCTACCGCCGCCGGGGCCGGGGACGGGCCGTTTTCGCACTCCTCGACCCAGTTCATGGTCAAGAGCATCGCGGCATGCAGGGCGAGGCACGCCCCCTTGAGCTTTTCGGTGCGACGCGAGGCTTGTTCCGCCGCCAACGCCACTTCAAAGAAGGCGTCGCATGTAGCTCCTGCTTCACGCTTTTTGGCCAAGTTTGCACCAAAACCCTGCATGGCTTTATTGAAATCGGTGATCGACTCCTGCACTTTCCAGCGATATCGGTCCAGTTCCTCTACGTCGAGCTCCTTCAGTTTGAACTTAATCTTTTCCTCGGTCGTTTGGGCTTTGCTGAGGGATCGGTGGTGGAGCCAGCCCTTGACGGCCTTTTCCACCGCTTCCTCTACGGAGGCAAGCAGGCTGCCTACCGCTGGAAGCGGGATGGCCTGCAACGTCGCGCGAATCGCGGCACCCCCGAGACTCGATAACTTGCTGGCCGCCGAACCCTTCGAAGACACTGCGCTGCGAACACTATGCAGCTTTGCCGAGTGGCCAATTCTCGCCACCACGGTTTTGTTGTCCACGCATTTTTTAGCGTACGCGAAAATATCTTCCATGTCCGTGACTCTCCCTTCTCACGTCGAGACCCATGAAACTCAGCCGTCAATTTAATCCAGGAATTCCCATTTTGGCTTCCTGGGTTCTTCGAACAATACACCAAGATGGCTCATCCATGTGTCGCTAGACGAACGGATTGGCGAGGAGCAGCGCGAGGAAACGAAAGTCGAGCAATTCCTTCGCTTTTGCGTGCAATGCCGTCTGCAACTTCTGAACACTGAATGGAGTTATTAGGCTCATCGCCAATCCCTCGGTCCTTTGTCGCTTCTTGCGTTCCTCTTTAACTAAGGCCCTTTCCTCCACCGGCATTACCCGGCTTCATCGGTCATACGAGCCTCTGGGCCACCCCATACGGCCCGGCCTGTCTCTCGCGAGCTGCCAGTTGATCCCTAAAACAATCACCGCTGGGGCTTCCCGTGTTGCCTCTGGTCTCCTATGCGTACATGCCATCGCCATTACCCCGGCAGGTTCAATGGAGCTTATTCGCTCGTCTGTCTCCATTGCCATCGGCCTTCCCCGTGAAACAATAACAGTAAGGTCGGCTCCTGCANNGTCGCCAAGCGACCCTTTACACCGAGAGCTCCGACAGCTTTGTTGCCTCCGCTGCCGCCTCGGTTGCTACCGGGTGGAGCGAACCAGTTCCCGGACGGGAGTTGCACCCGCTGTAGTCCAGCGCCTTTAACGGCGCACTGTTTCAACAGTCAAGGACTGGTCTGTCTTTGCGCTGTGGCTCTTGGCTACGTTCTATGTCAGCCGCAGCCCACGGCCTGATCGTTTCGCAATTTTTGTCGAACGCGAAAGTGTGTGTGAGAGGAGGTAATTCGGGCACCTGGCAATTCGGAATCAGAGCGAATGATCGTTCGTATCCTCGGTAACTACCATCACGCGGACCCCCATGGTGGAATCACCGGAGATTGTGCGAGGGAGGTTCCAATGGGAATCGCAGTGGGAGTTGCGAAAAGTCGGCCTGGCGATCTGTTGGATCGCTAACGGGATGCGTACGGTGTGACGGCGGGGACCGCTGCACTTAATAAGGAAACGCGACATCCGTATCCACACTAAGCACCACTACCCAGCTTCCCAGTCGTTCCCTTGTGTTGCCCCTGGCATCGTTCAATTTGTGTCTCGGGAAAGCCCTCGCCGACTATCAGGCGCAAGCCGACAAGTCCTTCGATCACGAAGCCCGTATGAAAGAACTGCTCGTGCGCTAGGCGCAACTCAACGCCGCACTCGATGTCGACAAGGGCGACAATCAGGTCGCGCCCATGACCGACAACGGACGCGAGCCTGGTTTCGAGGCCGACGGCAACCCTCCAGCTCCACCATCTCCGTCCATGCTCAGGCGGCAACCGCCGCCCGCAATCGTGTTTTAGGTTGTGGTGATTCTAGATGACTCTAGTAACTTTTCCGCGACTAGTTGACGCCGGATAATACTCTGTCAATGCTGAACAAACGCACCTCGCCACGCAGAAAAATGGTGTTGCCGGTGAAGGTTACGCTTGACAAAGTCAACCACCTGGCACATACGGTTGACATCGCGCTCACCGGGGCACGTCTTGGTGGCTTCCGAACGCAATTGCAACCAGGAATGACCATAACGTTGCAGCGCGGGTCGAAAAAAGCGCAGTTCCGAATCGCGTGGATTCGGCAGCTTGGTCCGAATGAACTACAGGCCGGCGTCGAATCTTTGGAGCTGCTGGAGAACTTTTGGGGAGTCGACCTGTCTGACCAGGAACTTAAGGCCAAGGAAGAGGCGAAGGCATTCATGGCCCTCCTATCCGGCTGATCAAACGTCGCGCAATTTCGTTTCGG
>PMHI01000171.1 GCA_003156615.1 Acidobacteriaceae bacterium | reverse complement strand
GTTCAGCGTTACGGGGCCGATCACAACTGTCTTGAAACCCTTCGCGGTGACCGTAATGGTGTAATTTCCGGTTGGGGTCGAGACGGTATCGTAGAGGCCGTCATTATTGGTGATGTAGTCGTTCTTCGCCCCCGTATCGATGTTCGCCACGTCCACGTTCGCACCGGGGACAACGGCATCAGACGGATCCGTCACCGTGCCGCGAATTTCACCGGTGTTTCTGCTTTGTGATAGTGCCGGCCTAGCCAGGCACACGAGAAGGCAAAACGCAAACGCACAGCGGAACAGATTCTTCATTGAATCCCTCCACCCCTAGATTTNNTTGTTTCTTGACCGGCTACTGGGCCGGATCAAAATAACCTCACCACCCCAAAACGTTACGGCCGCCCGAGTCCGTGGTACTTGGCCTTTGGTCGTTCACGCCCACTCAGCGCGCCGATCGAAGCCGGCTTCTCCAATGGCTTCCCACCTAGTGTTTTTGTATTACCTTCGGGCCGGGGGGGATTTGACTCCAGATTCATCCCCATGTCAAGAGGAAAATATCGATTTTTCTCTTAGATTAATGATTTTTGCGCCTCTCAATATCGATTTTTCTCTAAGCTCAGTAATTTCAGCACTTCTCACGGTTGCGTGAATATTGTCACTTTAGAGCCAGGAGGCATTTCGGATGAGCCAGAAAGAGTTGCAGCGCCTGAACCATCCCGGAGAGAAAAATGCGCGAGTGACGGCTTGGTCGAGACGATATGTACAATCTCGCGCACTCACTGGAAGGCCAACATAGAAATCCTGTGTTCGCGTATTTGCCGTGCAAGTTGCCCGAAGCGGTTCAGGGCGGCGTCCTGTCGATCAATTCCATGAGCGTTGAACAGACTTCCTCTGTCTGTTCCGGACGACCCAGGCCGTCATATCGAGTCGCTACCGCTTTGCCCGCCGCGGTGGACATGGCGGTGGGTAGTTCCGTTTTCAGATTCGGTTCTGCCGTCTCCAGAAGGCGCCCGGCCCTCGACGCGCTGAACGCGAAACCGAAAAGNNGACTGGCTCGCCAACCAATGGCGGAGCAGACGGGTGGGAGTGCGTGTCAGGCGCCGATGGGGTCGGCCCGCAGGTCTGTACTCGCCGGGTGCTACCGGGTGCGTTTCTAATCGCCCGAAAGCGCTGGCGCTAAGGCCGCGTGCGCCTGCGAGACTCGTGCGGGTGCCCGAGCGGTTGACTGGCGCACGACAAATTCGGGCTCCACGGTGATTTCGGGTAGGAACACGCCGCGCTCCTCGATGCGATCGATCAGCGTCCGCGCCGCAAGCTCGCCCATTTTGTGAAGCGGCTGGCGCACCGTGGTCACGCTCGGATTGCCATAGGCTGCGCTCTCGATATCGTCGAAGCCCACCACGGAAATATCTTCGGGGACGCGCAGGCCGGCGTCCTGAATCGCGCGGATCGCGCCAATCGCGGAATTGTCGTTGAAAGCGAAGAGCGCGGTGAATCGTTCCCGGCGAGAGAGCAGCTGCTTCGCAGAGGGATAGCCCAAATGCGGCGCTGCCGGTTCGTTTTTCAGGCGTACGGTCAAGGCTGGGCGAATGGCGATGCCGAGCTTACGGCTGACTTCGACGATGGCCTTCCAGCGGTCCTCTGTATCCGAGCTGATCGTCGGCCCCTGCATAAACGCAATCTCCGTGTGACCAAGTGACTGCAAATGCTTCAGGGCCATCAGCGCCGCAGCGCGATGATCGAGCACCAGATTTGTGACCCCTTTGACGCGGCGGTGTCCGGCAACCGCGATGATCGGCAGCGGCAACAGCTGCTGAATCGAGGTGTCCACGGTGATCAGGCCCTCGACGCCGCGCTGCAGAAGCAGATGAGCGTAGGTGTCGAGAAGCTTGGCATCGTGCCGGTGAGCCACGGTCAAGAAAAGGTAGCCGTGCTGCCCCAGATGCCGCTCGATGCCGCCGATGACCATGGCGCCGTATGGGTCACCGATTTCCTCGGTGATTACGCCGATCGTATACGTGCGCTTGACGCGCAGCGAACGGGCCAGGAAATTGGGCCGGTAGTTGAGTTTGCGCGCTGCGGCCAGGATGCGGTTCTTCGTGGACTCTGGGAAAGAGCGGGACGCAGCGGAGTTATTCAGAACCGCAGAGATAGTTCCCGGCGTGAATCCGACGTACTCGGCGACGGTCTTAAGGGTTACCGGGGAATGCTTGTTATTGATTCTGGTTTTCGCCCGAGGGCTCATTCAGCGTCTTCCTTAATCTGCCGGCAAGAACGGGAGTGAGAAGTGCGTGCTCTCCGAAGCGGCGAAAGGGCTGAAACACGCCCCAGGGAAACCTCGTTTAGTTTATCGCAGCCGCGTCTCGAACGCACGGATTGCGTGCAATCGTCGTTTTGCCTGAAAATAACGTTATCTTTCGCTTGACAAACTCTGCCCATTTGGTTTTATTAGACGTCGCCACGCAGGCGGGGGTATAGTGAACAATCGATATTTCAGGGGCTTTCCGCAGATTGCGGTTTTATCTGGAAATTTCCAAAACCAGCAG
>PMHI01000010.1 GCA_003156615.1 Acidobacteriaceae bacterium | reverse complement strand
GTCTTCGCCACCGACTTCAGAATCGTTTCCTTATCGAATGGAGCCAGCGTCCGAGGATCAATGACCTCCACCGAGATGCCTTCTTTTTCGAGAAGTTCAGCCGCCTGCAGCGCCTTTTGCACCATCAGGCTCAGCGCCACCAGGGTGACGTGTTCACCCGTCCGCCGGACCACGGCTTGCCCGAAAGGAAGCAGATACTCTTGTTCCGGCACATGACCGGTAGAGTTGTACAGACCCTTGTGTTCGATGAATATGACTGGGTTTTCGTCCCGGAGGGATGTCTTGAGCAGCCCTTTGACGTCAAACGGGGTGGAGGGCAGAGCCACTTTCAACCCCGGGATATGCATGAAAAAGGAATAAAAAGTATGAGAATGATGAGGACCGGTGCTGCGCACTCCTCCCCCTGCCGCCCGCACGACCACCGGCACTTTTATGGTTCCGTTCGAGATGTAATGAATGGTCGAGGCCTGCTGAATGATTTCACAGATGGCCTCGAGTACAAAATCGAGGAACACGATGTCGACCACGGGATGGCTTCCCGCCAGCGCAGCGCCGATTCCCAGACCGGTTTGTCCACGCTCCGCAATCGGAGTGTCGCGCACCCGTTGCTCCCCAAATTCGCTCCATAATCCCCTGCTCTGCTGAAAATTTCCTCCGCGCGGACCGATCCCTTGCCCCATGTAAATAATGTTGGCATTCCGCCGCATCTCCTCTCGGAGGGCTTCGACACCCGCTTCCGCATAGCTTATGATCCGTTGCGCATCGGAAGACTGGCCCCCTCCGGCTTCAGTCGCAGTCTTTGTCACGGCCATTCTCTTGTTTCCAATATTCTTAATCGGAAAAAACCTGGTCGAGCGCTGTGCTGATGTCGGGTTGTGGGCTGGCGAGAGCGAATTCGGCGCAGTCTTGAATGACCCGTTCCACTTCACGATCGATCTTTTTAAAATCTTCGGCGGTCGCCAAGGAGTCTTTGATCGCGTGCTCCCGTAGCCTTTGCACGGGATCATTGGCCTTCCAACGCGCGATCTCCTCTTTGGTTCGGTAAGCCGTGCCCGGATCGCCTTCATGATGGCCATACCAGCGGTAGGTCAGGCACTCCAGCAGAATCGGCCCCTCGCCCCGCCGGGCGCGGGCCACGGCGTCCCCGGCTTTCTGGTACACGTCCAGTACGTCGTTGCCGTCGACTCGCACGCCGGGAATCTTATAAGCCGCGCCGCGACTGGCGACATCGGTGTTCTTGGTGGCCTGCTCGAACGGCATTTCGGTGGCGTAAAGATTGTTCTCGCAAACGAAAACAACCGGCAATCCCCAGGTAGCGGCCAGGTTCAATCCCTCGTGGAAAGCCCCGTTGTTGACCGCACCGTCGCCAAAAAACGCCACCGCAACCTGACCGCTGCCCCGGACTTTGGCGCTGAGTGCGGCCCCGGCCGCAATCAAGATTCCCGGAGGAACCACGCCATTGGAGCCTAAAAAGCCGACGGAGGGATCGTAGAGATGCATGGTTCCACCCCGTCCGCCCGAGCACCCATCCACGGCCCCCATCAACTCCGCCATGACCGCGCGAGCCGAGACTCCTTTGGCCAGCGCATGGCCGTGTCCCCGGTGCGTGCTCGCGACATAATCGTCGGGGTTGAGATGAGCGCAAACCCCAGTGGCAATCGCTTCCTCACCGATGTAAACATGAATGAAACCGGGCATCTTGCCGGAACGGAAGATTTCCCGCGCCTTCAATTCAAACTCGCGAATCTCAACCATCCCGCGGTAAAACGATAAGACCGATTTCTTGGATGGTTTCAAAATCATCTCCCCGGGCTGGCGCGTTCTGATCGGCAGGGATCAGTGGTGGCTGCAAGTCAATCTCGCCAATTAATCCTTGTAAAGGCTTAGTTTGGAAGTGTCAACCTATTTCAGCCTATTGAACACAGGGTACTTAACGTCACTTCGTGTTCATTGACCAGCTAATGCGATTGTGTTAGAAAGAACCTGAGCCATGAAAAAAAGCGATACGAAACATCGCTTTTTGCGGGTCCCCTGTCCCCACACATCTCCGGGAACGTGGCCAGTTGAGCAAGCCTTGAAGTAATGGAGGCGCCATTATGAGCGAACAGGATACGCACAGTCTACCGAACGCGACGTTCTTCGGAGGTCAGGACTTTCGCCTACCGGCCGTTGATCGAGCGATGAGTCTGTTCGAGCTCTTGGCCAACTCACAACAAGGGCTTACGCTTTCCGAACTTAGCAGAAAACTCGGCATTCCAAAAAGTACCACCCATTATCTCATTCACACGCTGGTTACCCGCGGATACGTGCAACGCCAAGCCGATGGACGCCACTATCTTTTGGGGCTGAGATTCGCGGATGTCGCCAGCGTGAGCCCTGCCGAACTCCATCTAAGAACCTTGGCCATGCCCTATCTGCGCCAAATCGCCTCGCGTTTGAACCTCACGGCCACCGCAACGGTGCAGCGGGGCGCCGAGGCGGTCATTATCGCCAAAGTTGAATCCTATCAGGATTCCGGAGGCGGCGCCTGGATTGGCCGTCATCTCGATCTGCACTGTACCGCTCAGGGGAAAGCGCTGATCTCCACCCTTTCCGACATCCAGCTCGATAAGCTCTTCGGCGGTCGCGATATGGCCCGCTTCACTGCCAAGACCATTTCGTCGCTCACCGCCTTGAAGGCTCATCTTGCCCTAGTTCGGGCCAATGGGTTTGCCGTCAATGACGAAGAGCAGGTTCCCGGCGTTCGAGCCGTGGCTGTTCCAGTGATGGATACGATCGGAAGCGTTGTGGCTTCGGTTTCGGTGCGGGGCTCTGTCGGCCAGATACCGAGCCCCCGGCTATCCATTTTGGGCCGGGAGATGGTTTTCTTCTCGCGCGAGATTTCCCAGAATCTCTGCCGGCAAAAGGCCTGAGCGCGCGGCGTCCGTGATCACGGAACTTCGCCGCGCTACGCTGAAGACGCCCGTTCCAGAATCGCCAATTTCTTGCGATGACGTTCCTGCTGTTCTTGCGTAACTTGATCGAGCGTCACCGCAATCACCAGAGCTAAGCCTTTCACCATCTGGGCGTAATGCGGATCGATGCCGATGGAAATCAATCCGCTGTTGATCACCCCAAGCAGGACCACCGCCAGCATGACGCCCGTGATCGATCCTTCGCCTCCGGTGAAAACCACACCTCCGAGAATCACCGCCGTAATCACATCCAACTCGAAGCCGGCGCCAAAAGTCGGCGCCGCCGATCCAAAGCGGCTTGCAGCCAGTACGGCGGATGTGCCGACCAATGCTCCATTCAAGGCGAAGCACAGAAGCAGAAGCCGCTTGCCATCGATCCCCGCCGCCTCAGCCGCTTCCCGGTTTCCGCCAAAAGCATAGAGATGCCTGCCTTGCCGGGTGTAGTGCAGAACCATTTGCGCCGCCGTGGCCAGCACAATCAGCACCCACACAGGCATGGGAATATTCAGCAAGCGGGCCTGACCAAATGCGGCAAACGACCTGGGTACACCCCGGACGCCAAATCCGTTGGTGACGCGCAAGGCAATTCCGCGAAAGATTGTCAGTGTTCCGAGCGTGATAATGATGGGGGAGATGTTCACCCGCCAAACCATCAAGCCATTGATCAGTCCAAGCGCCGCGCCGATCAGGATTCCCATACACCACGCCAGCGAAGATGGCATCGACCTGGCGAGCATGGCCGAAGCCACAGCGCAAAGGGCATACTGCGATCCGATGGAAAGATCGACGCTCCCACCGATGATCAGGTAAGCGGTTCCGACAGCAGCGATTCCTACGAAAGAAACTTGCAGGGCAACTACCAGTAGATTATCGAGACTGAGATATTTCGGACT
>PMHI01000145.1:4887-5399 GCA_003156615.1 Acidobacteriaceae bacterium | reverse complement strand
AGCTACAAGGCCGAGGAACTGTTCGATCAAGATGGTCGACTCTTGCCGGAATTAGCCGAACTGGCGCCGAAGGGCGACCGCCGGATGGGCGCCAATCCCCACGCCAACGGCGGCATTCTGCTGCACGATCTCCGCATGCCCGACTTCCACATCCACGCCGTGACCGTGCCTTCGCCCGGCGCGGTTACCGCCCAGGATACGCTCGCGCTGGGTTCATTCCTGCGTGATGTCGCCAAACTGAATCAGGATCAGCGTAATTTCCGCGTCTTCGGTCCCGATGAAACAGTCTCGAATCTTCTAGGTGCAGTTTTTGAAGTCACCAACCGGCAGTGGGATGCGCGGGAAATAAGTAATGACGAATTCCTCGCGCCCGCCGGCCGCGTGCTGGATTCGATGCTCAGCGAGAACCAGTGCGAGGGCTGGTTGGAAGGATATCTTCTCACCGGGCGACATGGCCTGTTTAACAGCTATGAAGCCTTCATTCGCATCATCGACTCGATGTTCAGCCAGCA
>PMHI01000145.1:3192-4817 GCA_003156615.1 Acidobacteriaceae bacterium | reverse complement strand
TGCCTGCGCAGCCGGAATTACGTCAATGTGGTGGTGGCTGGCAAGCACGCCCTCCCGCAGTGGCTGACCATGGACGCAGCGGTCGTGCATTGCACGGAAGGAATTGGCATCTGGCAATGGGCTAGCAATGACCAGGGTGCCGAGCCGGACGTGGTAATGGCCTGCTGCGGCGACACGCCCACGCTGGAGGTTTTGGCCGCCGTTTCCATCCTTCGCCAGCATCTGCCCGATCTGAAAATCCGGGTAGTCAATGTCGTCGATCTCATGAAGCTGCAGTCTGCGAGCGAGCACCCGCACGGACTGAGCGAGCAGGATTACGATTCGCTCTTCACGAAAGACAAACACATCATATTTGGTTTCCATGGATACGCGTCGCTGGTCCATCGACTCACCTACCGCCGGACCAACCGCAACCTGCACGTGCGGGGCTACAAGGAAGAGGGCACCATCACCACGCCGTTTGACATGAGGGTGCAGAATGACCTGGACCGCTTCCACCTGGTGCAGGACGTGGTCGATCGCCTGCCGCATTTAGGTTCCGACGGTGCCTACCTGAAACAGCAAATGCAGGACAAGCTCATCGAGCACAAACACTACATCGACAAACACGGCCAGGACATACCGGAGATTCGGAACTGGAAGTGGAGCAACGGAAAATGAATGCACAAGTGGTCTGCGTATAGCAAAGACAGAAAGGAATACCTCACTATGAAAGCCAGTGCTGAACCGACCAAGGCCCCCGAAGCGAAACCCAAGGCTCCTGCATCGAAGTCGGCGTCCAAGCTCGATCCCAAGGACGATCTGAAATCCCTGCCCATGCCGGAAGTCGAGAAAAAATTGGGGTCGTCACCGAAAGGCCTGAGCCAAGCTGAGGCGCAGAAACGGCTGGCGCAATATGGTCCGAATGAGATCAAGGAAAAGAAAGACAATCTATTCCTGAAGTTCCTGAGCTATTTCTGGGGTCCGATTCCATGGATGATCGAAGGGGCAGTGATTCTGTCGGGAGTGGTTAGACACTGGCTGGATTTCTTCATCATTCTGTTTCTGCTCTTTTCCAACGCTGTCGTTGCATTTTGGGAGGAACATCAGGCGGGCAACGAAATTGCCGCGTTGCGCGCGAAGCTGGCGACCAAGGCCCGCGCCCTGCGAGACGGAAAATGGGCGACTCCCAAGGTAGCGGAATTGGTGCCGGGCGATGTTATCCGGTTGCGATTGGGGGACATCGTGCCCGCAGACGCACGCTTGTTGGCCGGCGACCCGGTGCAAGTCGATCAGTCTGCGCTGACCGGAGAATCTTTGCCCGCGACGCGCAAACCTGGCGAGGCAGTCTTTTCGGGTTCGATTATCAAGCGCGGCGAAACCGACGCGATGGTGTACGCCACCGGTACCAACACCTATTTCGGCAAGACTGCGGAATTGGTGCAGGATGCTCATACCGTCAGTCATTTCCAGCGTGCTGTGCTAAAAATTGGCAATTATCTAATCGTTCTTGCCGTGGGTCTGGTGGCGGCGATTGTTACCACGGCGCTCTTCCGCCGTGACCCAATCTTGAACACGTTGGAATTCGCATTGGTGTTACTGGTGGCCGCGATCCCGGTAGCCATGCCCACGGTGCTGTCCGTCAC
>PMHI01000145.1:270-3125 GCA_003156615.1 Acidobacteriaceae bacterium | reverse complement strand
ACAAGGACACTATCGATCTGGCTGTGATCGGAGGCGTGAAGAACGATAAGGAATTGAAAAGCTATCAGGTCCTGCATTTCCAGCCATTCGATCCGGTGCATAAGCGCACCGAAGCCACCGTAAAGGGCTCCGATGGAAAACAGTTCAAGGTGGCGAAGGGAGCGCCGCAGGTCATTCTGCAGATGGCGACCAACCTCGCGGACGTAAAACCTGCGGTTGAGAAAGCCGTTAATGAATTTGCGGCACGAGGCTTCCGCTCCCTGGGTGTGGCGCGCGCGGATCAGGACGACAAGTGGCAGTTCGTTGGGGTGTTGCCTATGTCCGATCCGCCGCGCGAACAGGCCAAAGCGACCATCGCGAGCGCGGTGCAGATGGGCGTGAAAGTAAAAATGGTCACCGGCGACCAACTAGCCATAGCCAAGGAAATGTCTCGTCAGCTGGGCATGGGCACGAATATCATGGACGCTTCTGTATTGCGGGACAAACAAAAGAAGGCGGAGACTGCGGCGTCCATCGAAAAAGCGGACGGCTTCGCCCAGGTGTTCCCCGAAGACAAATACAACATTGTCGACGTCCTGCAGAAGCACGGCCATATTGTTGGTATGACTGGCGACGGAGTGAACGACGCTCCCGCGCTCAAACAAGCCAACTGCGGCATCGCGGTTTCCGGCGCGACCGACGCGGCCCGCGCGGCGGCGGACATCGTGCTGCTCGCGTCCGGCCTCTCGGTGATCATCGACGCNNCGCGTGCTGTTCTTCATGACGCTGGCGATTCTAGTCTTCAATTTCTACCCAGTGACCGCGGTGATGATCGTCATGATCGCCGTACTCAACGACGCAGCGATCCTCTCCATCGCCTATGACAACGTTCATTACAGCGACAGGCCCGAGAAGTGGAATATGCGCCTGGTGCTGGGGATCTCGACCGTACTGGGCGTTATCGGAGTCGCGGCCGCGTTCGGCCTCTTTTATCTTGCCGAGCGCGTATTTCATCTCGACCGCGCACACGCTCAGACGCTGATGTACTTGAAGCTGTCCGTAGCCGGACATTTGACGATTTTCTTGACGCGCACGCGCGGTCCGTTCTGGTCGATACGCCCGGCTCGGATTCTCTGGATAGCTGTGCTCGGCACACAAATTGTGGCGACGCTAATTGCTGTTTATGGTTTATTTATGACGCCACTGGGCTGGCGCTGGGCAGGCTTCGTTTGGGTCTACGCCGTGGCGTGGTTCCTTCTTAATGACCGCGTGAAGCTGCTCGCCTATCGGATTTTTGATCCGGTTAAAACACCGTCGTCAGCCAAGAACCCAGTCGATCTTACACCGCAGATTGCAACGCGGGCCTATGAGCTCTATCAGCAGCGAGGCCAGGGCGACGGCAAAGCGAATCAAGACTGGCTTGAGGCGGAGCGAGAGACCCGGAAGGATCAACTGGCGAAGAAAGCTGTCGTCTAACCGTCGTTCCGAGCACTCGAACTCGCTATTCGCACCTCATGCAGTTGGTGCCACTGAAGGTAGAAGATGAAAATTCATTCCAAAGATTTCCCTGTACCGCATCACAAGAAGATCGATATCAAGCGCTTGCCGACGATTCGTGAAGCCATTTTGCCAGTCAAAGAAGGAATATAAAGACCTTCTGGAGGAACAAATTGCTGAGTTGACTTCCCTGCAACAACTTCATTACGCGTCCAACCGCTATGCATTGCTGCTGATCTTTCAGGGGATGGACTCTGCCGGCAAAGATGGCCCGATCCGGCACGTCATGTCGGGAGTCAATCCCCAAAGGTTGCGAAGTTTTTAGTTTCAAACAACCAAGCGCCGAAGAACTGGAACATGATTTTCTCTGGCGCACGACATGCCGCCTTCCGGAACGCGGACGGATCGGCATCTTCAATCGTTACTACGAAGAAGTGCTCATTCGTTCGCGTGCATCCCGAAATTCTCCGAAACCAGAGCACGAAGGCTCCGGAGGGCGCCTCTGCAAGTGCTGAAACCGGCGCAGTGCTTGGTGGAGGATTGGGATGGCTGGTCGGAATCGGCGCCTTGGCCATACCCGGTCTAGGACCCTTTATCGCTGCTGGCCCGATTGTGGCGGCCATCGCATGGGCGGGAGTAGGAGGTACGGTCGGCGGGATCACGGGAGCCCTCAATTGGAATGGGAATCCCGGAATGTGAAGCCAAAACGGTTCGAAGGCCGCGTCAAAAACGGTGGGATCCTGCTCGCCGTCCACTCCGACAGCCCCGAGTGGACTAAGAAGGCAAAGGAACTCCTGGAGCGGACGTGCTCTCGAATTCCTGGCGAGCTGCCCCCACATCTTTGCCACCCTGTTGCTTGAACACCGTTCGTGCCCCCTCGGCCAGTTCCTCGGCATCCACACTCGCAATCACCAGAGACCGACCGCGCCTCAGCACCTCATGATAGAACTTCACCTCATCTCTCGGAACTCCAACGTCCATCGCATGTTCGGCAGCATCCCCGGCCTTCGCTCCCGCAGCCGCGCCGCCCAGACCCAGAACCGCGGCAGCACCCACCCCAAGCGCAAAAATTGTGCCCACTCCCGGAATCAGCAAACTCGCCATCGCCGCCCCGCCCGCCAATCCCGCACTCGCCCCCACGGCTCCGCCCAGCAATGCGCCCATCGCCTTCCCCATTCCATCGCTTTCTGCATCCGTCGTCGGAACCCTATCTAGCTCCTTGTCAGACAACATCCCGACCGCACTGCCCTCCCGCGATCCGCTCAACAAGACGATGGAGTGCTCCGTCATCCCAATGCCCAACAGACCCTGAACCGCCCGCTCCGCCGACACCACTGAGGGAAAAATTCCAACCACGCTCTGCATAAGTCCTCCTCCTC
>PMHI01000145.1:0-199 GCA_003156615.1 Acidobacteriaceae bacterium | reverse complement strand
GCTAATCCCTGTTTCCCGCTCAGACCGCGACGCCCGAAGGGGGAAAGCTAGTCGCTTACGAACCCGCATGTGATTGTAAAATTGGAGAGTAGTGCTTACTGTTCAATAGTGCTCAGTTCGTGATCAGTCCGGCTCGAATTCGGGTCGGAGTTGTTGTCAAGATCGCTGCCCATAGGGTGTCGCGGTAGGGACGACCATC
>PMHI01000218.1 GCA_003156615.1 Acidobacteriaceae bacterium | reverse complement strand
CTGGGACCGAGCCGAAGGTAGATTTCCCGCTCCTTCAGAAGAAGAGTCGGCGCCAGCTTGCGGAGAATCGTTTTGTAATCGGGTGAGGGCTCGGCGGTGTTACTCATCGTGTGCGCAGGTGCGGAACGGGCGAATGAGGCTTGCGACAGGAACGTTGCGGCGCGAGGCGGTCCCGTTGCGCAGCTCATAGCCCAACTTCTGCATGATTTCTCCCCATGCCGATTCAATGGCGGCTACCGACTGTTCCGGCAACTGAGACTTCCAGCCTCCGGCCTTAGCCGAGCGCACGAAGGGCTTATCACTGCGCGTCTCGCGCGTGACCGCCCACTGTCTTGCCTGTTGTTTTTCCAAAGCCTGCATGCGTTCAGGAGAACTTAGCTCGACGGCGCGCCGCAATTTCTCGTGGCTCGTGTCAATCCCGCCGAAGGAACACTCCTGAAGGAAGGCAGCGACCCGGGCCAACTCCGTTTCCGGTTGCTGTTTCATGGTCTCGTAGCGCAGCAGGATGAAGCCGGGCGAGTCCTGGCGCAGGAGCAGCCAACTCAGAACGTGATCTCCCCACGATCCCCACTTGGCGTCAAACTCTCCGTCGATAAAGCGCGGGACGAAGTTCTCGATGGCGTAATCCTCCGCGATATTTCCCGCCTTAATGTTGTGGTGGTAAAAAGAGACGGCAACGTCGCGCGGATCGCGCACGATGTAAATGACCCGCGGATACTGAGGCTGGAAAGACTCGTGGCTTTTCAGGATGCGCGGACGCGGCAGCCGGCGCATGACACGGTCGGGATTGAAATAAATCTCCGGCAGGCGCGATTCGATGTTGGCGAACGTGACCGGGTCGTCCTGGAAGATGAGGTTGCCGATGAGAAACCGAGCCCAAGTATTGCCAGACCTTGGATAAGAGGCGAAAAAAATATCGTCCGGAAAGACGGTCGGGTTTCTTCCGGCCATTTGACGGCCAGTGAGCACCCGGGCCATCCGGGCAATTGCTTGCACCCCCCGCTGCCAACCTCCTTTGGAGTTCTGCATAGTCAAGCGAGCGTTCCGTTCCGAATCCGAGCTAACAGGAAACAAATTTGTTCGTCGAGCGTGGGGCAATTCGCAGACCAAGCAGCATCCGTCCAATTTCAATCTTCGCGAACGCCGTGGCTCCTCCCACGGCCCACTTTCGTCTACGAAGACGATGACGCGATCTTCTCTTTGGTTTTTTTTCCCGGGCCAGCGCTGGCGTTTCCATCGCGCAATCGCGGCCTAGTCACGTTTCAGCGCCCCCTTCCGACGGTCGGCGACAACTCCACCCCGACCGGCGCAGAATGCGCCATACGTCTCCCGGATGGTAGTCGATGCTGCATTCCTGCTCCATCAAGTGTGCCACTTGCGCCGGAGTCCACAGCCCCGTGTGATTACCCAGACTGTCTGGCCCACGCTTCAAGCCGCGCTCGATCCGTTCAAAATCTTCCGCGCGAGGCGCGGGTTGCGTCCTGCCCGTCTGGGCTTCTTCAACCCCGCTCACCTTCGGTCTCCACCTGCTGTGCCGAGCGACTAACCGACTGCCGGTGTACGCCAGTCCGGCGCGCTACCGGGATTGATGCACGCCCTTTTCAAGCGACCCGGTCGCGCGCAAACCCCGCTGCTCCAGTGCAGTACAATCTCGTCGTACTCCTGCCGGGTTTCCCATTCCCGAAACGATAGCATAGAACTAGAAAAGCCTACTATGCGCTTCCGGTTTTGAATGCTCCAGCGAAAACCGGGCTAGATCTCCTCCTGCTGACTTTCGGCAGCGATTGGCATGGTGGGAAAGTCTGAAGTCAGTCTTTCGGCCGGCGGGATAAGATCCCCAACATGCAGAACCCGACCGGTCATGTAGGCCCATCCCAAGCAGATCCCATACACAAAGCCTCCCGCCAGCAACTGCGGAATCAACTGCCGGTAGGTGTGGGCCACGAACCACTTTTGCATCAGCACGAGAACAACAACTGCAGGAGCGCAAACCATCAGCGGGAGCAGATAAGCTTGTCGCAGGTAAGTCGAGAGCCGGATTCCAAGCCGTGAACACAGGTGATGCGGCATGAACAGAATGTAAGTTCCCGCCAGAGGGAGGGCAGTGCCGAAGGCGTCGCCCAGAATGCCAAAGGGCCGCACCAGTAATATACTCAGGATGAGGTTTGCTGCGCCTTCGATCATAGCCATCACCGCAAACTTCCCGTGCTTGCTCATTCCGAACAGAATGCGCGGTGAAGCCGATTGGACCAACAACAGCGTATAGGGAAGGATCAGAGTTAGAAGGACCGGATAACCTTGTGCGACGTACTTCTTTCCGACCCAGACCTCGATGATGGATTTCCCCAGGATCACGAAGGCTGCGGTCATGGGCAGAATCGTGAAAGCGCACGCGCGGTTTCCCGCGACGAAGATTTTTCGCAGCCGGTCCATGTTTCCGGCCGCATCCGACTGACTCGCCATGGGCACGAAAATCTGCGCCAGGCTGCTCACCACTTCGCCGGCATAATCCACCAGACGCGATCCCGCATAAAAATAAGTGATAGCGGCCGCTGAGAGAAATTTTCCGATCACCGCCGCGTCGGTCTTGAATCGGAGCTGGGCGGACACAATGAGCATGAAAGTTATGCCGCTGTAGTTTGCCATGTGGCGGAATGCATTGCGGTTGACGTACTTCCAGGAGAACCTGATGGGGAATGAACGCACGGCCACTCCGGCGCGAACGAACGAAGCAAGCAAGGGCAAACCTACCGTGATCAACGCGACAGTTAGCAGTCCGTACCCGCGGTCCAGATAGAACACGATCAACCCGGCGCGCAGCTGTGTGGAAACGATATTGGTCCAATTCAGGATGTAAAACTTCTGCAAACCCTCGAGCATGCCGCCGAACATGCCCAGCGGAAAACTCAAAGCCACGGAAGTGCCGACGATGAATAGCAGCCAGCGCGCAGTGGATTCGAGCCCGGGCAGGATGTGGAACACCCGGTCCACATATAGGCACCCTACCACAGTAATGATCAGGCTCAACAC
>PMHI01000268.1 GCA_003156615.1 Acidobacteriaceae bacterium | reverse complement strand
GCCCATCGACCACAGAATCGACGGTGAATGGGCCATCTGAAACTCACGGTTCGGGCTGAACCGTAAGCGCTGCGCTGGTTACAGAGGTTGGGTCGTCCCGCAGTTTGATGAATAGAAGCGTGCCATTGGGACGGGGAACACTCAACGCGGAGCCCGCAAAACCGGCCGGAACCACGATGCTATGAACAAACTGCGAGTCAGAGGCCACGGAATCAATGAGGAACAGGTTTTGCCCGATCAAATTGCACGATTTGTCAGGGCTGTCAGGGCATCGTACCTCTTCTAGGGATGGGACGCGCACCAGTTTTGCCAGAGGGTGCCAGTCACCACGCTCGCCGTTTTCCGAGACCGCGCGCAGGCGAAGTGCTCCGAAGACCGACGGACCGAAGCTTTTCAGCGGCTTAAGAGTTCCCAACACGGTTTGGGAGTCTTCCAAGATCAGTGAACCGTCAGCGAGGCTCAGGGAAGCGTTGGCTGAACCGTCGTCGGTTGCGACTTCGACTTTTTCGGTACGTGGGAAGGTTGCCGGTACTTCTGTCTTCAAGAAGAACGAGATTTGTCCGTCCTGGGGAAGGTCATCCGTGTTGCCAAGACGAAAGACCGAAGGAGCTGGACCAGACTGAATGCTCTTGCTGAGGAGTGACACTCGCGGACGGGGCGGTTCAACGACCGTGTCTAGATCGAGCACACGCCCATCCTTGAGGCTGACGTGTGCCACCAGTTTTTCGCTCGCTTTCAGTGCGGTCGCGGCCGCTGCGTCCGAGGCTGACAAGTGCAGCTCATCCTTCCCGTCAGCACGGGATAGAACCCCGGGGATAAAGTGGATGCCATTCAATTCCAGACCTGCCACCTGGTCCAGTCGCGTCCCAGTCAAGACGCCCTGTTGATCACCGGCGTTTAAGGCGAAGTGGTCCAGGCGTGCGGCCTCGGAGTACGTCTGCAGGGGGACTTCATCCGGCTTGCTCATTCCGGATTGTGCGACCAGGGTCAGCACCGGGCCGGCGGATTCGTCTTTCAGCGGTACTTCTACCTCTAGCTGATTCGCCTTCAGCAACTTCCAGGTCACTTTCAGTGGTTTCCCTTGCTGATCTTTCATCGTGACCTGATCCACGCACGGAGCCGTCTCCGATTGCAGACGGAAAACATCCTGGCGGCCCACAATCAGAGCATTGACATCCTCGGAGGCCAGAACCCACTTCACTGAATGCGAGTTCTCGAGTTGGAACGTAGGCCCCTCGAAGGCTTGGAATCCCCAGTAACCGCGCAAGGTTCCAGTAACTCCGGTGACGAGTTCTCCGGGGCTCAGTGGATGAGTGTCAATCACGAAACCACCGCGTGTCGCATCGGCGGTAGCCGGCAAATCAATGCCAAGACCTGCTTTCATCTGAACGTGCAGAACGACATCGTGCAGGTAGCCGGTTGAAAACACCAAGGGAGCACCCTCCACTGGAAGCGCCAGTCCAGACCGTTGCAGGCACAAGACCTGCTTCGGTTCCGCAGCCCGCAGCGGGGGGAACTGAGCGGCTTCAATTGCTGGCAGAACAGTGACCAGGACCGACATCGGTTTATGAAAGGAGGGGGGATTATTCAGCATGAGATTCAGCTCATCGAGCTTTGGCATTGCCAATGCCGGAATGTATTGATATGCCGCCGTGCGGAAGTTCTCCATCATTCGGACGACATCGACTACCGATCCAACGTAGGGACTGTACGCTCCTCCGCCGGCGATGCTGCTGGCACTCATATTTCCCACCAGATCCGCGCCAGGGCCGGAGGTGAGAACAGCAACGATCGACTGGCTGTGCCCGTCATCGAGCACAAGCTGATCGGGGTTTCGCACGAGACATGGAGCTTGTTCCTCGGTTAGTTTGTCGAAGCATTGTTCGTCGATCTTAATCTTCAAGCTTCGTGCCAGTACGAGAGAACGTTCGTGCAGGACCTTCGGATCGGTGTCGGCTGTCTCCTTGATGCCGCCGAGATAAGTGTCCAGCCGGGATCGGTCCAATGCTGCCTGGTTTAAATCCTGAGAGGCCCGGACAAATGCTCCGGGTCGGCCACGGACAGCCCCACGTAAAGTGCTGAAGTCTCCTCCGGTTTCCGGAGCCAGGAACAGCAAAGCCTGCTGCGCCCCTTCGGGAACCGTCACCACAATGCCGTCTTGCCGCACCTGCTTGTTCCACGTTTCTGCCTTCACGAACCACTGCTCGGGTGGTGGGTCCGTGGAGCCCCTGAGAAAGGCGGCAATCAACAAGTAGTGCACTGATTGGTTCGCGGGGATCTCGGGGCACAGCCATAGCCGGTCACCAGCCTGGAGTTCCGGCACCTCGAAGATTGGCAATGTTTTACCGCCTCGCGTCACCCGTACTGCGATACGCGGGCCCGGCAGATCAAACGCAGGATTGTCGGCGAAAACCTGACTCCCCAGCAGAAGAAGGCTCGGAATCAGGTGCAGAACGCACCCCCGCAAAACCGTGGTCAATCTGGGGAAAATCTTTCTCACATGGATACGCGGACACCGTGTAGTAATCAAAATCACACACCTACGTCTTAATCTTGGATGTTAGACCTAATGTCATTCAGTCGGCAAGTTCCGGAAAAGGACTGAAAGTTGGGATGAACTGCAATCCCGACGCTATCACCAAGTCGCTCCACGTCCCAGGAGCTTCGACGTCTCTCTGGGCTTACTTCTTCCGGTTCTTGTGCGGTAAACCCCGAGGTAATAGCTGGGGTGAGATGACTTCCACCGTGTGAAAGTTGCGAGGTACTTTGTCATCCGGCTGAGAGTGTCGCCATACCGTTTCTGTCGGTGGTTTTGCCGATCGTCGCCGTGCCGTGGGGATTACGCGTTTGTGAATTGCCTCTGCAGGCCGGGGAGTGGAAACTCGACTTCACTCCTGGCGCCGTCTTCGACCTCCCACTGACAACGGAACGAAGTTCGAGTCTCGACACTTGTGTCCTTCATCCCCTTGTCATTTCGGCGCACGAAGGCAGCCCGGTCGCAAGTTTGCGCTCCCTCAACTCGGCGCCGGGCCAATCTGGCTTTATAATGCGAGGTCGCTCGTGAAGGCTCCGCTGACGCAAGCAGCCGCGACGCGGCAAGCATCCATTCCAGGTGTTTCGTGAGGTACGCGAATGCCCCCCTTGACTCGTCGTGATCTGCTTCGTTCCGGAGTTACCCTTTCCGCTTCATCGCTCGTGGCCGGCCACGCGCAGGCGTTGCTCGCGGGATATCCATTCCTTGCCCCAGAGAGCTCGGCCACAGTATCTCCGCGCGAGCGATTGCTGTTCGACTTCGCCTGGAAGTTTTTTCAAGGCCACGGCTCCGATCCGCTGCGCGATCTGGGATTCGGCATGGGGCAGGGCGATTTCGCAAAGAGCGGGTCCTTCGAGTTTGCCACCGAGAAGTTTGACGACTCGAAATGGCGTTCGCTCGACCTTCCGCATGACTGGGCGGTCGAATTGCCGTTTATCCGCGATGAAGAACAGCAGTCGCACGGATACAAGCCGCTCGGCCGCCGCTATCCCGAGACGAGCGTCGGGTGGTATCGACGCGCGTTCGACATTCCAAAGGAAGATTCGGGGCGGCGCATCTGGGTTGAGTTCGATGGCGCCTTCCGCAGCGCGCTGATTTTTCTGAACGGCTATTTCATCGGCCGCAACGACAACGGCTACGCGCCGTTCCGCTTCGATCTGAGCGATTTTCTTCGCTATGGCGAGAAGAATTTCCTGGTCGTTCGCATGGATGCCAGCTTCGGTGATGGATGGTTTTACGAAGGCGCAGGCATTTACCGCCATGTGTGGCTGTCCAAGAGCGATGGGTTGCATCTGGGATATTGCGACAGTGTGGTGCGAACCGTGCTCAAGGGAAACGCCGCCACGCTGAGCCTCACCACCGTCGTACAGAACGAGGGTCGCTCCGCTGAGAACTGCAGCGTGCGCTGGCAGATCGTTGACGCTGCGGGGAAAACCCTGGCGACGGCTGAAGCGCCGCCGCAGTCAATCCCGGCCGACGGATCTGCCAGCTTCACAACCACGGCGAACCTCGCGAATCCCGCGCTGTGGTCTCCCGAAACTCCGAATCTTCATATCGCCGTCGTCACGATCGAGTCTGCTGGGAAGCCGCGCGATGCCGAGCGTATCACCTTCGGCATTCGCGATATCCGGTGGGACGCGGACAAGGGATTTTTGCTGAACGGGAAACGAGTCGAGATCAAAGGCACATGCAACCACCAGGATCATGCCGGAGTCGGCGCAGCGCTTCCCGATCGCCTGCAGTGGTATCGGCTGGCCATCTTGAAAGAGATGGGTGGCAATGCCGTTCGCACATCGCATAATTTGCCGACTCCCGAGTGGGTCGAAGCCTGCGACCGCATGGGCATGATGATGATGTGCGAGACCCGCCTGATGAACTCGAACCCCGAGGGCATGGCGCAGCTCGAAGTCATGATCAAGCGCTTCCGCAATTCACCATCCATCATTCTGTGGTCGATGGGCAACGAAGAGTGGATCATGATGTTTCAGCCGCAAGGCGTGCGCGTAATCGACGACATGATCGCGCGCAGTCACGAACTCGACCCCACGCGGCTGTGTACCGCCGCGGTGAATGACGCGTTCGGCACCCACTTCCCCGAACGACTTGATGTCATGGGATTCAACTACAACTTGAAAGTGATCGACGATTGGCGCAGGAAGCATCCGAAAGTTCCGTGTGTGGGCACGGAAACGGCGAGCACAGTTTCGACGCGTGGCATTTATTCGACGGATACGCTACGCAACTGGGTCAGCGCATACGACCTGAATCATACCGACTGGTCAGAACTCGCCGAGGAGTGGTGGAAATTTTATGCGGCGCGCGAGTGGCTGGCTGGAGGATTCGCCTGGACCGGCTTCGACTATCGGGGCGAGCCTACACCGTATGGATGGCCGTCGATCAACTCGCAGTTCGGCATCGTCGATACGTGCGGCTTTCCGAAAGACAANNGGATCACAAAAGGTTGAGCCGCTCACGCATCTCGAATGGAAGGTGAAATACGAGCCGGGCGTGCTCGAAGCGCGCGGCATGAAAGACGGCAAAGTCGCGCTCACGGAAAAACGCGAAACCACGGGAGACCCGGTGGCGATCCGACTGACAGCGGACCGCACCGAGATCAAGGCCAACGGCGACGATCTGGCGATCTTGCAAGTGGAAGTTCTCGACAGAGAGAAGCGCCCGATTCCTACGGCCGCAAACAAAATCAGCTTCCGAGTCACTGGCGAAGGCAGGTTCCTCGGAGTGGGCAACGGTGATCCCAATGGCCAGGAATCCGACAAAGAGCCGGAGCGCAGCCTGTTTAACGGTCTGGCGCAGGTCATTGTGCAATCGACCAGGACCCCGGGCACGATCACGGTCGAAGCTTATTGCAAGCCGTATCCACGGCCGGTTTTGCCGACNNGCTCTCGGTGTCACGACGTCATCCTGAGCGGA
This sequence comes from Acidobacteriaceae bacterium, assembly GCA_003156615.1. The sequence continues at coordinate 2,975 of PMHI01000268.1, read as the reverse complement.
ACCGTTCGTCAGGCGGAGCATGGGATCTGCTCTGGATCGAAGCTGCGCGGCACGCGAAGTCCCTCGGCTGAGTGAGACGCGGGCCGTCGGATGACACCATTTTCGCCAACTGGCACGTGCAATGAGCTTTGGAAAAGACATGTCGAAATCACGCAGGGATTTTCTGACCACAACGTCGCTGGGGCTGCTGGGCGCGGCCGCGGCTTCGCGTATTCGCGCTCAGGATCTGTCGAAGCTACCAGCAGGCGCGCCACCGGCCTTCGGTTCGGGGCCGGCGTTCGGGCCGGAGGTTTCCGACACGACTTTTTCTGAAGCGGAAAAGCTTGTCCAGTTTCCGCTGACCGATTCCGAGCGCGCGATGGCCGCCTCGACGTGGCGCAGAACGCTCGCGTCCGTATACGAGCGTAGAGTTGGCCCCCGGAAGCTGACGTTCGAATCATCGTTGTCTCCAGCCACGAAATGGGACCCGATGATTCCGGGTGTGAAATATGGCGCGGCGCAAGACCGATTCGTGCGCAGCCAAGCCGACGCCGTCTCTATTCCTGCCAAAGATGAAGACATTGCGTTCGCGACCGTGACCCAGCTCTCGCGCTGGATCGAAAGCAAGCAGCTCAGTTCGGAGAGGCTCACGCACATTTATCTGGAGCGGCTGGAAAGATTCAATCCCAAGCTGCGGTGCGCCATTACGATCACGCGTGATCAGGCAGTAAAGCAGGCGAAGCAGGCCGATGCAGAAATCGCGCAGGGAAAATATCGGGGGCCGCTGCATGGGATTCCGTTTGGCGTGAAGGATTTGCTCGACACGGCGGGCATTCCGACCACGTATGGCGCGGAGCCCTATCGGAATCGTATTCCGCGTGAAGACTCCGTCGTCGTGAAGCGACTCTACGCAGCTGGGGCGGTGCTGGTGGCTAAGCTCAGCCTCGGCGCGCTGGCGCTTAATGACATCTGGTTTGGCGGGCAGACGATGAATCCGTGGCTGCCGGAAGAAGGTTCGTCGGGCTCGAGCGCGGGGCCAGGAGCGGCTACTGCGGCCGGGCTCGTCGGCTTTTCCATCGGCAGCGAAACCGGTGGAAGCATCGTCAGTCCGTCGATGCGGTGCGGCGTAACCGGTCTGCGTCCGACGTATGGCCGCGTGCCGCGCACAGGCGCAATGACACTGNNGGGAGATATTGCGAGCGTGGAAAGTCACCTCGACTTTGACGCCAACACCAGCGGGCGCGGGTTGCGGCTTGGATATTTTCCGGCATGGATGAAGGAGCGTCCGGCGACGGAGGTCGATCGCGCGGCGCTAGAAACGGCGAAGAGAGTCGGCTTTGAGTTGGTGGAGGTTTCGATTCCCGACTGGCCTTACGATTCGCTGAATCTGATTCTCTTTGCTGAAGGCGCTGCGGCATTTGAAGACCTGACNNAATTTGTTTCGGCAGGCACGGTTCTTGTCGGCGGTCGATTTTGTTCAGGCCGACCGGATGCGGCGCAAAGTCGCAGAGGAGATGGCACGCGTCTTTTCAGAAGTTGACTTGCTGCTCGTCCCTTCGCTGCGCGACGAGATGCTGGTCATCACGAATTTCACGGGTCATCCATCTCTCACCTTGCGCGCGGGATTCGTCGAGGTGCAAATGGCACGCAGTGACTGGGCGCCAAACCCAACGCATCCTCTGCCGAGGTTTCCAACGCCGCGTCGGGTGCCACACGGAGTCACGTTCATCGGACGATTGTTCGACGAAGGGACACTCGGCGGGGTCGCCATCACACTGGAACGAGCCTTTGGCGTGGCCAGCGAGCGGCCCGCGGGATTCTAGTGTCGGAGTGCTTTCCTCAACAGTCAATCACCACGAAAACAAACAGGACGACCCCATGTGGTCAAGAATCGCACCGAAAGATTCCGGGGTCCGGTCTCGTGAGATAGGGAATCTGGAGTGTCGTCAGCGATTGGATGTCCTTAGTGATGTCCAGCATGGTCCACTCCAGTCAAAGCACCTTTCTGGGTTTTCGCAGAATACTCCATCCCCCTAAAGCGGAAAGGTTCCGCAGGGAATCATTCCCAAACGATTACCGTTTTGCCCTCCGGGCCCGGGAAGCCTTGATTACTCGGTCGATCGAGTGGGTGATGGTGCCGGTTGAACGACAGTAAATCACTTTCCAAGGTTCCGGTAGGGCTACTTTCTGACGTGCTGGGGCGCTATAATGGCGACGTTCTTTTCATTCCCGGTGAATGGAGCAAAAACGTATGACAACACCTGAGGAAAACACCTGTGCCCACGTTCCCTGCACCTGCGTCGTGGAAAGTGGCAAGAAATACTGTAGTGAATCTTGCAGCGATGCCGGATCGGATGAGCTGGAGATCGCTTGCGAATGCGGTCACGCAACCTGTTCGACAAGCATCGAAGAAGTAGCCTAGAACACTCTCGCTACTACGACGGAGAGCCAGTGCTACGGTTCGGACTTCATTCGATGCGCCACGGTNNTTCACAGTGACGCCCGCAAGGCCCGGGGAGAGTTCGTCGAAGAGCTGGTCCTTCCGCCAAGCCATTTATTGTCAATGACTTGAAGTTCAGTCCGTGAAGCTCCGGATCAGATTACCGAAAACTGGAGTAATGATGCGCCGAGAGGCGGTAGGGCGGTGATGAACCGCATGCTCACGGAGAACGCGACTGTTGTGCGCAATCTCAGGCCCGTGCGCCTGAGTCCATGAGAACTAAAACTTACCCCGACCCTAAGCCTTATCCCGAGAAGGTACGGCTCGTTATCTTGGACTTGGATACCTTTCTCTACCCTTACGATAAGGCATACCGCAAGGCCGTTCTGCGAGCTTGGCGGTCGGTAGAAAAAGAATACGGCCTTCCCATATTCCGGAAGAAAATAGCGCAAAAATTGATTGAAGAGGCAAAGGAAGAAGCGAAGAAGAATCCAGACGACGCATTATGCCGGTACATCAGCGAGACGGCGGAACGCCTCGAAAGCACGGGCCACCC
>PMHI01000579.1:1471-10571 GCA_003156615.1 Acidobacteriaceae bacterium | reverse complement strand
TGGAGTGGACGGCCAATGCCCAATCCAAAATATTCACTCCGTCCGACAAGCAGATCGTAGCCGCCTATTCCGCCATCACCGGCTACAATCCCAAGACTGGAGCCAACGACAATGGGGCCCAGGAGATCGACGTGCTCAACTACTGGCGGCAGACCGGCATCGCCGGTCACAAGATCCAGGCTTTCGTCGCCCTCGAGCCTGCCAACCACACCCACATTATGGATGGGACGTCGATCTTCGGCGGCTGCTACATCGGACTGGCCTTGCCCAATACCGCCAAGTCTCAAACCCAGAATCACCAGCCTTGGTCTGTGACGCCGGCGGGCACAACCGGCGACGGCGCACCCGGCTCCTGGGGTGGACACGCCGTCCCCGTGGTGGCTTACGNNCTACTGCGATGAAGCCTACGCCATTCTCAGCCCCGATTTTCTCGAGAAGAAAGCCGGTCAGACCGTAGCGCCCAGCGGCTTCAACCTGGCGCAGTTGCTAGAGGATTTGGCGGACTTGAAGTGACGTAACGGGACGGGAAAGGAAGAAAGAAAAATGACCCACCGGTAAGGGGGAACGGCTCGACTCAGTCCTCAGAGGATGTGGGGACGTATGGGCGCTTTTCGCATTGCGTTTCGACGTCATCCTCGCCGGTGAACTGGCCCTTCGCTGGATGCTAGCTCAAAGCCAGGGCTGTGCTCCCTTCGTGGGCAGACATGTCGTCCTCGGCCTTGCCTCACACTTCTATCCCTTTGCTTCCCCTCTGCTTCGCCCCGGGAGATGGCTGCAGAATCACCAGCGCTCTGGCAAGCGCCAGAGTTGGCTGCAAGCTCGTGTTTTGCACTTCACAAAACTTGAGAGTTCATGTTGCAAACGACGCGCCGAACAAGTCCGGTAGAAACCTGGCTCAGCCCCAACTGCGCACGCTTTTCCATTCCGGTTTAGAATGTCTGCCCGTGGTCAAACTGAAAACGAGGACGATCATGCGTAAAATGTCTACCCTTTTAGCCGCCTGTCTGTTTGCCAGCACCCTGGCTGCCACTCAAGAACAGGACTTCAGCAAAGTGCAGATGAAGGTCTCGAGAGTGGCGGGCAATGTTTACATGCTGCAGGGCGCGGGCGGAAACATTGGCGCGTCGATCGGCGACGACGGCATCGTCATCGTCGATGACCAGTACGCCCCGCTGGCCGACAAGATTCGGGACGCGTTGAAAGGCATCACCGACAAGCCGGTGCGTTTCATCATCAACACCCACTATCACCCCGACCACACCGGTGGGAACGCCTACTTCCAGAAGCAAGCGCCCATCATTGCCCAAGACAACGTTCGCAAACGCCTGGAGAGTGGCGGAGGCGGCGGCAATGGCGGCTCTATCCATATGGACTTAAAGCCCGCGCCTCACGAGGCCCTGCCCATCATCACCTTCGATCATGACGTCACCGTGCACCTGAACGGCGAAGACATCCGCGCTCTATATTTTCCCGCCGGACACACCGACGGCGACTCGATCATTTTTTTCCCGCACTCCAATGTCGTACACATGGGCGACGACTTCGTCACCTACGGCTTTCCCTTCATTGACGTGGAGAGCGGAGGCAGCATCAACGGTATGATTGACGCCGTGGCCCAGGTGATCTCGCAACTGCCGCCGGACGTGAAGGTGATTCCGGGGCATGGACCAGTCTCTAGCCTCGATGACGTGCGGACTTATCTTGTCATGCTGAAAGAGACGCGCGACGCAGTGCAGAATGCGTTGAAAGAGGGCAAGACGCTCGATCAGATGAAGCAGGCGAAGCTGCTCGAACCCTGGAAGAAGTATTCCGGAGACTTCGTCAACCAAGACGTGTTCCTGGAGACGGTGTACAACTCACTCACGGGGCAGAGGACCGGGAAGCTCATCAAGCACAATTGACGCCGGTAGCCCTGTGATCTTGAAGGAGAGCATTCTGCCTTGCGCCTGACCCGCCGCGAATTTGCGCACTCGGCCCTCGCCGCAGGCATCGCGGCCGCACTGCCAGCCGGCCTGTTTTCAGGCTGCGGGGTGTCGTCGAATGCGGCGCGCACGGCAGGTTCCGCGGCTCGCCCNNACCGCCGCCTATCAGGTCGAGGGGGCATGGAAAGAAGACGGCAAGGGCGAATCGATCTGGGATCGCTTCTCGCATACTCCCGGCAAGATCAAGAATGGCGACACCGGCGACCTAGCCTGCGATTCCTATCATCGCTGGCGCGAAGACATCGCGCTGCTGCGCGCGATGAATCTGAACAGCTACCGCTTCTCCGTTTCCTGGCCGCGTATTCAGCCCGCCGGATCCGGTCTTGCGAATTCCAAAGGCATCGACTACTACAGCCGCCTCGTCGATGCGCTGCTCGAAGCCCGAATTCGTCCCTTCGTTACGCTCTATCACTGGGACTTGCCGCAGTCTTTGGAAGATGCCGGGGGCTGGCCCAATCGCGATACCGCTTCTCGCTTTGCCGATTACGTGGAACTCGTTGCCCGCGGGTTGGGCGACCGTGTTTCCGATTGGATGCTATTCAACGAACCTTTCGCCTTCACCTATCTGGGTTATCTCGAAGGTCGCAACGCTCCCGGACGCAAAAGCATCATCGACTTCCTGCGCGCGTCGCATACGGTGAATCTGGCGCAGGCCGCCGGGTATCGAGCATTAAAAGCAACTCGCCCCTCCGCGCGCGGGGGAACCGCATTCAGTATGTCAGCCTGCGAACCGGCGACCAACTCCGAAGAAGACAGGCAGGCAGCGGAGCGCGCTCACGCCCTCATCAACCTGTGGTTTCTAGAGCCGGCGCTCCAGGGACGCTATCCGGAGGCGCTCGCGTTTCTTCCGGAAACTGCCATGGGCATCAAGTCCGGCGACCTCGACAAGTTGCGGGCTCCGCTCGATTTCATCGGCATCAATCTCTACTATCGCACCATTGCATCGGCACCCAGCTTGATCGAGCGGCTCCCCCATGCCCAGCAGTGGCTGTTTCCGGTCAAGATCACTGACGGCCGGCAAGGTCCGAAAACCGGTAACGGATGGGAGGTTTGGCCGCAGGCGATGTACGACATGATCACGCGCATCAGTCGCGACTTCAGCCGGCCGCAGATCGAGATTACCGAGAACGGTTGTGCCTACAACGACGGTCCCGGCNNGCCGACGGCGCGGACGTCCGCGGCTATCATGCCTGGAGTCTGTTCGATAACCTCGAATGGGCCGAGGGTTTCAGCCAGCGCTTCGGCTTGGCCTATGTGGATTTCAAAACCCAGCAACGCACGATCAAAGACTCCGGCCGCTGGTACGCCAACGTGGCTGCCGAGAATGTTGTTCCTCCACCACCCGGCCCCTACTCAGCCTAGCTTCTTCGTCAGCAACTCATTCACCAACTGCGGATTGGCCTGTCCCTTGGAAGCTTTCATCACCTGCCCGACAAAGAATCCGATGGTCGTCTTCTTGCCGGCGCGGTATTGCTCCAGCTGTTTGGGACTCGCGGCAATCACTTCGTCGATGATCTTCTCCAGCGCCGCTGTGTCCGATGACTGTTGCGGACGGCCTTCTTCCGCGTACACCTCGGGAAAATCCTTATTGCGCTCGAAGCAGAGATCGTAAAGATCCTTGAGCATCTTGCCGGAGATGGCGCCGCTCTCCACCAGATCGGCAGATGCCGCCACTCCTTTCATCGAAATCGGAGACTTCTCAATCTCCACGCCCCTGGTCTTCAGGCGGCCCATCAGTTCGCTCTGTACCAGGTTCGCCACGCGCTTGGGATTCTTCGCCGCCTTCGCCGCCGCTTCAAACCGATCGGCGAGCGGCTTTGAGGCCGTTAGCACTTGCGCGTCGTATTCCGTGATGCCATATTCCTTCACCAGTCGCACGCGTAGCGCTTCCGGCAGTTCGGGCAAAGTCTTCATAATCTCAGCCTCCCATTTCTTATCCATCACCAGCGGCAGCAAGTCAGGCTCGGGGAAGTAGCGGTAGTCGTGCGCCTGTTCCTTCGAGCGCATGCTGTAGGTCTTGCCTTCGTGGGGGTTGTAAAGCCGCGTTTCCTGGGTGATCGTGCCGCCGCCGTCGATCACCGCAATCTGGCGCGCGATCTCGTAGACGAGCGCCTCGCGGATGAAACGGAACGAGTTCACATTCTTGATTTCCGTCTTCGTCCCCAACTCTTTCTGCCCGCGCGGGCGAACGCTCACATTCGCGTCGCAGCGCAGCGATCCCTCCTCCATGTTACAGTCACTGACCCCAGTGTAGAGGATGATCTCCTTCAGACGCGTCAGGTATTCGTGGGCCTCGTCGGGCGTGGCAATGTCGGGCTCACTGACAATCTCGATCAGCGGCACGCCGGTGCGGTTGAGGTCGATGGCGGTCTTTTCATCCGAGTCGGGAAACCCCTCGTGCAGGCTCTTGCCCGCGTCCTCTTCGAGGTGCACGCGGGTGATGCCGATTCTCTTCTGGTGGGGAGGAGGAACCCTTTGGCTCACTTCGTCGATCCTTCTCTCCTCTTCTTTGGAGAACTTCCCATCGCTTGCCCCGCCCCAGTTCCCCCCGGCGAGGACTTCGATAAATCCATGCTCGGCCAGCGGCTTGTCGTATTGCGAAATCTGATAGCCCTTGGGCAGGTCGGGATAGAAATAATTCTTGCGGGCGAAGATCGACGTTTCATTGATGCCGCAATTCAGGGCAATCGCGGCCAGCGTAGCAAACTCGACCGCCTTACGGTTCAGTACGGGCAAAGCCCCGGGCATCCCAAGGCACACGGGGCAAACATTCGTGTTGGGCGGAGCGCCAAAGCGCGTGGAGCAGGAGCAGAAGATCTTCGACGCCGTCAGAAGCTGGACGTGCACTTCGAGGCCGATCACCGGCTCGTAGGCGGTGTGAGCGGCAACGGATGTGTCGGCGTTGGTCGACATATCAGGTGATTATAACGGCCAACCTAGGTTCGGTTCGCGCTGTGAGATCCCGGCCGATCCGCCCAGCAGCTGAAAAAAGCGTATCTGCTCGTCGCTGACTACCGAAAGAACGGTAATGCGTTTCGAAAAACTTCGCTGGCATACAGCCTGCTGTCCCTCAGGTTGAATTGCATACGCTTATGTTGCCGAGCTGGTTAAGTTGGGAGACCGGCGACGGCCATTAGAGGATCAGTCATTCTGTCGAAAAGCTCGTACCATAATCGGTGGGGTCTTGGAGGGAGAGGACTCTCCGCGCAAGCGGCGCCAGTAATCACAAAGTTACACTTTTCTGCGACCACCCTTTTGTCTTAAATCTGTCGCTTCCCTTGACAGTTTAGGAGAGATTGCGTACATTCCTAATCATCTTAGGAGTGGTTTGTGACCGAGCAAGCCAAACTTCTTCCCGGTACTCTTGACCTCCTGATTCTGAAAGCCGTCTCTCTAGGCCCGCTTCATGGCTACGGCGTTCTTTTGCGCATAGAACAGATTTCGGGCAAAACCCTATTGATCGAACAGGGTGCACTCTACCCTGCGTTATTTCGCTTGGTGCGTCAGGGGTTTCTCGAGGCGAGATGGGGGACATCGGACAACAATCGTCGGGCTAAGTTTTACGAGCTCACCTCTCCAGGCCGCAAACGGTTGCGTGAAGAAGCCGAGGGCTGGAACCGGCTGGCTTCAGCGGTCGCTTGTGTTCTTGGTGCGCAGCCGGAGGAAGTATGAACCTCCTGACTTGCATACGACGCTTCCTGGCTACACTGATTCATCGTTCTGACATTGAGCTAGACATGGATGAAGAACTTCGGTCGCACATCCACGAGCGTGCGGCGCACCTCGAACGGTTGGGGCTGTCCCGAGCCGAAGCTGAGAGGCGCGCCCGCATTGAGTTCGGCAGCTATGAGCGGTTGAAAGAGGAATGCCGCGGAGCACTCGGAATGTATCCTTTTGAAACGTTCGTTCAAGACGTGCGTTTCGGAATCCGAATGCTTCGCAAGACGCCCGCTTTCACCATAATTGCTGTCCTCACCTTGGCCTTCGGAATCGGTGCGAACACAGCGATCTTCAGTTTGGTGAATTCGGTCATGCTCCAGTCCCTGCCAGTGCGTGATCCTGGACAGTTGGTCATTCTCCGCTGGTCGGCACGCAATCGGCCGAACCACCTAGGTATTAGCAGTTATGGCGATTGTGAGAGGTTTGGTTCGGCTGGCTCTGATTCATCCGGGGGCTGTTCATTTTCATATCCGCTATTCAAAAAAATACGATCTCAAGGAAACCTGTTTTCCAGTGTGATGGCGTTCGCCGGCCCCGCACAATTGGATCTCAGTGGCAATGGTCAAGCAAGCATGGTGCAGGGCGAACTTGTCTCGGGGAATTACTTCCAAACCCTGGGAGTATCTGCCGTGCTTGGGCGAACGCTCGAACCTGCCGACGAAGAGCCAGCAGCAGACGGAGTGGCAGTGCTCAATTACGGATACTGGCAAACTGCGTTTGGCGGCTCCGCGGCGGTGATTGGCAAGACAATTCGCTTGAACGGAACTCCTTTCACTATCGTTGGAGTCAGTGAACCTCGTTTTACACGATTGACGCCGGGCAAATCGCAAGACCTGTGGATTACTCTTCAGCAGGCTGACTCCTTAAACCTTCGATGGGGCGGGCAGAGTATGACTGATCCCACCGGTTGGTGGTTGACCATCACTGGCCGACTCAAGACCGAGATGCCACGGTCGCAGGCTCAGGCCGCTATCAGCCTTCTATTCCGCAATGAGACGCTGCACGGCGAAAAGCCCATTTGGAAGACTGCCGATGATCCGATCATTACGCTGCGCCCGGCACAGAAAGGCCTAGTTGGTCTTCGCCAAAAGTTCGGCGAGCCTCTCCATTTGCTGGTGGCCGCGGTCGCCATCATCCTTCTCATTGCGTGTGCGAATGTGGCTGGCCTGATGCTGGCTCGTGCTGCGGCACGGGAAAGAGAGATGGCAGTTCGACTGGCGCTAGGGGCGCGTCGTCGAAGAGTGATTCAACAGCTCCTCACCGAGAGTGTGCTTCTCTCACTTGCTGGGGCGGCCCTTGGCATTTTGCTCGCATATTGGGGAGTGGGTGCCCTCTGGGCATTCTTGTCTGCGAATGGATATTCGTCACTGGAAATCAATCCGCGTCCTGACGTGTCGGTCCTCCTGTTCACGATCTCCGTTGCAGTGCTTGCGGGGATCGGTTTCGGTCTAGCACCAGCTTTCCGCGGAGCCGCCGTAAGAGTTACGCAACTCGCAGCAAACACCGGAAGTATTTCAGCCATTACTTCTGCTCCCAACCGGCGTTTTGGATTGCGCGGCTCGCTGGTTATGGTTCAGGTCGCATTCTCTGTCGTCGTGTTGATTGGCGCCACCCTCCTGACGCGAACGTTGGAAAAACTGCACAGCGTAGCGGTTGGATTTGACACCCGGAACATACTGCTTTTTTCGATGGACCCGACACTGGCAGGTTATAAGGAAGACAGAATCCGAGATCTATATGATGATCTCGACAGGCGCCTTGCGGCCCTACCTGGTGTTACTTCTGTGAGCTATTCGTCGGATGTACTTCTCAATGGGGGATTGTGGACCTCTGGCCTCCACTTGGAAGGGCAGAGTGAGAAGAGCACCGTTGAAGTCCAAATGCTGGCGGTGGGTCCTGGCTTTTTTGAGACAATGCGCATTCCGCTGGCTATGGGGCGCACCTTTGCACCGGCCGACATGAGTTCTACTCAGCCAGTCGCGATTGTCAACCAAGCCTTCGTGCGGAGATTTGCACAATCTAGGTACCCCATCAGTTTGCACATTGGGGGAAACGATCCGAAAGACATTCAGTACGAAATCATTGGGGTGGTAGGGGACACAAAATATGAGAGCGTAAGGGCGGGCTTCGCTCCAACAGCATACCTTCTCTTGAAAGACAAGGGCGCAACGTTCGCGCTCAGGACCGCATTGACACCAGCTATGCTTATTCCTGCGGTGCGGAAAGTCGTGAAGGATGTCGATGATAATCTTCCGGTGTTCGGTGTGAGAACACAGGCCGAAGCCATCAACCGGTATCTTTTGAATGAGCGCATGGTTACTGGACTGTTTGCTCTATTCGGAGTTCTCGGATTGGTACTGTCGTGCATCGGGCTTTACGGGCTGCTGTCCTACAATGTGGCGCTTCGCACGCGCGAGATAGGGATCCGCGTAGCACTCGGAGCACAGCGCCGAGATGCACTGTTCCTGATCATAAGGGAAGCTCTCATACTGATCATTTTCGGATCGATGGCGGGCACCGTCGCGGCCTTCGTGGTCACTCGCTTTCTGCGAGGCCTTCTCTTTGATATCCGTCCGAGCGATCCCGTGACGTTTGTTGCGGTCTGCGCTTTGCTCATGCTCGTTGGACTACTCGCATCCCTGGCCCCCGCAAGGCGGGCAACCCAGGTTGAGCCGGTTGTGGCGCTACGCTATGAATAGGTAGCTTTCGAGCAGTGACGGTTGGGCCCTCCCACCTTTTCCTGGACAGAAACACGAGGTAGCCGCAGCCTCCCTGCAGGAGGCTTTTCATGTTCAAAATTCTTTACCGCTGTCCACGGACCGTCGGTCGTCACGAAAATGGTCCGTTGGACATAAACCGTAAAGTAGCAAGACGTTCTTGCCATCTCAAAACACCTGCGTCTTCGTTACTTTGCCATTCTCAAAGTGGACGACCCACCTGTGCCCGTTCTTCAGGTAGAACCAGGTCTCTTTCAGATTCGTAGCGTCAACATCATCCACCTTCTTCTGATCGGGATCGCCGAAGCTCATCAGAACCATTTTGTAGGTCATGCTCTCCACCACGGTGTGGGCTTCGATGGCGTTGCGAAGTTCCGCAGGCATGTCCTTCTCTTCAATTTTCAGCTCGATGCGGCTCACGTCCAGCAGTCTGGCCATGAATCTCAGAATGTTTTGCGGAGCGATGTCGGCGTCAGTGAGATCTTTCTGATACTTCAGATTGAGCCGCGAGCCGCCGGCCCGCTTGTAGGAAGCGCCTACTCGATTGGCGTGATTGCTTCCTCGCCGCCCCTCGCCGCCGCCTTCCAGATGGATCTCGATCTTGTCGCTGTCGATCTTGACGTTGGTGATGGTCACCCATTCGTCGCGCTCCACGCCCACTCCCTTTTCTTTGAGCCTCTT
>PMHI01000579.1:0-1325 GCA_003156615.1 Acidobacteriaceae bacterium | reverse complement strand
CATTCGCGCTGATGTAAATGGCTCCTGGGTGCGAGTTGGCCGACCGCATCATGCCCCTCGCTGCGGGCGATTGTCAATCCAAGGATCAATTGGCCTTCTGCGGCGGGTTGAGGTATTTCTCGAGCGGAAGTTCGAAGTACATCAGCTCGGCGCCCTTGGCGTCATTGACGCCGGTCACGTAGATGTGCGCGCCGGCGAGGGGCGCGCTGATGTCTTCCACATCGAAGAAAAGGAATCCCGATTGCGTGTTGTGGGGCTCGACGGCTTTGGCGGCGAATTGCGAGGATTCGATTTCGTCTTTTTCCTTCTGGCTGATGGTGCCCTTCACTTTCTTTTGCGGGATAGGGAAGGGCAACGGCGCGTTGGTGTTGGTGCGGGGATTGGTGATGCGCCGGTAGATGTCGTCGGGCGAGGCTGGCGTCAGCTTGTCGCGGTTGGCCGTGGTTAGAGTCACCTGCAGGTTGGCCAGGGATATGGGCTGGGTGCCGTCGTTGGTTACGACGAGAAAGATGGGCAGGAATCCGTGCTCGTGGAAGTTCACGGAGAAAATCTTCGCCTTGGCGGGAGTGTCGTAGGGGTCGGCGGCGATGGCGACCTTCTCGTCAGAGTGATCGTCGTGCGCGGGATAGGTCTTGGCAGGTTGCGCTGCGGGTCTTACAAAATCCTTGGCGGCCAGGCCAAGGGCGAATCCGGCGACTGCGCATAGGACGACCACGAAACGGCGAAACGCTGACTGAAACCTGGGCTTCAGCACTGGCTGCATGCTTCCGATTATAGAGGCTAAGGCGGTTTCTTTTCCCGACTGGAGTTTGGACGGTTTCCTAAAATTCAACCACTAAGGGCGCGAACCTACACGAAGGTCTTAGAATGGCTGAACTTGATCTCTTCTCTCTATAGCTTTCTCTACAGCGTTGTGCTGGCCGTGGGGATGTTGGCGAGCCTGCCTTACTGGCTTTTCCAGATGGCGCGCCACGGCAAATACCGCAAGGGCCTGGCGGAAAGGCTGGGGCGGCTGCCTTCGCGACTTCGGTTACCGGGAAGAGAAGAGCGGGTCATCTGGGTGCACGCGGTTTCGGTGGGAGAGGTGGTGGCGGTTGCGGGTTTGGTGGAGGAACTGGGGCGCCGTTTTCCGCGACACGGGATTTTCATTTCAACCACCACCGATACCGGGCAGGTGCTCGCCCGGCAACGCTTTGGCGAGGCGAATGTGTTTTACTTCCCCATGGATTTCGCCTTCGCGATCCGCCCTTACCTGCAGGCGCTGCGGCCGCAACTGGTGGTGATTGCCGAGACCGAGTTCTGGCCCAACTTCATGCGGCTGGCGC
>PMHI01000040.1 GCA_003156615.1 Acidobacteriaceae bacterium | reverse complement strand
GCTCAAGCCGATGCTGGTGGTGACGTGCAGGTCATGTTGGTCGATAGAGTGATGCTGAGCCACGGCCTGTAATAGCCTCCTGGCCGTAATGGCCGCGTCTTCCGGATGCTCCACTTCAGAAAGCAGCACCACGAATTCNNTTGATGTGTTTGAAACCATCCAAATCCAAATACAGCAAAGCGACTTGTTTTTTGTGGCGCGCAGCCAACGCGATTGCCTGTTTCACGCGGTCGTTGAAGAGCAACCGATTGGGCAAACCGGTTAGGGGGTCGTGCTCAGCCAAATGGGTCATTTGCAACGTCATAGCTTGGCTCGCGCTCACGTCGCGAACAACGATTACCGCGCCGGCGGCCAACCCTTCGCGGTTGTGGATGGGGGCGATGGAGCCTTCGATCGGAATTTGAATTCCATCACGACGGCTGAAGATACAATCCAAGGGCAGGCGTACGGTTCGGTTTTGCTTGACGGCCAGGTCGGTGAGATTGGAAGTGAGTTCAGTTTTCGCCGCGTTGATTCGAAGAACTTGGGCCAGAGGCCGGCCGACGGCTTCCTCACATGACCAGCGAGTCATTTTCTCTGCGACTGAATTGAGGAAGCTGATGTTTCCTGAAATATCGGTGCAAAGCACGGAATCAGCAATCGAATTAAGTCTGACTTGGGCGCTCTCCTTTTCCAAAAATAGCGCTTCTTCGGTCATTTTCAGGTCGTGAATATCCGTACAAGTGCCGAACCATTTTAGAATTGTGCCGCCGGCGTCTTGCTGGTGTACACCGCGTATCAACCACCAGCGATAGACCCCGTCCGTCCGGCGTAAGCGAGATTCGACCATGTACCTGGTCCTCGTCCGGGTCGCGGTTTGCCAAGCGTCCAAGGTGGGTTTTTGATCATCCGGATGGAAAGGTTTAATCCATTTTTCACCCAGGCTTTCCTCGATAGTAAGGCCGGTATAGTCCATCCATTGTTGGTTGAAATAAATGCATTGGCCATCCGCGTCAGTGATCCATACGATTTGGGGCACGGCTTCTGCCAAGGTGCGGAATTCCTGCAAACTCGCTTGCAGCCCAAGCACAGCGCGGTGGCGCTCGGTGACATTTACATGCATGATGACAGCTCCAGCCGGACGACCCTCGTGCAACGGCGTCACCACAAGCTGGAACCAGCGCTGTTCTGCGGGCGAGTGGCAGGAATATTCGAGCGAGAAAGTCCTCTTCTCTCCACTCAGCACCGAACGGATGCCTGCAGCGACGAGGCGGGCCTCGGCCGAGCCTTCTCCTCGGGCACGGTCGCAAGTCTCAAGATAACTTACTCCGACTTCGTCTCCCGAGCCTCGGATGGCATTCGCACTTGCGAAATGGCGCCACGCTTCATTCACTGAGATAATGATTCCCTTGAAGTCGAGCAGCGCAATGTGCGCGGGCAAGGCATTGAGGATGGCCCCTTGCCTGGCGTTCTCGCTCTGTCTTAATTGTTCTTGAGTGCCCCGCAACAAGAAGGTGCGCCCGTCGCGGTCAACCACCGTATCGACCTGGCCAGCCGTTAGCTCCTCCAGTCGTTGCCCGGTCTTGACCAACGTCTCGATTAATGCGGACACTTCCTCGTTTGCGTCCATTGGAGCTGGCGATTTTTTCGATTTCATGCTGCCAAATCTCCGAGCCCCAACACTTCCAACACGGTATGCGTGTCGCTCAATGTGCCGACAATTTTTCGCACCGGGGACGGTGAGGTCTTGACGAGAGTGGGAGTCATGAAGATACCGTCTTTCATCGCGCGCTTGGGCTGCCGAATCACATCCACGACTTCGATCTCGTGACGGTTCGGCAAGTGCGTCCGGCAAAAGGCGGAAAGATTGGCAAGCGCCAATGCGGAGTTCTCCGTGTCGCCCGCGACAAACAAGATGAACTTGAACGCGGCGTGCCGACTCATGGAACCCTCTTTAGGCGGGGAATAGCCGTATCGCCCCCGCGCAACTCGCGTACTCGGGTGCGGCCCCGAGATAACTCCTTCTCGCGGCTTTCCGAGGTGCGGGTCAACAACTCCTTCTCCGTCTGCTTTGCTACCAGCTCCGTCTGCAGCGACTTCACTTTTACCTCGAGCTCGGCCTCCTCGGCATTCAGTCTGACGTGCTTGAGCTTCCCGGCGACTTCGGCGACCTCATTCGCGGCACGCTCGGCGCTTTCCTTTTCCCAGCGCAGCGTGCCCATCAATACCTCACCGCCCGCGGTGTAAATGTCCGCCAAGGTCACGCCAGCATCGCTAAGGATCAGCTCGCGAACCTGGTTTGAATGCGCCGTGCCGCGGGACTTAATGATGGAGAGCCCGCGATTGCGCTCGCCGGCCTGGGCCAGGTAATTGAGGTGGATCCACGTGTCCGCAAGCGTCGAGATCTGAAGCGATGACATACCTATCGTCCGGCTGGCCATCTCGTCGACGAGGCTGGTGCAGAGCATGGTGATGCCTTCGGATTTCGACCAGTCAATCAAGCGTTCGACCACACTGTGTGCGATCATCTCACTGGCGGAACTGGACATCGTGGATACCGGATCGATCGCTACACAACGGGCTCCATGCTCCCTAGCAAAGGTCTTAATCCGCAATAAATAGGTCTCAGCATTGCCCGTGATGGTACGGACTGAGACTATGCGCAAGAGCCCGTTCTTGACGAAACGATCCAGCAGAATTCCTACCGATGCCAGATTGCGGATCACTTCGGAAAAATCCGAATCAAAACTGACAAACATTGTGCGTTCGCCGCGAAGGCAGGATGCCTCTACGAAAGCGCCACTCAAGGTCGTCTTGGCCGTGCCAGGAAAGCCGGTGATCAGTACACTGGCGCCGCGGTAGTAGCCGCCGCCCAGCATCGTATCGAGACGTTCCACGCCGGAGGAAACTCGCTCATGGATCACCTTGGTGTGCGCGTGGCCCAGTGTGCGCGCCCCGGCCACCTCGAATCCGTTCTTGCCAATGAGGAACGGTGATTCATGCTCATCGAAGCTGGAGCCCCGGTACTTCTGCACGCGCAGGCTGCGCTGCGACACGCCCTGTACCACGCTATGGTTGAGGATCACGGCGCAGTCCACCATGAATTGCATAAAGCCGAAGGGCTGTTGGTCGAGGGAACTCTCTTGATCCCCGCCTGCCTTCGCCGTAATGATTCCGGTCAGCTCGCGCGCTAGTAGCCACTCATGCAGACGGTAGATCTCGCGTCGTTTTGCAGCTTGGTCGGGCAGCAGCGTCAACACAATATCCATGGCATCAAAGACGATTCGCCGGGCCCCCATTTCCTTGATCTTCGCTCCCAGAGCAGCCAACATTCCGCTGAGATCGAACGTTCCGGACTGAATCAGGTCGGGCGTCGGACGGGCGTCCAGGAAAAACAGCTTTCGTTTTTGTAAAGCCGCCAGATTCCAGCCGAAGGTCTCGAAATTGGCTGCAATGCGTTTCGGGGTTTCCTCAAAAGCGACAAAGATGCCAGGCTCCTCGCAATGCCGCGCGCCATGCACCAAGAATTGCAGCGCGAAAATTGTCTTGCCAGAGCCCGGGCCCCCCGCCAACAAAGTCGTGCGGCCGCGTGGCAGTCCGCCGCCAGTGATTTCGTCGAAACCCATGATTCCTGTCGGCGCTTTAATTTGTATCCCCGCGCGACGAGCTCTGGCCGGGTTCATATTGATTTCCCCAGAAGGCATACAGGCAGGTCCCTTCCGAAATCTCTAGTCGTTACGAATCCGGGGAAGGGGACGTTGCCGCGGATCGCGGCCCTTAAGGAGGCTGCTTCGCTATTCTCGAATACCTCGATGTATACCCTGTGATTCAGCAAAGAGTCTGTCTTCACATCTCACGTCCTTTTGGAAAGGGGAAGTCTATTCCAGACACGCTCCGGAGGGCTGAATGAGGGCAGCCGGTGGATGCATGCTGTTTTATTGGAGGGGATTCAAGTCTATCTCAACCTCAGGTAACGTCAAGCCGAATATGTGGCTGGGTGCTGGAACCGAAAAGGGGTAGTGGATCAGTTTCCGCTAACGCGTTAATCGGGCACTTACAGGGTCACTCGTCAATCCTGCACCATGAGCGCTAAGATGGCAGGCCAAGCCGCTCTCAGGTCGAGCACGAGCCGAAATCGCTTCAAAAGCATCGCCCTATACGGGACTGTTGGAATTCGACTTCTGCTTGTGTTTGTTGGATTACTCTTTGCTGTCGAGCAGAGGGGCACCTGTTATGCTGCTGAATGAAGTTACGCCATGACTATAATGAACGCAGTCGCAGGAGCCATTCTTGTTGCATTCGGCCTTTTCNNGCGCGAGCACACTACACGGAGCAAGTTATCCGCTTACTAATCGGCGCGTCAATCGTCATTCGCTCTGCGGCGATGTGGCAACCGAAGGTCTTCTGGTTTGTCGGATGGGCCATCGTCTTATCCTCCTTTGTGTTGATCCTTAGTCCGTGGCAATGGCACCAGCGCTTCGGCGAGAAAGTGCGTCCGATGCTCATTCGTCGCATGAAACTATTCGCGGTCGGGCTACTGGCGTTCGGTGTTTTACTTCTCTATGGCGTGTTTACTGCGGTTCCCATCGCCGGGGTAGTTTTGAATACCAGCTTCCGACACATCCGACTTAAAACAGCAGGTAAGTCCCGATAAGTCGTGCCAGCTCAGATGGTCGACNNCCAGAAGGAGAAAAATTATACGAGCGTGGATTGGCTATTTGGGAAGATGTTCCGCGACCGGATCAATTGGCTCAATACAAGATGCAATGTCTGCATGGATTGTTTTTCTCCTATTTCTTCCAAGCTAGGTATGCCGATGCCGCGACAGTTTACGAGCGCGAGCTGACCCTTCCCGCAAACCTATTGATTCCCGGGAACCTATTAAGTCCTCGGAATTATTTCAGCGTGCGCGCGCTGACTCTTGCGGCTGAACAATCTCGGGACGCTGGCGATTATGCACGAGCTGAGCGTCTTTTCAAACTCGCCTTCGATGATTTCAGGCAACAAGTGGACTTCAGCTTCAGGTATTTAAGCGAGAAGGATCGGCTGTCGCTGTTCGCTCTTGAGCCGGATGTTTTCCCGAACCTCCTAGCCTTCGCCGTATTGCGAAACGCCGAAGACCCCGAACTGACCGGCTGGATGTACGATGTGCTGCTATTTGAAAAAGGCTTGGTGGCAAGCAGCGTCGCAGATTTGCGAGCACACATTCTAACGAGCGGGGACACCGAGATCTCACATTTACTCGATCAGTTATCGGCGAAAAGGAGTCAGTTGGCCAGGCTACGCACTGTCGAGTCGGAGGATCACGAAAAATGGAGTACGGCCATCGACGAATTACAGCAAGAGGCCAACGAAATCGAGCAAGAGTTGGCACGTCGTTCGAGCTCGGCGGCCTGGCAGAAACAATTAGTTGGTGCTACGTGGCGGGACGTGCAGAATGAGTTGAAGAAGGACGAAGCCGCTGTCGAGTTTATGCGTTTCCCTGTTGGAGATTCCGAGCATCATTCCACCGAAAGTTATTTCGCGTTAGTCGTTACTCCGAATGCGCAGTTGCCGAGACTCGTTCCGATAGGCAATGCAGCCGAATTGGAAGGCGCCCCGTTAGAAGACTATCGACGTCGTGTTGGACTCAAAGCAGTGCCCGCGGTGAGCCCTCAGCCAGATTTCTACCACTCGTTCTGGAGGCCCCTTGAGCCGGCGCTTGCTGGGGCGAAACGAATTTATATTTCGCCGGACGGGGTGCTGAATGAAGTCTCGCTCGGAGCTGTTGCCGACGATCGTGGCCGCCCGCTCATCCAGAGGTACGATCTGCGAATTCTTTCAAGCACGAAGGATCTCTTGCGCGAGAGGCGCGAGTTGCCATCGAGATCGGCCATCCTAATCGGGAATCCCAAATTTGATCTCAGTGCAGCNNCAGCGGAGGAAAGGGCGGCGCTGGAAGACCTGCATTCTAAGGCTACTCAGCTGGAGATCGCGCAAAATTTCAGCGGTCAATCCCTTATCCGCGGGCTGGAGCGCGAGGAAAATTGCCCGGAACGGCCGCCGGGCGGTGTGCTATGCCCACTGCCGGGGACGGCCAAGGAGGTTGACGCGATCTGGACCTTGCTCCAAAGAAATGGTTGGCAAGCGAACCCTCCGTACGTCGGGGCAAGGGCGCTGAAGGAAGTTTTAGAGGGAGTCCAACATCCCCGACTGCTCCACATTGCGACTCACGGTTTCTTTCAGCCCGATCAGCAAGTTCCGCAAATCCCTCTGCCAGGACAATTGGCAGATCCGATGTTTCGGTCTGGACTACTGCTGGCGGGAGCAGACCGCATCCTAAACGGTGAAGCGACTGCCCCAGACTTGGACAACGGCGTTTTGACGGCCTATGAGGCGAGAAGTCTCAACCTGCAGGGCACCGAGTTGGTGGTGTTGAGCGCCTGCGAAACCGGCCTGGGCCAAGTACAGAATGGCGAAGGAGTACTTGGCCTGCAGAGAGCATTGCAGGAAGCCGGCGCAGAATCCGTGCTGATGAGTATGTGGGC
>PMHI01000461.1:1145-6406 GCA_003156615.1 Acidobacteriaceae bacterium | reverse complement strand
GAAATGCTTATTCCAGCCCTCTACAGATCTTCGTTGGAGTTGCAAGTGCGGTCATGTTTGGAATACGTTTTGGAGCGCAGGGCGTTGCCCTGCATGCCACTTCCAGTGGGAAGTTACCGTGTGCCCGCTCTGTCGCGAAATATCTGCACACCAGGCCTGGTATGCCTCTGAGCCGTAGCTTTGCTGAGAAAGACAAACAGCGTGCCGGCAATTAGCGGCGATAGTTCCGAATTTTCTTAGCTAAGAACACTTCTACCCTTTCAACGAACCGTGGACCAAGGAGCTGGTGACTTGGAACCCAGAGCTCGACGTGAAAACCGGTCATCTTCCGATTCCCACATCGCCTGGTCTAGGATTGGATCTGAATATGGATGTGGTGCGCGAGCGCCCCTGTCACCCGAATGCATATTTTGACACCTCAAAGCCGGGTTGGGAGAGGCGGTTGGGGCGGGAGACAAACGGATCTCGTGACTGGGTTATTCCCAGCAAGAGGTTCGGGACTGAAGGGCCAAGCTAGAATAGGTGCTCGCTGAGGTTAGCAATCTAGGAGATCGAACATGCCGCGAACTCTGTCCGAATTCGACCTGAGACCCACACTTCGCCTTCTAACATCACAAGTCGCGTTTACCATTGGTCTGTTTCTCTGCCTGATTGCGACATCNNGAAGGTGGCCAGGCAACCCTGTTTGTGACACCCGCTCACGAGTCGCTGCTGATCGATACGGGGTGGATGGGTAATGATGGTCGGGATGCGAATCGTATCGTCGCGGCTGCAAAACAAGCCGGGATCAGCAAGATCGACTACGTACTGATTACCCATTTTCATGCAGATCATGTGGGTGGCGTGCCGCAGTTGGAGTCGCGCATTCCGATCGGCACGTTTATCGATCACGGCGACAATCGTGAGACCACGGACGTCCCCACTGTAGAAGGGTGGCTGGCATATCAAAAGGTATTGGCGACCGGGAAGTTCAAACGGATCGTTGCCAAACCGGGAGACACCCTTCCCCTTCGCGGGATCCACGCCACCGTCGTAAGCTCGGACGGCGCATTAATTACCAGCCCCCTGCCAGGCGCGGGCCAGCAGAATTCCAGCTGCAACAGCTCAGAGCAATATTCCGTCGACCAGACAGAAAACTTTCGCTCTTTGGGAACCGTATTCACGTTCGGCAAGCTGCGAATCCTTGACTTGGGGGACTTGACCAATGACCAAGAGACGAAATTGATGTGCCCGGTCAATAAACTTGGCAGGATCGATATTTACATCGTGTCGCATCATGGATGGTCGAAGAGCAGTAGTCCTGTTCTCGTCAACGGCATCGCCCCGCGCGTGGCCATCATGGACAATGGAGCGACAAAAGGGGGCACTCCCTCCGTGTGGGAAATCATCAAAAGGTCGCCAAACATCGAGGATCTTTGGCAATTGCATTTCTCCGAGGAAGGTGGCCCCGCTCACAACTCCGCTCCGGAATTTATCGCCAATCCTTCCGGAACCGATGAGGCGAACTACCTCGAATTGACAGCGCAACCAGATGGAAACTTCCAAGTTTTCAACTCGAGGACAAAGAAAAGCAAGGATTATCCAGCAGCTAGCAAGTGACTTCTGTCGTAAACAGCCGCTTGGGCAGCACGCCGCCCGCAGTCATCCGAATGGCGGCAACCTGTCTGCGTTGGACAGGGAGTCGCAGGATTAATCGACTTGAATCGTGCTTGTCAGTCGGAGGTGAATTGGCTCGGCGGGGCACGATTTGATGGCCTGCACCTCAGAGCGAAGTTCTTGTTGGTTAGACAGGGTCCGAGAAGCAACCAGGTACATCACGCCGGGCCCTATAACAGTAAACGTCACCGCGCCCCCGGAGCCCACATCAGCAATCGGATGCCAAAATTGCTCGGGAAAATACTTCGTCAATATCCGTGCATCAGTGGTCGATACCCCAAATAGGTCCTCGATTTGGATCTGCACCGTGCATTGAGTGGGAATTGCAAGGCGAAAATCCGACAGCACGACGGCACCAGCTTCCTGGGTGTGAAGATGGCTCGCCTTCTCAATGTCGTAGACGCCAGGATAAAGAGCTGTGGCAAAGGGCGTCTCCTCAGACGGCGGTTCGTCCCAATTGGCAGCGATCAAGAAGTCACCTGGTTCCGAGGCAGACAATTCATATTCGCCCTCGCTGTCGGTAAAGGTGTAAGCAAGACTGTCGAGCTTGGTCGCTGATAGCAGCCCAACCGGGACTCCCGCCAGCGGAACGCCGTGCATGTCCACGACCCGCCCTCTAAATGGAAACGCATATTGGGTCCACAAAGACATGTTGGCACAGCCGTGCTCCTCAAGATCAACCTCGCTGTCCAGCCCTTCTCGGGCGAAGTACGTGGGCAGGTCTGCCACGATCCGATATCTGCCGCCTCGCTCCAATGGGAGGACGAAATGACCTTTTTGGTCGGCGACCACTGTGTAGCTACTATCGTGGGATGACACCCGTACCTTCGTCCCCGCAAGCGGCAGGGGTGAATAGTTCTTCAATTCCTCCGGCCTGACGCCGGTCGGAAAATTGCGGTCGCGATAGACTTCGCCGAAAATGTAAGTCGCGCCCCCACCCGCCCGGAGCTCTCGCAACTCTGAGATCAGCTGCGCTGCATCTTCAAAGCGTTGCGTTGGCGTACAGTCGAAGATTACCGGGTTGTCCTGTTCATCTGGATGGGCCCAGACCAAGTATCTCCCGCCCACCACAAACTCTGGCGCAGTGGAACGACAACTCGACTGGATATGCACACGCGTCACGCTGATGCTAGTGCCGTTTGTACCCTTGAATGATTCGTCTACAGCAAACCCTATCCGCTGGGAGTAGGAACCAGTTTTCGCGTTGGTTTCTCTGGGTCCGAGATCAGTTACTGTGCCTGTGAAGACGATCGGCACCCATCGATATGCCTCACATGCGTGATCCACGTCGGGGCAAGAGCATGCGAAAGCGACGATCGGACATATCGCGATCATTGCCAAAATGCAGCACGTCTTCATGCTCTTATTTGACACCGAAAAGGTCGGCAGTGACCCGTAACCTTTGTTCCCGCTGGGGGCGGACAGACGTTCTGGATCTGATCCTCGTAAATAAGCAGAATATGTCAACCGTGCACTTCCTTTGACGCGCACAAGTCTATTTCCCCGTTTGGACGGCACTCTCCGGAGCCTTCGCCATCTCCTCAGCCTCGCGCATCAGTCGATCCAAATCAGTTCGGTCGAGCAATTTCCCCTGTGCGATCACTGCATTAATCTTCGTGGTGTTATGGATATCCTCAAGCGGATTGGCATCTAGGATGACGAGATCCGCTAACTTACCCTTCTCTACAGTTCCGAGATCATCCAGCTTCCCGAGGAACCGCGCCGGGTTCAAGGTCGCAGGCTGGAGTGCTTCGAGCGGTGTCAACCCCCCATCTACCAGCAGTGCCAGTTCGTCGTGAAGGCTGAATCCTGACACCACGTTCGGGATCACTGGCGAATCCGTCCCTGCCAGAATTCGGATCCCCTGCCGCTGGAATTCCGCAACGAGGGGCCCCGGGCTTCTCTGTCGTCGCAGTGAACTTCCCATCACTGGGGCGCGTAATGTGTAGGCGGATTCCTCGCGACGGCCAGACATTTGCGAGATCGTAACTAGAAACACTTTGTGCGCTACACTATGGATGCCGCTTCCCCATCGCAGCTTCGATATCCTTTGCCGAATACGGCAAGGATGGATTCAGAATTTCATAGCCCGTTGGAACGATCAGAAACATATCTTCCACGAAGAAAGCCTGGTTCCCAGAAGTCAGCAAGGGCTCGTAACAAAGGACATTGCCGGCCTGGAAGATTTTAGGGACGGCTTCTGCCATGTCGACGCCCAGACCGTGCAACGGCATGTTTGGCTGCTTCAGGAAGTTTGCCGCCGCCTCTTTAGCAGTTGCGGATTTCAGTTCAGCCTGATGTTGCTCAACGTAGCTGGTGGTCGCCGTGAAAACATCCTTGGAAGTTGCGCCGGGCCGTATCTGACTAATCCCGGCGAGGTAGGCGCCGTTCAACAACTCCATGGTTTCGCCTTGTCCTTCATCGAAATGGCCAGAAACCGGAATTGTCCGGCCGAAATCGCCTTTGTACATCTGGGAATCACAGCCGAGATCGACCCGTACGACTTCGCCAGCCTGCATCGTTCGATCCTGGTTGTCGTAGTCGAGAAAAGCCTCGAATAGCGCGTTCCCCAAGGCATTGGGACCGGAACGAACCCACGGCCACAACGAGGGGGCAGTCGAACCCGCCTGCAGACATGCGTCGAGCACCGCGCCTTCGACCTGGCGTTGCGTTTTTCCTGGAGCGACCGCGTGTACTCCCGCCCAGAAGCCCTCCGCGGTCACAGCCGCAGCTTTGCGCATCCGCACCAATTCCGCCGGGCTTTTCACCGAACGTACTTCATCCATGATTGCAAATGCGTCCTTGACCTCGATGTCTGCCCATTTCTGCCCTAGCATGGTCGACCACACCAGGTGAGGGTTCTCCATCGGGCCCAGTCCCGGTGGAACATTGGGATCGCCACCCATCCGTCCGGTCTGACCAGCGCTATCGGCATACAAGACCAGTTTGGGATTGCTCTTGTGGCGCGATTCGACGAAGGCGGCAAACTGATCCCATGAAACGACGTGATTGAACTTCAGTTCCGTTTCACTTTGCGACCCAGGATCGAGGAAGGCCGAATCGAAGCCATGCATGGCTGCACCGAAGGAACCCAACCGGGGCGAGACAAATAACCAGGATTCTTTCTGCGTGCCGTCCAGCGCCAGTATCGCCCCGTGGAGGTTGGCCAGACCGGTGAAGTAGTAGAAACTTGCATCTTGATGAAAGCCGGACTCATCCCAATGCTTCAGTGCGGAGAATGCGCGCAGCACGATGATTCCATCCGGAATTTTCTCCATGACTGCCCGCCGGCGCGCTTGGTATTCGGTGGAATCGATCGAAGTTTGGGCGGAAGCATAGGACAAAAGTAATAGCGGGATCAGGAAGCGCCACATGGAACGCACACTAGCCCATGTCTTGATTTACACGAAGACTATTCTGACCAGATGGATGTGTCGCCTGACGAACTGGAATCAGCCTACGGCGAGCGGTCCAGCAACGGCTAGCGCGCCGCACCGGTGAAGGACCGGGGCTTTACGGCCCGACTGGTAACAAGAAGGTCGAGTTGTTGAGCAAAACACTGACCCGTTCAAGCGTGAGCGTCAGAGAAAGCTTTCAATTACCGA
>PMHI01000461.1:0-1097 GCA_003156615.1 Acidobacteriaceae bacterium | reverse complement strand
GGCTAAATCCGCGGCCGATCTTCGTGCTCGGATTGAGGCGTCTCCAAAGTTGCCTTGCCGGGGAGTACCTTTCACGGCTCAAGCGCCCAATGCCGGTTGGGCATCGGGGCTCGTTTCTTGGGTCGCCATCGACAGCAAGGGCCTCATCTATGAAATACAACGCGGAGACAGAGCCGACCCTGTTCTCGTTCTGGACCAAGACGGAAAACTCTTACGTTCATGGGGCAAGGGGGATTACAAGATACCTCACAGCATCCGCATCGACCCCGAAGGCGATGTGTGGACTGTGGATGCGGGTACGTCTGTCGTGCAAAAGTATTCTCCGTCCGGCAAGAAACTCATGACTATCACGGTGGGCGAGCAACCGGAAAACGACAGCCCATTCAACGGAGCCACTGACATCGCCTTCGGGCCCAATGGACACCTTTTCATCGCGGACGGCTATGGAAACTCTCGAATCTTGGAATACACTCCCGATGGCAATAGGGTTAAACAGTGGGGTAAGCCCGGTACCGGCCCTGGCGAGTTCCATCTACCACATGCGATCCAGATTGACTCGGAAGGCACAATCTATGTGGCCGACCGGGAAAATGGCCGAATTCAGAAGTTCGATCTTGATGGCCATTTCCTCGGCGAGATTCCGCATCTGGGAAGGGTTTATTCACTAAAGCTGGTGCGAAATGTGCTCTGGGCCAGTATGCAGCCGCTAAACCAGGCCCCCGGTTCGGCTGGCTGGTTGATCAAATTTGATCCCAAGACCGGCAAGATGCTGGGGCATCTCGATGTCACCGAGGTGCGCGGACTACATTCCGTTGAACAGGCGCCATCTGGCGAACCCGTGACCACTCTGGATAACCACTTGCTATGGTTTAAAGCCGAAGGCTCGCCGGGATTAACCCTTCCATGAACTGCCCAGTCTCTTGACTACCAAGGCTCCATTGACCAGAAAGTAGGGGATCCCCGAACGGGGCCTGCCTCTGGTTGTTGCAGCGGAGGAAGCAAAGCCCCCACGAGTTCCCATTGCTCATCGGTCAACTTCTCTCGATCCTTGATGACAGAAGGTCCTCCCTTGACCTGCCTCACAGATAAGTATCTAA
>PMHI01000664.1:32922-44832 GCA_003156615.1 Acidobacteriaceae bacterium | reverse complement strand
AGGTCCATCGAAATGCTGCCGACGATCGGCGCGTAGTGGTCGCGGACGATCACGCGCCCGCGATTGGAGAGCTGCCGGTTGTATCCGTCGGCGTATCCCACGGGCAGCACGGCCACGCGCGCCGGCGCCCGGGTCACGTACGTTCCGCCGTAACCGAGAGCCTGGTTGGCGGCGAAGTGCCGCATGGAAAGAATGCGGGTCTTCCAGGTCAGCACCGGCTTCACCGGGAGACGCAGCGTGCCGCCGCTCACTTCCCGTCCCGCACGCTGGAACGGTAAGTAATAGCCGTAGAGCGCGACGCCCGGACGCACCATGTTGTTCCACGTCTCCCGCCGCGAAATCAGGGCGCTGGTGTTGGCCATGTGGGCCAACCCCGGNNCTGCTCGGCCACCGAAGGCGCGTCCATAATCTCGGAGGAAGCCAGATGAGTCGAGAGCCCCTCAACCACCAGATGCGGAGCTGCGCTGAGAGCTTTCAGCACTGGCGGAAGTTCATCGAGCGATACGCCCAGCCGGCCCATCCCCGTATCCACCTTCAAATGCACCGCCTGCCGCACCGCTTGGGACGCCGCGGCATTCTCCAGAGACTCGATATGCCAGGGCTCCCACACCGTGGGAGTAAGCCGCAGGCGCACGATCTCGCTCTCTTCACCGCGCCAGAAGCCCGTCATCAACAAAATCCGCGACTCGATGCCCGCCTCGCGCAGCGGAATCGCCTCATCGAGCGAGGTCACGCCTAGCCACTTCGCACCTTCCCCTTCGAGGGCGCGCGAGCATTCCACGGCGCCGTGGCCATAAGCGTCGGCCTTCACGACCGCGCACACGGTTACCCCCGCTCCTGCGTGCTTTACAACCGTGCGGAAGTTTTGCTGCAGGGTAGCCAGGGAGACCTCCGCCCAGGTGGGGCGGGTGGCCACGCGGCTCAAGATTTCCACAGTGGTCGCCACTGGCGTCGATTATAGCGGGAGCGGCGCGTTCGCTAAGGTTACGCTTGGGCTACTCCCAGGGCAGTTTCCGGTTTTCGGTTTCTAGTTTCGAGCTCTCCTGGGACGAACTGGAAACTGGCTTTCAGCCATCAGCTTCCGGCGAGCGAGAAGTTCACGGTGATTTGGGTTTCCACTTCCACCGGCTCATTGTTTAAGACGTAAGGCCGGTAGCGCCACTGGCGTACGGCCTCGATCGCCGCCGGCGCCAGCATGGGATGTCCAGCCAGAACTTTAAGGTTCTCAATGACGCCTTGCTTGCTGATGACCGCTTGCAACACGACCTGCCCCTGAATGCGCGCACTCCGCGCCAATGGGGGATACACCGGCAGAATCTTGTGAATCAGATCCCCCTCGCTCATGTGCGAGATGCGGAGCGGTGGAGCGATCGTCACGGGCGCGGACGGCATAATCGGGCGTGGACCCGTTCCGAAAGAATCCCGCACTCCGTCCAGACTGCCCGATCCGAAAGCTCCTGGGAGGCTGGGACCAGACGGCCCGACCGTGGGTGGACCATCATCGCTGGCAACCGGGATGTCGCTCGGATTTCGTACGGGCATCCGCAGAGTGATGGCCACAGGGGTGCTCGAAGACGCGGCGTTTCCACTCGCCTGCATTCTGGCTGCGGGAGCCTCCCCGAGAGGTTGACCCAAACTGACTGGCGGCGAGAGTTTGCGCAGCGAAGGCAATCCCATGGGGCGGAGCAAGGGCAAAACCAGCAACAAGGCGCCAAGCAGAGCTTGCAAGCCGAACGATGTCAGAGCCGTCAATCCGCGGCGCGAACGCTCGTCCCATGACGAATTGAGTGTATTCGTGAACATGGTTTCCTCCTGAAAAGAAATACGGTTTGCTGCTAAGGACACCAAGATCGTCTCCGTCGGACTGGCCGAAGCAAAGAAAAAAGGCCGCGCTTGACGCGGCCTTTGGGATCTTTTCCGACACACGCGGTGTCGTCGAAAACTACTTGGGCGGTGTGGTGGGTGCCGGAGCCGCTGGCTTCGGAGTCGTACTGGCGGGCTTCGTAGCCGGCGCCTTGGCTGACGGTGCGGGAGCTGGCACACCCGACGATACATTGTAGGCGTCTACGATTGCCTTCGTGATGTCCACGCCTTCCCCTGACCATAGGACCTGGCTTTGGGGCCATTGGTTCGATGTGTCCACAATGAGCTGGAATCCGTTGTCCTGAGCGTATTTCACGATCGTGGGAGCCATCTTGTTCAAAATGCGCCCGAAAATCTCTTTCCCCTGGGCCTGCCCGTCCTCTTGGAAATCCTGGACGGAGCGATCAAGGGACTTCTTCTTGGTCTCAATCTGCTTGACGAGAGTGGTCTTGGCCTCCTCGTTCAGCTTGTCGCCCTGGGTCTGCAGTTGTTTCTGCAGACCTTCAAGCTCCTCATTCTGGGCCTTGAGTTCGTTTTGCTTGGGCTCCAGTTTCTTGGTCAGGGCATCGGCGTCGCGTCGGCCTTCGTTGGAACCGAAGACGGCAGCTTCCACGTTGATCGTCCCGACTTTGGTACCGGGCGTGGTCGGCGAAGCGGCCGGACTCGCAGGTGCAGCAGACGCAGCAGATGGAGCAGCCGGAGTGGCGGCGCCACTAGTTTGGGCCCATGCGGAAATCATCGAGAACACCGCAATAGCCAGGACAGACCGCAAGAACTTGCTTGTCATTGGATCTCTTAAACTCCTTGGAACATTGTTCCCTTGAATATGGTTCCGTCGAATATGGTCCCGTTAAAGATGGTCCCGCGAATGAACTCGGATTACTTTTCAGGCAACGCTGCGCCCTACTCACGCGGTCTTCNNCGGCCGCCGTCAGACATCTAAGACAAGGCGCACTGGACTGCCAGCGTCACACGCCGGGGTTGCGGACGTGTCGTCGATCATGATCAGCTTTCTCGAATAGCGAGGATCACGTCAATTATAGAGAGCATCCTCAGCCGCCGTCAAACCTTGTGATGCCAACATCCCCGAAGCACGTTGTCGCAGCAGGAGAAACACCCTCAGTTAGAAATCAGATCGGCAAAAGCAAAGGAATCGCGAACCACAGTCACGCCCACTGAAACCGAGAGGGCTGCATTCAGCATAGGCCCTGCGTATACAAAGGAGTGGAACTCCCCACGTTCACCGCAGGGATCGGCTCCATCGGGCAAGGCCGACAGAAAAGTCTGATCGAACTCGCAGCCTGCGAAGGATTGCTCGAGTTTCCTCGTGTCGATGCAAGTCAGCTTCGCTCGCACTCCGGACGCGATCATCTCATGGGCCAGGTCCCGCGTCGGCAGCCCCCACAGCGGGAATATCGGCTCTAGTCCCGTGCCCTTCATTTGCTTTTCCCTGTAGGCGCGTACATCCTCGAGGAAAAGATCGCCAAACGCGACTCCTTCGATTCCTTCCGCGACTGCCTTGGCACAAGTTTGAGCCATCAGCGACTCATACTGCTCGTTGGGGCAGGGCCAGGGCAACGGAACAGCCCAGAGCGGAAGGCCGGCAGCGGCCGCTTGCTGCTCGACCAGTTCGCGTCGCACCGCATGCATGGCAACCCGGCCCGCGACTTCGTTGAAGGTAGTCAGCAGTCCGGCGACTTCATACTCTGGGCGCTGGCGCAGAATATGAAGACTCCAGGCACTATCTTTGCCGCTGCTCCAGGAGAGAAGAATGCGCCTCATGGCCGATTGCCCATCTGAAGCCGCACCGGTGGTTGGCGGACGGACGCCGCGGACTTTCTCGCAAGCTTGGTCTGGCGGAAGAGATCCGCCATAGCCAGAATTCCCTCCGCGATCCTCGGACCGGGACGCGAAAAATAACTGCTGGCATCCATGGCAAATACGTTGCGGTTCCGTACTGCTCGCAGCGCATACCACTCGGCTGGAAATGGTACTTCCGTGAGCTCTCGCTCAACTTCGTGCACATGATAACCACAGGGCATGGCGAGGATGAGGTCGGGATCACTGTCGACTACGGTTTGCCAGCTGACTTGATACCCGGGCTCACCGGCGCGGCCCAGAACGTCAATTCCACCCGCGAGGGCGACCATCTCCGGCACCCAGTGCCCACCCACAAACGGAGGGTCGAGCCACTCCAGGCACAGGACGCGCAGAGGATCTCCCCTGCGTTTTGTTCCCGACCCGGGAACCTGCGCAGTAATACGCGAGACGAGTTCGGTTGCTTCCGCCGTTCGACCGGTGGCCTCGCCGACAAGCAGGATGTCGTTCCAAACGTCTGCGACAGTTCGTGGGCTGAGGGCAACTATCTTCGGCTCCGGGGATAGTCGTCCCAGCACGGCGCCCAAGTCGCTCGGAGAGGCGGCGCAGACATGGCACAGGTCTTGGGTGACGATAAGGTCCGGTTGAATTCGCTCCAGTTTCTCCGCATCCAGCCGGTACAGGCTTTCGCCTGCCTGCGAGCAAGCATTGACCTGCCGATCAATTTCTCGTTCGGGCAAGTTGGGTGGCAGTTGACTGTAAACGACGACCGGCTTCGTGCGGGCCTCTGGTGGATAATCACATTCGAAACTGACCCCCACGACCGAGTCCGCTAAGCCGAGCGCAAACAGTATTTCAGTTCCCGAGGGCAGGAATGAACAGATTCGCATGTTGTCGCCTCTCCTTTACTCAAACACCAGCGCCAGACCCGTATCGGCCCCGACCTAGCTGGTTCGAGCCTGCACGTTATGCCCATGACGCGCTCGATAGAGTTCATAGAGGCCGAACAAAACTCCGGCATACAGGAAGGTGCTGGCCAGGGAATACCCGTAAAACGGAATTGCGGCGACGTAGCATTGCACGAACCCCGCCCCGGTCGGCGGATACATAGGCGAGCCCAGCCACACGCCAAAATTGCTGATCAGGTAGAACGCAGTGGGCCCGGCGACCGAGGCCAACGAGAATCGACCGAGTGTGACTCTGGGCCGCAGCCCCCAGCCGGTTATGGCGACGGCGGCGAATGCCGTCATCTGGAGAAGTTCGCTCCACCCGATACTCGAGCGGTAAATGAAAGTGGTCAGGACAAAATCACTCGCGGCCAACAGCAGCAGTGGAAACCAGATGGAATCGCGTTTCCGCAGGTGGGCGCCGCCGAACAGAAGAGCTCCGTACACGGGGGAAAAGTTTGGCATATGCGGAATGAACCGCGCCAGGACCGCCAGCAAAACGATCAGGTAGACCATAGCAGTATCTCCTTCGCCGGTGATGCGAACCTGCCCCTAGAATGTGGTCGCCACAGTGAAGCGAAACGTCTTGCGCGGCTCCCGCAGCAGGAAATTCGGGGAGTAGGAGTCCCTCGCCAGGTTGTAGGTATACCATCCCGCCCCAGTGGATTGGCAACCCTTCGGTCCGCAGACCTGCGGGAACATGCTGGGAGTGATCGGAATCGGCGGGGTCGCCGGGGTATCGAGCCGCAAGGGGTTATATGCCCAGTACAGGCGGAAGGGGGCGTTGATCACCGGCAGGAACACCTGGAGTTCAAGTCCTGTGGACATTCTCGGCCGCCAGTTGGTCGTGCCCAGAACCTGCAGATCCTGCGACGGCGGCGGGTTCAGCAGGCTGCCCACGGTGCAGGTATTGGCGGTGGCAGTCTGCAACAGCTGAGGACATCCAAAGGCCTGACCGATCACGCCCTCGTATTGCACCTGCGCAATCTGCAACTGCGAGGGCCGGAGAATGGGGTCAATGCCCGTGTCCACGAATGGAGCCAGGGCCACCGGTCCAACGATCGTGATGCGGTACTCCAGGTTGGTGAAGACGCTGAAATCGCCGCCCGGGAAAACGATCTGGTCCACGGGAATCGGAATGGTTACATTTCCCGCCAGGGGATTCTGCGGATTCTTGAGTACGGGCGTTCCGTCGCGGTTGGTCAGCGTGATCGCTCCCACGCTCGGCAGGAACGCCACCGGAGACACCGAGCGGATATCGAAACCGCGCAGATCGTTCTCCCCACCCATGTAAGCACGCTGGAACGGAGGCGCAACCAAACCACCATAGCCGCTGATAAATGACCCTTGAACGTTGAAGCCCACCGTGTTGCGCCCCCTCTGCACCGGAACGAAGCGCTTGTACTGAACGATCGGCCGGATCGAGTGAACCGTCCCTCCCAGCCCGGCAAGCTCCGCGCCCAGCGTGAATTGATGCCCGCTGTGCGGCGAGATCGGACTATTGATGGTATTGAAGGAGAAGTTGGGAAAGATCTTGCTGGTAATNNAGCGGATAGCTCAACGACGTCGTGAACCCAGCGCTCGCTTGCGTGTAATTCTGCAGGTTCTGCAGTACGGCGTTGGGCAGGCTGAGGTTCTGCCCGCTGAAGATGGAGAGTTGCCGGGCCTGATCGTATTTGGTCTTGGTGTAGTAAACGTTGAAACCAAACTGTAAGGGCCGGTCAAACATGTAGGGCTGGGTAAAGCCGAACCGGATGCTTTTCGCCAGGTTCCCGAGGCTGGCCTGGATCCCGAGCGTCTCACCCAGACCGAGGAAGTTGTTGGTCGCGTAGTTGATGCCCACAAAGGCGCCTTCCAGCCCGCTCACGCCCCCGTTCAGGCCAATGCTGTTCTTGCCCTTCTCTTTCACTTTGAGCGTCAGGTCGACCAACCCGTTTTTCTCGTCCAGTTGACGGGTGGTGACGTTCGGATCGTCAGGCTTCATCACGTCGAAGTACCCCAACTGGTTCAAGCGCAGCAAGCTCAACTCCCAGAGACGCGAGTTGTAGACGCTTCCTTCCTCGAGAGCGATCTCACGCCGAATCACCTTATCGCGGGTCGTAGTATTGCCCACGAACTCGATGCGGCGTACATAGAACTGCTTGCCTTCGTCGACGTCGATTTCGAGAAAGATCAGTTTCTTTTCGTCGTCAAACCTGGTTTCCGGTACCGGCGTGAAGTTGATGTAGCCCAACTCGCCATAGGCCTTGCGCAGGTTCTCCAGGCCCTTGCCCACTTTTTCTTTGTCGAAGACATCTCCGTCCCTGATCGGGAAGATGGCTCGCAGCGCCTTCACGTTTTGCACCGCCTTGTTGTTCTTGAACGTAATCCCACCCAGCGTGTAGCGCTCGCCCTCTTCGATGGGCATCGTAATGTCGACAGATTTGCCCGCCCCGCCCTGCAACAGCGGGACATGGGCGCCGGCATGCCCGGTATCGTGGATCTCGGTCTTGGGCTGGTTCACGATGACTTTGAAGTAGCCCCGATTCTGATACTCATTGCGGACCCGTTCCGTATCCTCGTCGAGCTTGGTCGCGTCGTAGGTTCGGGCGAAGATGTTTTCCAGGAAAATCGAGTGCGGGATGCCGAGGGGCCGCAAGTTCTTCATGGCGTAACGCAGCACTCGCGTTCTGACGTTCTTGTTGCCCTCGAACTTGATCCTGCCCACCTTGACCTTGGGACCTTCTTTGACCACAAATGTGATCCCGACCGCAGCCGGAGGAATCTGCCGTATTTCCGTGCGAATGGTGGCAAACTGGCGCCCGTGCTCCGCCAGCAGGCCCTTGATCGTCACTTCCGCTTTCTTGACTTTCGTTGGGTCGTATTGATTCTCCACGGTCAATCCGACCTTCGCTTCCTTGAAGCGGTCCAATACATCGCTGGTGGAGACCGAACTCAGGCCAACATAGTTGATCTCGCGGATGGTCGGCTTTTCCTTCACCTGGATAATCAGCCGCCACCCCTTCGGCATCTGTTCCCGGCTAAAGCGGATGTCCTCGAAATAGCCGGTGTTCCACAGCGAATTGAAATCGCGCTCGAGCGAGGCGGGATCGTAAATGTCGCCGGGATGAGTGAAGATGCGCGCCTTGACCGTTTCCGCAGGAATCCTGCGGTTTCCCTGAACGTTGATCTCTGCAACCACGTCGGACTGGGCCCAGCCGACTGAGGCGGAAAGCAGCGCCAGCGCAATTCCGAACCCCCACCCCAGCCCTTTCATTCTCCGGCAAAGCCGTGCAAATGAAGAAGATGGGGGATGAGCGGCGCCGGAAGAAGCTGGGCCGCGCCCGGACACAACAATGTCTGGATGAGAACAAAAATGAATCGCTACGACCTCAGCCTCTGGGATGTAGGAAAACGATCATTATACGGTAGAGAAAGAGAAAGCGTCCAAGCCGCCACTCTTGCCGGTGGCTTCATGGAAGGGACTTGGCGGACTCCACCTCCACCAAGACGGAATAAAACGTGGCGGAGTTGCCCAGGTCGGAAAGTTTTTCTGAAGTCAGCACGTTGATGTTGCGGAATCCGGGACCCAATTTGGCCCAGTTCAGCCTGGCTGAAACTACTCCCGGCTGAACCACGCCGTCCACTCGCGCCTTCAGGAAAATTTCTCCCCGGCGGTTATACACCCTCACCGTCTCTCCGTCGGCAATTCCGCGTGCCCGGGCATCGGCGGAGTGCATTTCGAGAAGGTTCGTCTCCTCCATATCCTGGACTGAAGGCAAGTTGGAAAAAGTTGAGTTCAGGAAGTTATCGGCCTTGCGCGCCAGAAGTTCAAGAGGGAAATCCGCTGCCTGTCCTCCATGCCGAGATTCCACCGGAGGCGTGAACTCGGCCACCGGATCAAGCCCCAGCGCTTTCATCGCTTCGCTGTACAGTTCAGCCTTGCCCGAAGGTGTGCGGAAGTTACCGTGAGCAAATGGAAGGAACGGTTCTATCTGGCAACCGGCAACTGGCGATTGGGAACTGAACTGAAGCCGCACTTGTCGCTCCCGCTCCAGCCGCGCCCGGCTGATGCCATCCAACCACGGGTTGCTCGAAGCCAGCGCGCCATCGATCATCTCCTCGACGCTCTCGCCGAAGCATGCGTCCTTGAATCCCATCCGCCCGGCCAGCGCCCGGAACACCTCCACGTTCGCCCGGCACTCTCCCAGGGGCTCAATGGCCTGGTCTGACAGCTGCAGGTAGTAATGGCCGTATGCCGTCTGCAGATCCTTGTGCTCGAAAAACGTCGTCGCTGGCAACACAATGTCGGCATAGTCGGTCGTATCGGTGAAGAACTGCTCATGGACAACGGTAAACAAGTCCAGCCGCTTCAGCCCGCGAACTACTTCATTGTGATTCGGACAAACCGCCGCTGGATTTGAGTTGTAGACGAATAATGCCTTCACCGGCGGATCGCGCAGCGTGTTCAGCGCTTCGCCCAGACGAACCATGTTCACTACCCGCGGTGGAGGCCGGTTTCCCTCCGGCTTAAGATCGGGCCGCCTCAACGCGTCATGGTTCAACCCAAACCCGCCGCTGGTCGAAAGGTGAATCCCGCCGCCCACTTCCTTCAACGATCCCAGGATGCAAGGCAGCATCGAGATGGCCCGCGTGGCCATCCCACCGCCTTCGGACCGCTGCACGCCATAATTGAGACGGATGACCGAAGGCCGTATGGTGGCGTATTCCCGCGCCAGCTTGCGGATGTCTGCGGCCGCAATCCCTGTCCACTGCGCCACCCGCTCCGGCGGATAAGCTTTCGCTTTTTCGCACAGCTGGTCAAAACCCAGCGTGTAGTTCCGAACGTAGTCGGCATCGTGCAGCCCTTCGCCAATGATCACATGCATCAGGGCCAGAGCCAGCGCGCCATCGGTGCCCGGATTGATCGGAAGATACCAATCGGCGCACGCCGCAGTCCGCGTGCGGTAGGGATCAATCACCACCAGCTTCGCTCCCTTGCGCCGCGCTTCCGCAATGAACGGCCAGAGGTGAACATTATTTCCGTGAATGTTCGAGGCCCAGGCAATGATGTAACGAGCATGGATAAATTGCTCCGGCTCGGTCCCAAGCTTTACACCCATCACGGACTCCAACCCGGCCTCGCCCGCTGTGGAACAAATTGTCCGCTCCAGTTGGGAAGCTCCGAGCCGGCCAAAAAACCTATGGTCCATCGAGCCGCCATTCAGCGCCCCCAGCGTTCCACCGTAGGAGTAAGGCAGAATCGCCTCGCTGCCGAACTCGGCAATGATCTCGCGGAAACGCCCGGCGATCTCATCCAGCGCTTCATCCCAGGGAATGCGCTGCCAGGTTTGTGTCTTGTCTGCTGGGGTGGGGACAGACGCCCCTTCGACGGGCTCAGGGTAGACTTCCGGCTGTCCCCGCGGAGCGAATCTCCGCTGCTGCTCCACCCCTTTCGCCGCAATCCGCCGCATCGGATACAGCACCCGATCCGGCGAATACACCCGGTCCAGATACTTCGCCACTTTCCCGCACAGAAATCCCTGGGTCACCGGATGCTGCGGATCGCCCTGAATCTTCGTGGCACGCCCGTCCTCCACCGTGATCAGAACCCCGCAAGCGTCGGGGCAATCGTGCGGACACGCGGCATGGACGACCTGTTTCGCCATCGTTCGATTATAGAGTGCTCCGGCGGGACGCCCGCCGCGAGGGAAAAGAAAACGGGCGGCCTCGCGCGGCCGCCCGTGTGAGTGGTGCGTCGTTTGCGGTTCGGTTATTGCGCCGGTTGCCGATCGGCCACTACAGCCGCCGCCATCACGGGTGTACTGGTGTTCGGATTGACGAACAGGAGACCGCCTGCCACCAGCGGAATCGACCCGTCGGACTCGAGCGCGCTCAGTCCCGCCGTGTTGATGAACAGCGAGGCATTGCCGGTAGCCACGGTCAGCGGTGCGCCACCTAGCGAATACCCGATCAGCCCGTTGTTCTGCAGTTGGAAGGTTCCAGCGTTGCCGCTGACGATGTTGACACTGTTGGCCGTCAGCATGCCATAGACACCCTGGAAACGCAGCGAGAGCATTTGCGGCGTAAAGACGCTGTTGCTGTAGCTTCCGCCGATGAAAATACGCTGGCCCACGATGACCGTGGAAGCGTTGAACAGGCCGTTGGTGAACAGATTGTCGAAGAAGCAAATGTCATACTGTGTCACGGCGCTGACGTTGATGGTCTGAATGGTGTCGATGTCGCTCACCAGATCGCCGCTGGTTTCGCCCACCCACATGGTGATCTGCTGCACCGGTCCGGACGTCGGATTTACTGCCAACACCCGTCCGGAGAGGAAGGCCTGCGACGTGGTAATGACTTCCACGTTGTTCGCCATCAGGCTGCCATCGGCCTGGAAATATCCCTGGATTCCAATAATCGCCGGAGTAGCCAGATCATTGATGTTCCATCCACTGTTGAACTGAGTGCTGCTGCCTACGTCAATGGTGAACTGGTGTCCATAGGGGCCCTGGATGACGAACGAATTGCTCGTCGCGTTTACCGAGACCAGACCGCCCATAAGATCGGTAACCTGCCCGTTGGGATCGCTCGCGTGTACGGCGTTGGCATAGATGGTTGGGTTGACTGTGCCTGTGACCTGGCCGTTGCTATCGACCGCGACTGATTGCCGGATGTCAAATTCCATCCTCAGTCCCGCCAAGCCGTTGTTGCCCACAACCATCGCGGTTGGGAAGTTCACGGTGACCGTGGTCTGCGTAGAGGAGCCGGTGGTCGGGCTGAACGTGGCGTTGATGGTATTCAGCGTCGGGCTGGGGCTCATATTCACGTAAGAAATTACCGGGTTCGACAACGAGAACGTAGCGCTCGTATAGGTGCCGACGGCCACGCTGTTAAAGGCCAGCGGAGAACGCAGCCCCAGAAGACGGGCAAAATCTACGGTTGTCGGCGTGGTCAGAACCTGCGCCGAACTGTTGTTGCTACCGTTCAAGGTAATCGAGTTGATGGTGACTTCAAAGCCGACCACAGAGGCCAGGGGAGCATCTTCGCCAGTCACGAACATCGGGGATGATTGCGAGGACACGGGCGGCGCGGACGAACTCGATCCCCCGCTGCAACTCGCGCCCAGCATCGAAAGCGCAAGCAAAATTGCAATCGCAATAATTCTCTTCATGGCACACTCCGATTCAAAAGGATTGTGAAAGTTTTCCCAGCCCGGAGGCTGTGATTTCTTCATCGAAGATGAGAACACTCCCGCCGCGGGAATGTCGCCTAACTGAAGTTCAGGTAAGTCCCGATTACC
>PMHI01000664.1:26418-32911 GCA_003156615.1 Acidobacteriaceae bacterium | reverse complement strand
ACTTCTTTTTCTTTCGCTTTGCTCATCTCTTCCATCTTCTTGATTTCGTCGTCGGTGAGCTTCTGGATCTCATCGAGCGAGCGCTTCTCGTCGTCCTCGGTGATCTTCTTGTCTTTCATCGCCTTCTTGATGGCATCGTTGCCATCGCGGCGAATATTCCGCACCGCGGTGCGATGCTCCTCGAGCACCTTGTGCAGATGCCTCACCATTTCCTGGCGGCGCTCCTGGGTCAGCGCCGGTACGGGCACGCGGATCAGCTTGCCGTCGTTCATGGGATTCAACCCCAGCTCCGCCGAACGAATCGCTTTCTCAATCGCACCCATCGAAGAGGGATCGAAGGGCTGCACCGTAATCATCTGCGGCTCCGGCGCGTGCACCTGTGCGATCTGGTTCAACGGCATCTGCGATCCGTAATAGTCGACGCTCACGCTGTCCAGCATATGCACCGAGGCGCGCCCCGTGCGGGTGGCCGCCATCGCCTTGCGGAAATCTTCCACCGCCTTGTCCA
Source organism: Acidobacteriaceae bacterium (assembly GCA_003156615.1). The sequence goes on along the minus strand of PMHI01000664.1, from coordinate 32,403 downwards.
TCCGCGTCTTCAGTTGTACGTAGGTTTCTTTCAGGCCCGGAATTGCGGCCATGGTTGCTTGAGCCATATCAGGCAGCTCCGTAAGAGTTCAAGAATCAAAACGCTGAATTATAAACCCAACACAAAGGCCACGGATTTTTACGGATCCCACAGATCAGAAATGACCCAAATCCGTGAATCCGCGCAATTCGTGGCCAAAGTCTTTAGGCGCTCACCCTCGACCCGATCTTTTCTCCGCTCACCACGCGCCGGATGTTTCCATGCTGATTCAGATTAAAGACGATGATGGGCAGGTTATTGTCCTTGCACAAGCTGATGGCGGTCGAATCCATCACTTTCAACCCCAGCTTCAGAACGTCCATGTAGGTGATGTCGGTGAACTTCTTGGCGTCCTTCACTTTCATGGGATCGGCGTCATAGATGCCGTCGACTTTGGTGGCCTTGAGGATCGCCTCTGCCTTGATCTCCATGGCGCGCAACGATGCCGCCGTGTCGGTCGAGAAGTAGGGATTGCCGGTCCCACCCGCGAAGATGACCACGCGGCCCTTCTCCAGATGCCGNNCCCATGTGATCGGCGGAGACGCGGTCCATGTCCCGAGCCTGATCGGCCACGCCGCGGAAGAAGTTGCCGCCGCCCACCACAATGGCGAGCTGCACTCCCAGCTTGTGCACGTCGGCCAACTCCGCCGCGACCTCGTGGATGCGCGCCGTATCCACACCAAAGCCTTGACGGGCAGCCAGGGCTTCTCCGGAAAGCTTGAGCAGAACGCGTTTGAAGGCAGGGGTTTCCATCGAGTTCGAGTTCCGGTTTCCGGTTTCCGGTTCTTGCGGTCCACACCAATCGTCACCACTGGACACTGGAAACCAGAAACCTGAAACTGATTTACTTCGCCGCCGGAGCAGCGGATTCGCCGCCCGCGTCCGGCCTTTGCGTTGTGAATGCGACCGTCGCACCCACATCGCCCACCTTGAAGCGCGCAAACCGCCGCACGCTGATGTTCTCGCCCAGCTTGCCGATCTTCGCTGCGATAAGCTGCGCAATCGACACGGTCTGGTCNNTCCGCAATATTCTGCGGCTTGCCAGAGGCGACAGCCTGCGCGATGTAGATCTCTTTCTCGCGCTCAAAGTCAGCCTTGGTCACATCTTCCTTGCGCACGAACTTCGGATCGCTGGCCGCGATGTGCATGGCGATATCGTGCACCAGCTCCTTAAAGTCGTCGGTGCGCGCTACGAAATCGCTCTCGCAATTCACCTCAACCAGCACGCCAATCTTCCCCCCGGCGTGGATGTAGCTGGTCACGGCACCTTCACTGGTTACGCGCGCCGCCTTCTTGGCCGCAACCGACACGCCCTTCTTGCGCAGGATCACGACCGCCTGCTCCATATCGCCCTTGGCTTCGGTCAGGGCCTGTTTGCAATCCATCATGGGAGCTCCGGTCTTCTCCCGGAGATCTTTCACTTGCGTCGCAGAAATGTTCACAGTAGTAGTACCCATAAATAAATTTCGACTTTCCGAGTAATTGGGAATGCTTGTCCTGGTTCCAGGTTACTCGAAACTGGAAACCTGGAACTGGAAACTGCCTTTACAAACTTTGACCCGCGCCGGTCGACCCGCGCGGGTCTCATTTTCCTCAAGGATGAATGCCCGGTTTTTCTGGCGACTGGCTGCTGACAACTGGCAACTGCTCTTCAAACCGTCTGGCTCTCCACCTTGATCGGGACGTCGCCCTCCTCGTTTGCCACCACCTTCTTATGCGTCCCCGGACCGAGCACTTCCTCCATGCTGATGTCTTCGCCGATCTCCTCGCGAGCCGAGTCCGCCGCGGCTTGCTTGGCCTGAAGCTCGACCGCGGCCGTCGCATCCTGGGCTTGCTGCGCCTCCAGAGCTTGCGCCTGTTCCGTCGCGGCCGTCATGTCCGCGACCTGCTTGTCGCTCATCAACTGTGCGCCCTCGGTGATCGAGTCCGAAATCTTCGAAGTAAACAGCCGGATTGCCCGCAGCGCATCGTCGTTGCCCGGAATCACGTAATCCACTTCGCTGGGATCGCAGTTCGTATCGACCACTGCGACCACCGGAATGCCCAGCTTGCGCGCCTCGCGCACCGCAATCTGCTCTTTGTTCGAGTCGATTACGAACACCGCATCCGGCAGCCGGCTCATATTCTTGATGCCGGCCAGGTTGGCCTGCAAATGTTTGCGCTCGCGTTCCAGCTTGATCACTTCTTTTTTCGGCAGCAGCTCGTAGCGGCCATCCGTGGCCATCTCGTCGAGTTCCTTCAGCCGCTTCACCGACTTCTGCACCGTGACCCAGTTGGTGAGCAGTCCGCCCAGCCAGCGCTGGTTGATGTAGAAGCCGCCGCACTTCGTGGCCTCTTCGGCGATTGCGTCCTGCGCCTGGCGCTTGGTGCCCACGAACAGCACAATCTTGCCCTCGGCCGCCAATTCCTGGACGAATTTCGACGCCTCCTTGAACATCTTCAGCGTCTTCTGCAAATCGATGATGTAGATCCCGTTGCGCTCTCCGAAGATGTATTCCTTCATCTTAGGATTCCAGCGCTTCGTCTGATGCCCGAAGTGAACCCCCGCTTCGAGCAACTCCTTCATGGTGATAGTAGCCAATGAACCTCCTTCGTTAGTCTGCATCCGGCTTACTCCAGTTTCCTGTTTCCAGCTTCCTGTTTCCAGTAGGACGAAACCATCAGCCCACTGGGAACTCAAAGCCGGAGACCTGAACTGCTCTTCCGGATTGCCATTCCCGTCCCCGCGCCGCGAGGCACAGGAAGAATTGAACACCTAAAACCAGTTGCCAGCGGCCAGCACCCGGGCGCTCGGAACCCCGTACTACCGCTTCGAGAATTGGAACCGCTTTCGCGCGCCCTTCTGGCCGTACTTCTTCCGTTCCTTGCCGCGCGANNCCGAGCTTAACCGCATCGGCCTGACCGCGCACTCCACCGCCCAGCACGCTGGCGACAATGTTGAACGAGGCCGCCGTATCGGTGGACGCCAACGGCGCTTTGGCGCTCGAGCGCTGCGCCGGCGTCACGAAATACTCTTCAAACGCACGTCCGTTGACCTTGAAGTCGCCGCTGCCCGGACGCAGATACACCCGCGCAATCGCCCGCTTCCGCCGACCCGTTCCGTAGTACTGCACCAGTTCTGCCATCTTTTAGCCGTCAGCACTGAGCCGTCAGCCGCAGCCAACCCCGGTGCCTCACACCTTTCAAAAGATTTTCCAATACACTTACTAGAAACCTGAAAACCAGAAATTGGAAACTCTGGTTACGCCCGCACTTCCAACTCCAGCGCCTGCGGCTTCTGCGCCTGGTGCGGATGCTTGTCGCCTTTGTACACGTTCAGCTTCGACAGCATGTGATCGGCCAGCTTGTTCTTCGGCAGCATGCGCCGCACCGCGTCTTCAATAATCTTTTCCGGCTTGCGCGCCAAACGCTTGCGGTAATCTTCGGTGCGCAACCCGCCCGGATANNTTGACCACGATCACATGATCGCCCGTATCGAGAAAGGGCGTGTACTGCGGATTCTCTTTGCCCATGAGGATGCGCGCCACTTGCGAGGCCAGACGGCCCAGCGTCTGCCCATCCGCATCCACGACATACCACTTGCGCACAATTTCCCCCGGTTTGGGGAAATAGGTTGACATCGGAACTCTCCCAGAATGATAAAAGTTGCGAAAGAAGACCGCTCGTTGATTCTCCGGCGAGGACGCCAGACCATCAGGCGGGTAACCACAAGACTTCCCAAAGTCTTTAAGATACCGGAGCCTGTAAGGAATTGTCAACGCAGAGTTAAGGAAAGGGTGCCGTCTGAAATAAGACACTCCCCTAACCAACAATCGAAGCTGTAAATCTGCTGGTTGAGAAGGCTGAGGACGATCTACTTCTTCTCCGCCATTCTCCGGGCGATTTCTTCCATGAGCTTGGGACGAAGATTGGCCAGGACGCTATCGACGATGCTGGCGACGTCTAAATCGCTTTTCGGCGCGGCTGAAACTTCCCGCACAATCTGCTCAGCGCCCGCTGCCACCGCCCTGGCCGAAGCCGGGGCGGACTCGGACACTTCGAATTCCTTGGGCTGGACCTGCGCGCCTTCGCCGTCTTTGCGGATATCGCGGAGTTGACGCCAACTCGCCCACGCCGCTGCGGTGGTCTTAACCGTTTCGGAGTCGGGTTGATGTTCCGCTGTGGGTTCGTCACCACCGACGATGGGAGCAAAGGCGTCGCTCGAGGTAGTTGCTGCTTCCGCCATCGCGGGTTCAGCTTCGGGTTCGGGTTGCGATTCCTGCGCTCCCAGCGCAACTGCCTCCTGCCCAACCGGGCCGGCAGGATCGGCAACTACCGTCTCCACGGCAGAGTCCACAGACTCGGCAACTGGAGCGGGCGCTGCATTCGACTCCGGGAACTCGGCGGTGGGGGATAGCGCGGCATGCGCCTCAACCTGCCCAACCTCAGGTGAAAAAGAATTGTCGGCAGCTGCGGCCTCCACAACCGGGGCAACCACCTCTGGCGAGTAAGAATTCTCGGGGATGGCGGCCTCCACTGGCTGCGTGGCAGCGACAGCGGCAGAGTCCGCAGACTCGGCGACTGGCGATGAACTCAGCTCCGCCAACAAGTCGATCAGGGATATCCTGGCATGTCCCTCAAACGGCGCAACCACCTCCTGCGAGTAGGAGTTCTCAGGGGTGGCGGCCTGCATTCGCTGCGCGGTCGCGACACCGGCAGAGTCCGCCACCAGGGCCGCAAAGGCGGCATAGGCCTTCTGCATTTCGTGTTCGAGCGAGATCGTTGCCTCTTCGCCTTCGAGCGCCACCGGCACCGCCGTCCATCGCGATCCGCCCGCGCTCACCGCCAGCACAGATTCAGCCGCGGCCGCCGCCATCGTGACTGGCAAGTCCTGCGTTTCCTCCACCCTCCCGTCAGCATTGAGGTGAGGCTCGGCGTCAGCCGCCACGGCCTCGCCCACTACGTCGTCGCTCTGGCTTTCCGGCAGAGCTTCGGTTTTCGGTTCTTCGCGCACCGGGGACGCAAGGGTGTCTTCCACTCGATCCGAAGGCGGCTCTACACTGTCCTGGCTCGTCGCTTGAGAAACCAGGGTTTCAGAAATTTGGAGTTCAGAAATCTGGGTTTCAGAGGATCTGCCTTCAGACGCCTGATGCTCATCCTTGCCGGCATCACCTGCCATCTGTAGTTGGGCCGCCGCGGCCACAATCGCTGTAACCTCTTCCGCGGTCACATCTTTCGGGAAGCCTGCCGGCGTGAATCCCGACACATCCAAATTGGTCTCGCCCGCCGTTCCAGCCGGCGGCCGCTTCTCTTCTTTGTTCTCGGCTTTTTTCTCCGCGGCCTTCTCCGCCGCGGTTTCCACCACCGTGCGGAGATCCCGATTCATGGGGTTATAGATCGAAGAGTCGTCCGCAACTGTCTCCTCGGGTCCAGTCTTCTCGTGGGGGAAGCCAATCCGGCTGTGCCATCCACTTTCCTCGCTCCCCTTTTCTTTCTCTTTCCGGCTGCCGCGGCCAGATTCCTCCGCTGCCGCCATCGCCCGCGCAAAACGCCCAGGCTTGGTGGGTTCGGCCCGCGGCACCACCTTGTCTTCCAGCTTCGACAAAGCACNNTCCGGCTTGAAAGGCTCTAGCTTGCCTACGCTCAGCAACACCGGAATCCGCGCCGTTTCCTGAGATTCCTTGAGGCGTTGGCACACCTCCAGACCGCTGTAGCCGGGCATATAAACATCCAGGATGACAAGGTCGGGTTTCAGTTCGGCGATCTTCTTCAGTGCGGCCGAGCCGTTGTTGACGGCGATCACTTCATATCCGGCATCCGCAAGAATCTTGCGCCCCATGTTTTGGGCGGTTACGCTGTCGTCGGCAAGCAGTATTTTCCGGGCCAAGGAAATTCCTCTGATGAGGGGAGATATCGCGAAGGTAACCTGCCCGTCGACCCAAGTCAATGATCGGACGGGAGGTTACC
>PMHI01000664.1:17555-26398 GCA_003156615.1 Acidobacteriaceae bacterium | reverse complement strand
AACGAGAGGATCTTCTTCAATCCCTTCTTTTTCTTCTTCTTGCTGCTCGACACATCCTTGTCGGTGGCCAGGGTGGCGCTGGAACTGGAGCTCGCGACGGCCCCACTGCCAGCCGATGACGGTCCCTGAATCTCATTGATTTGCACTGGCGGCGGCTGGGCTGCATCGCTCGATGCCGCACTTTGGCTCTCCGCCACCGGCTTCAACTCGTTCGGATCGGGGGCCGCACCGGGCTTCAATTCATTGGGATCCGGCGCCGCCGGCTTCAGTTCGTTGGGATCGGCCGGCGTGTTCGCGGCCCGGGCAAAAGGCTGGCTGTTGGCCGGCGCCGCATCGGACCGTGGAGCCGCCTCATTGGCGGTGGGGGGCGCATCCTTTACGGTTTCGACCAGCAGACCGTGCTCACCTGCCGGCGCTCCCATCGCCTGCCGCATCGACGTCGTCACCACATCTCTAGCCGCCACGGGCGTTGGATCGACTAATGTCGGATCGCCGACCTTCGCTGCCTGCGCCACGTCCGGCCCCTTCTTCACCACGCTCATAAGCCGGTCCAGCGTGCTGGCCTCCTGCCGGCTTTCTTCCTCCGCGCGGTTCTGCGCCACTGCCGCCTTCGTCGGCCGTGGAACCGGCTGATGCAGCGCCGCCAGCCGCTTCTTCGCGTCATCCTCGCGCTCCATCACCGGATACCGCGTAATGATCTGCGAATACGCCGCGGCTGCCTCCCTGGTCCATTCCTCAATTACTTTCCCCTTGGCTGCTTCAGCGCCGACGCAGCCCGGCGGAGTGTTATATGCCTTGCAAATCGGTCTCGCCCGTAACTGAGCGATCTGCCCTTCATAGTTCTGCCCCAGCAGAAACAGTGCCTCATCGGCTCGGCTGTAGAGCGGATACTTCTCCACCAGCGATTTCAGCCGCGCAATCGACGCCGGATACGATTGCCGGAAGTAATAGAACCTTCCAATGTCGAACTCACGGTCAGCCAACACCTCCTGCACTTCCATCAGCCGCTGCTTTCCTTCCTTCACCAGTTTCGGGTTATCCGGGTACTGCATGATCAGGTTGCGGTACTCATCCTCCGCCCGCTTGGCGTGGGTGTAGTCACGGTCCGCTTTCTCCATCTGCTGGTACTGGATGTTGGCGATCTTCAGCTGCGCCTCAGCCGCTTCCGGCATGTTGGGGAAGAACGTCTCGAAATCTCGATATTCCTGCTCGGCCTGCGCCAGCGACGCCGTCCCGCCTTCCGCGTACCAGGAATCGCCCACCGCCAGCTTCGCCCGCGCGATGAATTCCGAGTCCGGATAGGTGTTGATCAAGGTCTGCAGCGTCATGCGCGCCACGTCGAAGCGGTTGTGCTTCATCGCGTCCATGGCTTTGTCGAACAACACTTTATCGGGCTGCTTCGACCCCACGTTTGCCAGCGGATTGACCGACTTCTTGTTGCTGCAAGCCACCGTGGCCGCCAGCAATATGCCCAACACCGCGATCATTGAAACTCGACGTGACATAAGACCTCGAAATGCTTTTAATTGGGGACAGCTACCCTCGGCTGTCCTCGGGACCCCGAAGGGTCCACCGAGCAAAGCTCGGCTCTTTTTATTTTATTTATGCTGCTTATTTATACTGCCTATGCTGCTACTTAGCTTCTACCACTAAACCTTCAACAGTGCCGCTTCCGTCGCCGCCTTCAGCAGCGCCTCTGCATTCTTCCTTGGATCACCATGACCAAATACGGCGTTGCCCGCCACCAGAATTTCCGCCCCCGCCCGCACCACATCGCCCACTGTGTCGAGTGAGACGCCGCCATCCACTTCGATGCGATAAGTCAGACGGCGTTGGCTGCGAATCTCCGCCAACCGCCGCATTTTGTGCAGCGTAGACGGAATAAACTTTTGCGCTCCAAACCCCGGATTTACCGACATCACCAGCACATACTCCACAATATCGAGCACTTCCGTCAGCGCATCCACCGGTGTAGCCGGATTAATCACTACCCCAGCCATGCAATCATGGCTCTTGATCAGATCGAGCGTGCGGTTCAAGTGCCGGCAAGCTTCCTGATGCACCGAAATCCAATCCGCTCCAGCTTCGGCAAACGCCGGAATGAACTCGTCCGGATTCTCGATCATCAGATGGCAGTCCAGCGGCAACTCCGTCACCTTGCGCAGTGACTGCACTATCGGCGGCCCCGCCGTCAGATTGGGCACAAAATGGCCATCCATAATATCCACATGGATGACACTCGCGCCACCTTCCCCCGCGGCGCGCACCTGCTCACCAAGACGGGCAAAGTCCGCCGCAAGAATCGAAGGTGCCAGCTCAATCAAAGTTGGTCTCTTAGAACCCGGGCACTCGTTAGGAACTCGCTTGAGGAAATTCTAACACGCAGATGTGCAGGTGGTAGCCGCTCGCCTGGAGCGGACACTCACATCCACTAAAAACCGGAACCATCACAGAGGAGGGCGCCCCAGTCTCGCTTCTTTTGCGAGACCTGGTTTTGCGAGACCTGGTTTTACGGGACCTGGTTTTGCGAGACCTGGGAACCGCAAACCTCAACTCCTCGGGAGCTTGATTTCGTCTATCAGTTCGTCTCCCTCTAGGTGGATCCCTTCATCATTTGAGCGACCTCTTGCTCGGCGCGCTCTGTCATTTTCTCTACGCTCTTGCGCATGATCGGCATCATGGCCTGCATGCCTTCCCCCATGACTGCCGGCAATTCCTGCAATACTTTCTGTCCCGTCGGCGTGGAATAAAACGCGATAAGTGCGTCCATGTCGCCTTTCGTGAAATGTTTCTGGTAGGCAGGTACCATCGACTGCATCATTTCATCGAAGGGGAGTTCTTTCGTCATAGCGTCCAGCATCTTGTTGATCCGCTCTTCGCAATCCGCGGGAAGCCTGTCTTTGTCCTTTTCGCACTGTTCGTGCGCCGACTGATGCATGGGCTGGGACATGGCGTCCATCATTTTCAGCATCATGTCATGGGAATGAACCGCCTGGAAGTATCGCTCGACGTCTTCCTTCGTGGCGGGAGCGTCGGCAGGGGTCTGCGCCAAGCCGGTCCAGCTAAACCCGGCACACAGAATCGCGGCAACTAGGAAGCGCTTCACAATCATCCTCCCTAAAACCGCTTCAGCGTAAACCATCCGCGCCGGTTAATCCAGCGGTTTCTCTGGCGCTGGCGCTCCCTTGTCCGCAAGTCCATGCAATGGGCACTCGCCGCCGAGCGCAACCCTCGAGGCCCAATTTTCGCGGGCTTTTCCTTTTCCCTGCGTCTTTTCCACAACGCTCCCACTCACCCTTAAGTCCATCTTTTTCAGCCATTTGCTGTCCGCAAGCTATAGCCTCAAGGTGTGTTTTCCGAGATTTCCACATTTTTCGGGCAAGAAACGCAGCTATTTTCGAAGGAGAACCTTCAACCGAAACATTTGCGCCATAGAATGTTCCAGCCCTGACCGCCCAGCCAGCGCGTGTTACCCTCATCGAGCATGTCCGCCGCGCCCCAGTTCGCATCCGCCGCTTACGGACTGGCCGCCGTCCTGGCCTGGGGCACCAGCGATTTTTTCGGCGGCTATGCCACTCGCCGCGCCAACGCCTTCCTGTTCACCGCTGTGGTAAATCTCGGGGGCTTGCTCGTAGTAGGCACGCTGGCCTCTGCCACTCGTGCGCCCTTCCCCTCGGGCCGCAGCGCGGCCTGGGCCCTGGCCGGCGGCGTCTCCGGTGGAGCTTCTCTGGCTATCTTCTTTCGCGCACTTTCCGCGGGAAGGATGGGTGTGATCGCGCCGGTCGCCGCCGTCCTCAGTGCCGCGATCCCAACTTTGTTTTCCATGTTCACCGAGGGTCTGCCCAGCATGGTTCCCTGCGTCGGCTTCGCCTTCGCGGCGGTCGGCCTCTGGCTCATTACCCGCAGTGAGGATGGCAGCACGCCCGAAGGTATTGGGCTCGCCGTCCTCGCAGGCATCGGCTTCGCTGGTTTCTACCTTTGCGTCCGCCAAGCCGGCAACGGCTCCGCCTTCTGGTTCGCTTCGCTCACCCGCACCGGCGGCTCGATCATCACCACTCTGATCGTCCTGCTATACGGGAAATTTCGCGACATCACTCCAGCCGGCGTGCGTTGGGGCGTGCTCACCGGCGGCATCGACTCCCTCGGCACCATCCTCTTCGTTCGCGCCAGTCAGACCGGACGCCTCGACGAAGCGGTCGTCATTTCCTCGCTCTATCCCGCTGTCACCGTGCTCCTCGCCCGTCTGTTCCTGAAAGAACACCTCACCCGCTGGAGGTTCGTCGGCCTGCTGGCCACGTTGGCCGCCGTGCCTATGATCGCAGGTCAATAGCTGCGATTCGTTCTCTATTCTAGAATTGAGAACAAACAATGGCGCTTGTCGAAATCCGAAATCTGACCAAAGTCTATCCCCCAGGCGAGTCTGCGCTCGGCGGAAGGTCCCAAAACCAAGGCGAAGTCCGGGCCGTCGACGATGTATCGCTCGACATTCACGCCGGCGAAACTCTCGGACTGGTCGGCGAATCGGGATCGGGCAAGAGCACGCTCGGACGGTTGGTCCTGCGCCTCGTCGAGCCCACTTCCGGCAGCATCCGCTTCGAACGACGCGACCTTCTCGCTACCAGCTCCGGCGAAATGCGCCGATTACGCCGCGATATGCAGATCATCTTTCAGGATCCATTCGCCTCGCTCGATCCCCGTTTCCGCGTCGAAGAGATCATCGCCGAGCCCCTCCTCATTCACCGAAGCCCCTCCCATGGAGGCGGAAACGCGAAAGCTGGAATTCGCGCCCGCGTCGTCGCACTGCTCCGCGCCGTCGGCCTCGACGAATCCATCCTGCAGCGCTTCCCCCACGAATTCAGCGGAGGACAGCGCCAGCGCATTGGCATTGCCCGCGCCCTCGCGCTGCATCCTAAGTTCATCGTGGCCGACGAGCCCGTCTCCGCCCTCGACGTCAGCGTGGGGGCGCAGATCGTCAACCTGCTCGCCCAACTGCAGCGCGACTTTGGATTGACTTATCTTTTCATATCGCACTCCATGCCGGTCGTCCGCTATCTCTCGACGCGCATCGCCGTCATGTACCGCGGAAAGATTGTGGAAGTCGGCCTCACCGAGCAAATCACCGAGCGCCCGGAGCATCCTTATACGCGCAGCCTTTTGGAGGCGACGCCGGAGGTGGCGGTGTGATGTCAAAGGTCCAACCCAGCCGGGCCCGCGATCTGATTGAACTGATTCTCGGCTACGGGTTGATCGTGGGCATCATCTGGACGCCCGAGCATCTGCAACGGCTGCTCTCGCCGATTGCGCTCGTGCTGACATTGTCGGTAGTGCTGGCGCGCGGTCAAAGTCGGGATGAGCTTGGCCTGGGCGCTCGCGGTCTCATNNGACTTCGCTCACATCTCCGGCTACGTGCTGTGGACCATTTACCAGCAGTTTCTTCTGCAGGACTATTTCATGGACCGCCTGCTGCGTCTTCTCTCGAACGAATCCGCGGCTCTGACTCTGGCGGGCGTGCTCTTCGCCGCGGCGCATCTGCCCAATCTCGTGCTCACCGCAGCCACGCTGATATGGGGCATCGCTTCCTGCGCGCTGTTCCGGCGCTATCGCAATGTGTGGGCCCTCGGCCTCGCCCAGGGATTGCTCGGGCTTTGCTTTGCTGTGTGTGTGCCAGATGCGCTTCATCATCATCTGCGGGTTGGTCTGGGATATCTGCGCTACCACGGGACGGAATAGTGGTCCGTAGTGAAGGAACCAGGAGAGTCCGGTGTCAAGGGAACACTGGCACTGAGCTCCGCCTAAAACCACAGCCCCCATAGCCAATCCACGCTGGCGTGGGTAATCGTCGAGGCCGGCACGCGCCGGTGCTCGCGCCATGCGCGTCCATAAAAAATCCCCGCGACCGTCGCCAGCAACACGTAGCGCCAATTGAAATGTGCAGAACGCTTATTGAAGTGGGATAGCCCGAACAGCACCGATGCCATCACCAGGGCTACGCGCCGTCCCACGCGGCGCTCCAGCAGGTTCTGCACCCACGCGCGAAAGAAGAGTTCTTCCGGCACGGCGGTGAAGAAAAATATCCCGACCCACCGCAGTACCGCATTGCCGATTCCCAGCAGGTTGCGATGGGGATGAATGAAGCCCAACGCCAGTCCCAACCCGAGGACGATGGGCGTGAAGAAAATCAATTCCCGCAGGCCGGTTTTCCAGTCGCTCCATCTCAGGTGGAAATCGAATCCGGTTCCGCTCAGTTGCCGAATCGCGAGAAAGCCGTACAAGCCCGCATCCACCAGGAACAATTCATTCAAAGCCCGCAGCCCGCTCGGCCAGGCGCCGTCAAACCAGCGTAAATCCACGGCCAGACCCAGGATCAACAGGAGCAGGGCGTCCCGCCAGTCGCCGCGCTGCCCGGCATCGGCTGCCGCGGCGCGCATCAGAAGCCAGGCAATCGCNNCAACCCGCTCGGCGGCACAGCCGAACAAAACCGCCGGAGCCAGTTCCAAACCGAGCGCCGCAATCGCGATCGGCGTGACATTCTGCATGGCTTCATCTTAAATGTGCACTGCCACTCGCCGCTTGTTTCGCCGGCGTTTCCCGGCTAGAATTCCCTCGCATCCGACTGGAGGCCCAAATGGCTGCCGCTCCGCTCCCACCTGTGTCCGCGCCTGTGCCCGCGCCAGAACCCGCTCGGCTTTCCGAAGGCGCGCGCCTGGTCAACACTTTCATCGCGCCCTCGAAAACCTTCACTGATCTCGGCCGCAATGCAAGCTGGTGGGGACCATGGCTCGTGATCTCCATCTTTGCCCTGCTTTTTATCTATTCGATGGACCGCCAGATCGGCTTCGACCAGATCAGCAGGAACGAAATTGCGCATTCCCCACGGGCCGACCAGTTCGACAAGCTCTCACCCGACGATCAGGAAAAACGACTTCGCTTTTCCGACACCTTGGTTCGCTACTTGTCCTATGGAATCCCGGTGACCATTCTGGTGTTCTTGGCGATCAGCACGGCGGTGCTGTGGGCGACGTTCAACTTTGGCATGGGCGCCAACCTCTCTTACAAGACGGCGTATGCGATCGTTTTTTATGCCGGCCTGCCCGGGATCATCGGTTCCATTCTGGGGGCGGTCTCGATGTTCGCGGGGGTTAATCCGGAAGGGTTCAATGTGAACAATCCCGTAGCCACGAATCCGGCATACTTCATGGATCGTGCGGGCAACAAATTTCTCTATGGCATGGCTTCGAGCCTGGACATTCTCGTCATCTGGACCATCGTGCTCATGGGGATCGGCTTCGCCTGCAACAGCAAAGTGAAACGCGGGACGGCGATTGGCATCGTCGCCGGATGGTATCTGCTTTGGAAGCTCGCGACTTCGGCCCTCGCGGCCCGGGGTTAGCGAGTGTTCGGGAAAGCCGCAGTCTTCGCTTCGATCTAGTAAATCAAGGAGGCTTCGAATGAAGCGCAGTTTGGTCACATTTCTTTTCGTTACGGTGTGGCTTTGTGCCTGCGTCGCATCTGGGTCCGCGCAGACCATGAGTGCCCCCGCTGCCGCACCGGCAGCTCCGCAAGCTTCCGCCCCGGTGAAAGATCCGGTGGCGACTTCTCTCCGCATGTTGCTGCCCCGCTCGCGGAATAATATTCTCGGCGCCATTAGCGCCATGCCTGCCGATAAGTTCAGCTACAAGCCCACCCCTGAGCAGATGAGCTTTTCGCATCTGGTCGTCCACATCATTGGCTCCAACAACTCCGGCTGCGCCAAGGCTGCGGACATGGCTGAGCCCAAAGTCGAGGAAGTCAAGGAAACCGATGCCAAGGACAAGCTCCTCGCCGCCGCCACGGCTTCGTTCGACTTTTGCGGGGATGTGCTCGCCAAGATGGACGACTCCAAACTGGGCGACAGCGTTGTATTCTTCGGCGGACACCAGTTTCCCCGTGCCATGGCGGCGCTGGGCCTAGCCAGCGGCTGGGCCGATCATTACGCAGCCGCCGCCATGTATTTGCGGTTGAATGGAATTCTGCCGCCGTCGGCGCAGCCGAAGAAATAAACGGAGCGGAAGGTCGGCAAACGCCTGACGCGAAAAACCCCTGAAGGACATCCNNCGCCAGGCGTCGAAGATCGAAACCTGGTGCACGCATGAAACCGTGCAATGCGGCGCGCAGCCTTTCTCCGTGAGGTATTCGCGGCGCATGTCGTCGCGCGTATAGGTTTCTAGCGGCACTCCAGGATAGCCGCGCTGCTGTGAGCAATAGTGCACCAACCCGTCTTCGCAGATGTAGAGATAACGCGCTCCGGCGCGGCAGCGCCAATCGTTCGGCAAGCCCTGCGCAATGTTGTCCTGAAAAGCGTTGATGCGGGTGAAGCTGCGTTTCTCCATTAACTTCATTTCGTGATAGATGCGGCGTTCTTCTCCGCCCAGCGGCTGCAATTGGCCGCTGCCATCGTGAATAATTCCGATGGTCGAGCTGAAACCCAGTTCGATGGCGCGCTCGCCGATGGTTAGCGCGTCCTGCGGATGCGAAATGCCGCTGCCCACCACGGAATTGATATTCACGTGAAACTCGGCGTGCTCGGCGAGGAGTTGCAGCTTCCTGTCGAGAACTTTCAGGCTCTTCTTCGAAACTTCGTCGGGATTCACGTTGTCGATGGAGATCTGCAGCCACTCGAGGCCGGCGCGATTGAGGCGCTGAATGCGTTCGGCGACCAAGAAATATCCGTTGGTGATCAATCCCGCGATCATGCCGTTCGAGCGGATGCGGCGGATCAGGTCGTCGAGATCGGGATGCAGCAATGGCTCGCCGCCGGAAATGGTGACGACCGCCGTGCCCAGGGCGCCCAGCTTGTCGATGCG
>PMHI01000664.1:10942-17523 GCA_003156615.1 Acidobacteriaceae bacterium | reverse complement strand
GCGGCCATGGCGGCTCCGCGCCAGTTGCGGTGGAGGGCTTTCACGCGGCGGCGCAGGGTTGTAAGGGCGGATGGCATTGAATGATTACTCTTATTACAGCATGGATGCGGGATAAAGTGCAGGCTTGGCAGCAGCGTTCGGCGAAATTGGCGGGGCGAACGGTGCCCACGGCAGTGCGGAATGAAAGCAGCGATTCGATCACTTTCGCCAGGATTCATCACCCCAGGAGTTCATGACCGGCCTTATCAAGAGTTTCTAGCGCTACCCCCGCGAACTCTTCCTGCACAAGAACGTAATCCGTGTCGTAGGTCGAGGTGGCGAAGATGGGGATGCCGCGGTTCGACAGCGGTTCGATGAAGGAGAGCAGGATTCCGGTCTGAGAGAATGCGAACGGCCCTTCGAGCTTGAGGCAAACCCAACGCGGACCGGGATCGACATGCCTCGGAATGTTGTGGGCGCCGCAAACGACGGAGAGTTCATCGGCGGTGCGCGTGATCGAAGTGAAATCACCCTGCGTGGCCCAGGCGGGAACGGGCGCGTGCGGAGGCAGGCGTACGATGGCGTAGAGACCGCGGAGTTGGCAGAATTTGAGACTCGGAGGCATGGTCCCGCGATTCTTGCTAGCCCTCCACGGCCTTGCGCAGCGCGGCTCTCGCCAGCAGGCGCGTTGAATCCAGCATGGGCAACGGAGACCGCTCCGGCGTCATCACCAGGGGAATCTCGGTGCACCCCAGGACTACCGCATCGCAGCCTTCGTCCTTCAGGGTGCGGATTGCTTCGCTGAGATACGTCTGGGTCCGCGGCAAGAACACACCCTGGACGAGCTCGTCAAAGATGATGCGGTGGATGCGTTCGCGCTGCTCCGCAGCGGGAATGCGATGCTCGATGCCGGCAGCTTTCAGTTTTTCGCGGTAGACCGGCCCTTCCATCAGCGCGCGGGTGCCCAGAACTCCCAGGCGCTTGTAGCCATGGCGCTTGGCCTCGCTCGCGACCTCGACGGCAATGTGCAGCCAGGGACGCGGCGAACGGTGCTCGACCAGGTCGAAAGCTTGATGCACGGTGTTGACGGGAGCAATCAGAAAGTCCGCCCCGGTTTGGGCCAGCTTTTCCGCCGAGGAGAGCATAAGTTCGGCAACGCCCACCCAGTCGTTGCCATCGATGCACTTCACGTAGTCGGCGAAGTCATGGCCGTGCATGGAGATTTCGGGATGGTGGTGCGGGCCGAGCAACGCCGCTCCTTCAAGGCAGATGGTGCGATAGCAGAGCGCGGCGCCTTCTGCGCTGCAGGCGACGATGCCGATGTGGAGGGACATTCAGTTGCCGGTTGCCAGTACCCGGTTGCCCGTAGTTCTCGGTACTCCGGTGATGGATAATTCTTGATCGTCGATTTTATAACGGCGGTGACCTGAGCAGCAGTTCCAATCGGCGACGGGCAATCGCACGCTCGAAATTTATCTGGCCGCCGCGGCGTCGAACAGGTTCAGAAACTCCAGTTTCTTTTCCGCCGGCAGGAATGACGCCTCGAACGAGTTACGAGCCAGTTCGCGGAGGTGTTCATCGGTGAATCCGAAGGTTTGCTGGGCAAGCTGGTATTCGCGGGCGAGCGTGGTGTCGAACATGGCTGGGTCGTCCGTGTTGAGCGTGATCATCACTCCATGGTCGAAGTAGGTTTTCGCGGGATGCTCGGCAAGGCTCGGGCAAAGGCCGGTGCGCAGGTTGCTAGTGAGGCAGATTTCGACGGGGACCTGCCGTTGTGCGAGTTCTTCGACAAGATCGGGATCGTGGAAGGCCGTAAGGCCGTGGCCGATGCGCTCGGCGCGCAGGTTGAGCGCCCCCCAGACCGATTCCGGAGGGCCGGTTTCGCCGGCGTGGGCAGTCAGGCGCAGGCCGTGGTCAGCCGACCAGGCGTAAGCGTCGCGAAACAGCTCGGGCGGCGCTTTCTGCTCGTCGCCTCCGATGCCGATGCCGACGACCTCGCGGTCGTGATAGCGGACGGCCAGCTCGAAGACTTTCTGCGCGGCCTCGGCACCGAGCTGGCGCACGGCGTCGAAGATCCATACCAGGGAGATGCCGAAGTCGCGAGCGCCACGGGCCCGGCCGCGATCGAGGCCCTCGAAGATGGCAGCAAAATCCTGCTTACGCCAGAGGCAGACTCCGACCGAGATGTAGACCTCGGCGTGGAGCACGTTTTCTTCTTTCAGCCGCTGCATCAGGCGGTAGGTGATGAGCTCGTAATCGTCGACGGTTCTCAGGTGCTGGGTGATGTTCTTGAAGGCCAGCAGGAACCCTTGAAAATCTTCGTAGCGGTAGAGTGCATCGACCTCGGACCGGGTGGCACGATCGCCGTGGCGCAGGCGAAGTTCGAGCAGCGTGGCCGGCTCAATTGCGCCCTCGAGATGCAGATGCAACTCGGCCTTAGGGAGAAGTCGCAGGAAACTATTGGGCGGCCGATCGAGCGCGGAGGACATCACCTCCTGATTGTAGATTCTTGGTGGAAGATTTGCGAGGAGGGAAAGCGAGATTCCCCATCAAGACCCGGGTTCCCGGAGCAAAGAAGGGAGGTCACGAGGCCCGGAACGGCATTTTGGCGGATGGCTATTTCTTCGCAAACTCGCTGCGGTGGCGGCTATAGAAGATATAGATCAGCAAGCCCAGGCCGAGCCAGACCACGAACCGCAGCCAGGTAATCACGGTGAGTCCGGTCATCAGGCCGACGCAGAGGATGATGGAGATCAGCGGGAACCACGGGACAAACGGAACTCGGAAGGCGCGCCTGCGATCGGGTTGCCTGCGGCGGAGGATGATCACTCCCAGCGAAACCAGAACGAAGGCAAATAACGTCCCGATGTTGGCGAGGTCGGCGGCATCTCCGATGTCCACCAGGCCTGCGGGAATTCCAACGGCGAAACAGGCGATCCAGGTGGAAACGTGCGGCGTCTTAAATTTCGGGTGCACCGCGGAGAACAGCTTGGGCAGCAAGCCGTCGCGAGACATGGCGTACCAGATGCGCGCTTGCCCGTACTGAAACACGAGCAGCGACGAGATCATGCCGGTCAGCGCTCCGATCACGATGACCGAGCGGAAGAGCGGGTGCACGCCCAGATACTTCATCGCATAGGCCACGGGCGCTTCGGCGGCTGCACCGGAGACGAAGCTTGTGTACTTCATCATGCCGAGCAGGACGACGGCCACACCGACATAGAGCACCGTGCAGACTACCAGCGACATGATTATGCCGAAGGGCAAATCTTTTTGCGGATTGCGCGATTCCTCGGCGGCAGTAGAGACCGAATCGAATCCGATGTAGGTAAAGAAAACGATAGCGCCTCCGGTAACGATCCCGGCGAAGCCGGAAGGCGCGAAGGGATGCCAGTTTGCGGGCTTCACCAGCATTCCACCGACTACCAGGAAGGTGAGAATGGCGCCGATCTTGACCGCCACCATGATGTTATTGGTCTCGGCCGACTCCTTCACACCGCGCACCAGCAGCAGCGTGAGAACGAAAACGATAAGAAAGCCGGGAAGATTGAAATAGGCGCCGGTCCACTGGCCGCCGGCCCAGACTGGACTCGCCAGTTTTTCCGGCAAGTTGATGCCGAACACCGCCAGCTGCGCTTTTGTATAACCGGCAAAGCCAACCGCGACTGCGACGTTCGAGACTACGTATTCGAGAATGAGATCCCAGCCGATGATCCAGGCAAAGATTTCGCCGAGGGTTGCGTAGGAATAGGTGTAGGCGCTGCCGGCGATGGGAATCATCGAGGCCAGCTCGGCATAGCACAATCCAGCAAAACTGCAGGCGATTGCGACCAGGAAAAACGAAATCGCAATCGACGGTCCGGCGGGCGGGCGTCCGTGCATGAGCGCTCCCGCCGTGCTGCCGGTGCGCAGCAGATTCACGATTACGTCGAGGGCCTGCGCATGCAGGATGGATGGGGCCTGGAAGTATTCGCCCGCCGCAGCGGTGCCGGTGAGGATAAAAATTCCGGAGCCGATGATCGCACCGATGCCGAGCGCGGTCAGCGACCAGGGGCCGAGGGTCTTTTGCAAGCGTTGCCCTGGGGCCTCAGATTCCGAGATGAGCTTGTCGATCGACTTGCAGCAGAAAAGCTGATTGTCCGAGGTGCGCACGTTGGCCGCGGGGTCCGGAGCTGATTGTGACAAGAGGTAGTTGTCTCCTGAAAAACGAGCCTTTAGCCATTCGCACCTAGCATTTAGCCGGTCTGGTCCGGCCAAATGCTAGGTGTCTACTACCCATTGCTGCCTTTACCGTTTCGACTGGCCGCGAGCCAACTTCTTCACCTTGCGCTTTTTCGATCCGCGGGCATAATCGCGGGGCTTCTTTGGCTTTTCCGCTTTCGTCTTCTTGCGCGCGGAGCGTTTCGTTTTTTTTCGTTCTTCTCGGGTCAGCGTTGCTGTGTTTGCCATGAGTGCTTTCTTGGAGCTGCAATTTGATGATCGGACTATTGCGTTGCTTCGGCCCGAAGGTGAAGGCCGTGTCAAGCGAATTGCCCAGCTACAAAATTACCAGATTGCGCTCAAGCGCGCTCCAGCTGGGCATACTTCTCCACCAGTTTCTTCAAGCCGAAGCGAGGGAATTGTACCGTAATCTTGGCTTCTTCGCCTTCTCCTTCTCGATGATAGACCGTTCCTTCGCCGTACTTCGGATGGCGCACCTTCTGGCCGGGGAGGAATCCGCGCTTGCCGGTAGGGGCTTCGACCGGCGTCTTGGGGATCGAGAACTTCTTCCCGCGCGACGCGAAGAACTCGGCGATGTTTTCGATGGAGTTATAAGGCTTGACCGGGGCGGTCGGCTTTTGGCGGCTTCGGTTGACCGGGACGCCGCGGCCTGCGCCGCCTTTCCAGCTTGCGCTTTGGTCTTCGTCTTCGTAGGAATAATGAGCCTTCTCGGCATCATAGGTTGCGGGATTGCGTCCCGTCGGACGGGCAAAAGTGCCCGTCTCCACACGAGTTCCTACACTCGCTGTGCTGCGCCGTCTGCCTAGCTCTTCGAGCAGCGGAATCGGAACTTCTTCGAGAAAACGCGAAGGTACGCTGGCTTCCGGGAAGTCTGTGCCGTATCTCCTGCGATAGACGGCGCGAGTTAGGATGAGCTGGTCCATGGCACGGGTCATGCCGACGTAGCAAAGTCGGCGCTCCTCTTCGACGTCGTCAGGCTGGAGCAAGGTGCGCGAATGCGGAAACAGTCCTTCTTCAAGGCCGCTGAGAAAGACCAGCGGGAACTCCAGGCCCTTGGCGGCGTGCAGGCTCATGAGCGTGATCTGGGAGCGTTCGTCGTAGTCGTCGGCGTCGCTGATGAGAGCGGCGTGATCGAGGAATTGGTCGAGCGATTCGCCGCGGTCGCGCGAGTCCATGGCTGCGTTGACCAGTTCTTTCAGATTTTCGATGCGCGAGAAGGCTTCTGGCGTGTCTTCTTCTTCGAGGAGCTTGATGTAGCCGGTGCGATCGATGAGGAATTTCAGGAGGTCGGCGGTGCCGATTTCTTTCCCTCCCGTATTCAAATCGTATTCCGTGAATTCGTCGCCATCCACCGGACCCAAGTCACCGCGATAAGGCACGATGGGCACTGAATCTGACGCGGGTAGCGTATCTTGCTCCGCCAAAGCACCGAAACTGAAGGACTCGGCATCATCCTGGGACGGGCTATTTTCCTGCAGCCGCCCCGCTTGCTCGGATTTCGCCAGCCCCGAGGTCTCCAACAAGCGCTGTACATATCCCCCCGCCAGCATGGCACGCGCGTCTTCGATCAGTTGGTGAAAGTTGTTCAGCGCCGCGAGCGCGCGCTGCGGGAGAAGTTGGCGGCGGATGGCTTCGCCGATCGCACCCCACAACGACAAGCCGGTTTCGAGCGCCAGCCGTTCCAGGGTTTCGATTGTGCCTTTGCCGATGCCGCGAGTCGGCGTGTTGATCACGCGCAGCAGTGAGATCGAGTCGTCCGGGTTCTGGATAATTTTCAGGTACGAGATCATATCTTTGATCTCGGCGCGCTCGTAGAAAGAAAATCCGCCGACCACGTGATACTTGAGGCCGTAGCGGCGCATGGCTTCTTCAAACAAACGCGACTGCGAGTTGGTGCGGTAGAGCACCGCGGCGCGCGGAGTCTCGCCGCGATGGGCAGCCTCGCGCAGATACTTGGCAACGTGGTCGGCGGCGAAGAGCGCTTCGTTCTCGCCGTCGGGGGCCTCGTAGTAGCCGATCTTGGTGCCGCCCTGCCGCGAGGTCCAAAGGTTCTTGCCTTTGCGCCGGATGTTGTTTGCCACCACCGACGAGGCGGCCTGCAAAATGTTCTGCGTGGAGCGGTAATTCTGTTCGAGGCGAATGATCTTCGCCTCCGGAAAGTCTTTTTCAAATTCGAGAATGTTGCGGATGTCGGCGCCGCGCCAGGAGTAGATCGACTGGTCCTCATCGCCGACGGCGCAGACGTTGTGCCGCGTTCCGGCGAGCATGCGCATCAGTTCGTACTGCGGACGGTTGGTGTCCTGGTATTCGTCGATGAGCAGATATTGGAAGCGGCGGTTGTAATACTCGCGCACCGCCGCAGACGATTTCAACAGCCGGGT
>PMHI01000664.1:7537-10932 GCA_003156615.1 Acidobacteriaceae bacterium | reverse complement strand
GCGCGAGCACCGTGCGCGGCGTGAGTTGCTTGTCGTCGAGGCCGAGGCGCTTCATCACAGACTTGACTACCGATTGCTGGTCGCTCTCGTCGTAGATGACGAATTTCTTGCTGTGGCCGATGGGCGGCTGGCCGGGCGTGGCCGAGGGAATCTGTAGGGCCTCGATGTCGCGGCGCAGAACCCGCACGCAGAACGAATGAAACGTCGAGATGACGGGCTTGGCGATGCTCAGTCCGCCGACCAGTTTCGCGACCCGCTCGCCCATTTCGGCGGCGGCCTTGTTGGTGAAGGTCATTGCCAGAATGGATTCCGGCATCACTCCGATATGCTCAATCAGGTAGGCGATGCGGTAAGTGATGACGCGCGTCTTGCCGCTCCCCGCGCCGGCGAGAATCAGCACCGGACCCTCGGTGGTTTCGACGGCTTCGCGCTGCTGCGGGTTGAGTTGATCGAGAAAAGACAATGCGGAAGTGGCTCCGGAGTCGATGATTGAATTTTACAGGGGATTCGGGATTGGCGACGTGCGGGATGCGATTTCCGATCGTCAAGTTCGAGAGCCCCAGGAGCTATTTCTCGATCGCGTGCACAGTCTTGATGATCTCTTCTTTGCCGACACGATTGCTGAAAGAATCGCCCTTCAGCGGATCGGGCAGCGTCTCTTGAGAGATCCTATTGGCCTTGTACTTGTACGCGAGGCCAAGCTGGGTGAGCGCGTCATTCATTTTCCATTTTCATTTTTCCATCTCACTTCGATGCGGGGTTCAGTTTCGATCCCTCACACCCACGCGCCCATCAGATGTCCCAGGCCGCCGCGGACGAGCAGGCCATCTTTGCGGTCCTTAAAGTAACGCGCGTTGAGTTCCTTGCCCTGCAGAAGCTCAGTACAGTGGAATCCCAGACTCTTCAGCTCGTCCTCGAGTTTCCCGGGATCGAAGAATAGTTGAAAAGGTTCACCCGAAGCAGCCACACGTTTGGAGAGCGCATCGAGCGCCATCCTCTGCCCGGGATTGAGCAGCGCCCGGTCAATTGCAAAATCAAATACCACTCCGCTGCCCACAGGCCTTTTCGCAATGAAGCTCAGCGCGAGCATGCAGGCTTCGCGCGTTAGATAAGGCGTTACGCCCAGCCAGGAGAAAAACACCGCCGCACCGGCGTTGAATCCGCATTGCGCAAGCCCGTTTGCGAGCGTTTGCTGCTCGAAGTCGATAGGGACAAAGGTCAAAGACGGCGGGATCGCAATGCCCGCCGCTTGCAACCGCTCGCGCTTCCAAAGCTGCGTGGCGGGGTGATCAACCTCGAACACGCACAGTCCCGAGTAAGGATTGCGGTAGGCGAAAGTATCGAGTCCGGCGCCAAGGACAACATATTGCGTTACGCCACGGGCGACCGCGCGGGCCAGCTCGTCCTCGGCATAGCGGCTGCGCGCTGCCATAAATGCGCGGAAGGCGCGGGAGAAAGCATGGCCCTCTTTGGGATCGGAGCGAAGCGTTTCTGCGGCTTCGGAGCCAATGATGCGCAGAGCCAGGGGATCCTCCAGCACCCTGGGCTGGTCAAGCAGCTGGTGCGCCGCCCGGCGAATCGCCACCCGATGCGCTGTTCTGCTGAATGTACCCTCTTGCATCGACGTGCGCCTCTGCCCTATGCCTCGGTTCCCGCCCGCGCCGCCTTGCACTCGCCACAGGGGCAGACTTCGCGCAAGAACTTCCAGGAGTAGATGCCAAGGTCGTGGTCGTCATTCCAGTTGAATTTGATAGCGTACTTGCCGATGCCTTCGGCCGAGAGCGGCCGGGCGGCGGGTTTGAACATGGGCAGCGCCCCGGGGGCGAGTTTGGGTAGCTCTCCGCGCTCGAGTCCGGTCTTGGCGCGCTCTTCTTCGCACATCGCACAAGGGCAGGCGTTGCGGAGAAAGAGGAAGCTGTAGTGGGAAACGTGGCCGTCGCCCCATTCGATGTCCACGCCCGTACCGGCGGTGAGGTTCACTTTCACCGATTTTGGGTCTGTGGACGCGGTGGGCGCCTGAAGCGGGGACTGCATGGGTTCAGTATCGCATACGGGCGCGGCGGCCCTTGCGGAAGGTTCGGGCTAGTGAGCCGCAGATGTTGAGGTTGAAGATTTAGGACTTGTAACCACGCCGACGGCAAGGCCTCCGATCGCTCCGGCCAAAATCCCCATCAATGCCAAAACAAGCCCGCTTTCTACTAAAGTCGCTTTTCCACGGCTCGACATAACTTCCCCCCATTTTCAGCAAAACCAGAGCTTTATTCTACCTTACCGCGTCAATTCAGACGAGGACATTGGCTCATTCAATTGGAGGGCGCTGAACACGGTGAAGCCATCAAAGCGCAGTCGAGGAGGCCAGAATTGCTAGCCGCCGGTCTTGAAGAATGCCGCCAGGAACAGCACGCCGAACACCATATCGACGCCGCCGAGTGCCAGATCCTGTAAGTGCAGTCGATTCTGTAGATAGAGCACCAGCAGGGTGGCGCCATAGGCAAACTTCTCGAGCATGGCGGGAATCATCATCGGCCGGAGGCGCACAGGGTCTTTTGCAATCACGAAGAATGCAACCTGGAAGGCCAGCGCCACGGCGACGAAGCCGTAGTAAAACGCGGGATGGGTAATCGGTGGCGGATCCTGGAGGCCGATCCGATCGAAGATAAAATAGAGGGGCGTGAGCACTAACACGCCCCAGACCGCAGCGATCCAAAATACGACCTTGGCGAATCTCATGGGCCCGAATTATTCACCGCCCACGGTGAGGCCGTCAATGCGCAGTGTCGGCGAGGCCACGGCGCCGCGGAACTCGAGATCATTTGCAATCGCGGAGATGTTGAAAAATATCTCTTTCAGGTTCCCGGCCACGGTGATCTCTTCGACCGGATAAGCGAACTCTCCACCCGAGATCCACAGGCCCGATGCGCCGCGGGAATAATCGCCGGTCACGAGGTTTGCGCCGTGGCCGAGAAACTCGGTCACGTAGAGGCCTTCCTTGATTGCAGAAATCAGTTGCTTTGGCGTTCTGGTTCCGGGCTNNTATTCATCAGGTAAGAGTTCAGCACGCCCTTCTCGATGACTACGGTTCGGCGTGTCGGTATGCCTTCGCCGTCGAATGGAGTGGTACCGAAACCGCCGGGGATGGTGCCGTCGTCGATAATGGTGACGTTGTCGCCGGCGATCTTCTGTCCCAGCTTGCCGGCGAGAAACGAAGCGCCGCGGTAGACCGAGTCGCCGTTCACGCCTTCGAAAATATGTTCCAGGATCGAGGTGGCAACCATGGGATCGAAGATGATCGGCACCTGCGCGGTCTTCACCTTGCGCGCGCCCAGACGGCGGAGCGTGCGTTCGGCGGCGACCTTGCCGACCTGCTCGGGGGATTCAAGTTTTGTCAGCGTGCG
>PMHI01000664.1:0-7505 GCA_003156615.1 Acidobacteriaceae bacterium | reverse complement strand
ATCCACCTTCGGAATTCTTGATGCGCGGATCGAAATCGAGCGCGGCCTTTTCGGTGCGGCGGGCGTAGTCGATGCGGTCGGGACCGGGAAGGGAGTACACGTCTTCGTGATAGAGATCGAGGTCGCCCGTGAGCGAGCCGAGTTGCGAAGCGTCAGGAATTCCGCCGAACGGATCTTCCGATGTGATCTTTGAAAGCTCCAATGCGGACTTCACCATGCGGTCCAGGCTTTCGCGGGAGAAATCGCTGGAGTAAGTGCTGGCGGCGCGCTGGCCGTTGAAGACGCGGACGCCGATGGATCTTGATCCGGATTCTTTGAGGGTTTCGACCTGGCCTAGGCGGACTAGGGTGGAGAATTCGTCGCCTTCGCGGACTACGCATTCGGCAGCCGTGGCACCGCCGTTCATGGCGCGGCGGACGATGTCCTGGGCGAGGGAGCGAAGGTCGGTTTCCAGTTTCGGGTTTCCGGTTTCTAGTTGAGCGGGTGCCGAAGAATTCATAATGATCGTCTTTAAGGGTGTTGCCTCACTCTTGCGGGAACTGGCGCGATCGAGATACCCGGCCAGTGTCTTGTCGCCTTCCTGAAATCGGCGCCGATTCGCGAGATGTGCCAATGTCGGCAACCCATGTCTGCGCCGGATCGAGTCTTACTGCATGAATCCGCCGGGATCTTTCTTCGCGGTGCCGCCTACGGTTAGGCGATCGATCTTGATGGTCGGAATGCCTACGCCTACTGGCACGGCTTGTCCATCTTTGCCGCAGGTGCCGACGCCTTCGTCTAGCTTCAAATCGTTGCCCACCATCGAGACCCGCGTCAGCACGTCTGGGCCATTGCCGATGAGCGTTGCGCCTTTGATCGGGGCGGTGATGTGGCCGTCTTCAATCATGTAGGCCTCGGAAGCTCCGAACACGAACTTGCCGTTGGTGATATCGACCTGGCCTCCGCCAAAGTTGACCGCGTAGATGCCGCGTTTCACCGAGCGAATGATATCTTCGGGATTGTCCTGGCCCGCGAGCATGTAGGTGTTGGTCATTCGCGGCATCGGGATGTGTTCGTAGCTTTCGCGGCGTCCATTGCCGGTATCGGCGATGCCCATCAGACGTGCCGAGAGCTTGTCGCTCAAGTAGCCTTTCAGAATTCCTTTTTCAATCAGCACGGTTTCCTGCGTGGGCTCGCCTTCGTCGTCCACGTTCAGCGACCCGCGACGCCACGGCATGGTGCCGTTGTCGATGACTGTGCATTTCTCGCTGGCTACACGCTTGCCGATCAGACCGGCGAAGGCCGATGTCTTCTTGCGATTGAAATCGGCTTCGAGACCGTGTCCGACCGCTTCGTGCAGCAGCACGCCCGGCCATCCGGGACCGAGTACAACTTCCATCTCCCCTGCGGGAGCTTCACGGGCGTCGAGTTGAAGGATCGCCTGCCGGGCGGCTTCTTTGGCGAAGAACTCGGGATTCTTGTCGCCGAAGAAGAAGTCGAGGGCGACGCGTCCGCCGCCGCCGGAACCGCCACGAGCGGAGTTGCCGTCGGTTTTGGCTATGCAGGAAACGTTCATGCGGGCGAGCGGCTGGGAATCTTCGGCGAAGGTTCCGTCGGAGGCGACGACCAGAATATTTCGCAGTTCGTCGGCATAGCTGGCGCGAACTTCCTGAATGCGCGGATCGCAGGCCCGCGCTGCTTTGTCGGCTCGCATCACCAGTTCAACCTTGGCAGTGATTTCGGCATCGACCGAGGGCAGAGTCACGGGATACAGGCTGCGCGCCGCGGTTTGCTGGAACCCAGCCACGGGNNATGCGGCTCGCGGAAAGGTCATCGGTATAGGCATAGCCGGTGCGCTCGCCGGAAACGACTCGCACGCCACAGCCGGCGGAAATGCCCTGCGAAGCCGATTTCACCATGGACTCATCCACCATGAGCGAGGTGGAGGAGAGATATTCAAAATAAAGGTCGGCATAGTCGCCGCCGGCGGAAAGCGCGGCCGCCAGGTAATGTTCAAGGTCGTTTTCGGTGACCCCGTAGTGGTCGAAGAAGAAGCGCTGTTTATCGGCGAGAGATGGTTTATGCAAGCTTTTATCCACCGGAATTAGATGCCGCCGGGCTGGAGGCAGACTCAGTTCGGGCGGATAAGTTCATTATCCCACAGGGAGCGGAGGACGGCGAACGAAACATCCACGGGAGAACTGTGACGATAGTCACCTGGCACAGACCCCTGAGGGGTTCGGGTTGGGAAATCTGGAATGGACCATCCCCGATGCCGACGGTGACGCCGTAAGCTCTAACTCGTGGCGTGCAGGACTTTCTCAGCGAAGCTGCGCGCGCTGGTATCGAAAACGGTGCTGTCGCCTTCGACCTGGCCCAATCCAAATACTCTATTTTCTTCGGAGCGGGCGCATGAGGAGCGCGTTCTTGAAGCCCGTAGCGAAGCCGAATTCGCGGGGCTTGCCAATTGTTTGCGCGACACTCGCCATCCCCATGGTCCGCGTCAGCATCCGTTGCGTCCGGAGAGATGGCCGGAGTCTCTGGTGGTGGGCGATGTAAGCGTGGTGGATGGGTGACTGGAGTCGTCATGCCAGTATTCTCAGGTTCCGGCATTCTCCGCCTGCGACCGTGCGATGATCGATGTGCTCGCGGTGACGCACGCGGGTCGGCTCGCAGTTGTGGAACGGAAGGCCGACGAGGACATCCACCTGCCGCTGCAAGGGTTGGATTACTGGTCGCGCCTGGAGTGGCATACAGGCATATTGTTGCGCTGCCCTCGCCTGAGGTCGAATGGGAATTCGTGGAGTTTGACGAGCGTGGGCGCGATGGCGTGAAGGTTGCGATTCCGCAAAGGTCCTGCCAAACACAGCCTCTATCCAGCCCTGACGGCCTAAGGTCTTTTCCCGTTAAGGCTACAGTTCAGACCTGAGGGTCTAAGGTTTTTCCCCGTCCTGGTATTCCGTTTTCGTAACACTTTCAAAAAAATGTAGATGGCGGGCACGAATGTGAGCTAACATGCCGCGATTCTTGGGCTGTAAGTTCAGACAGCCGAACGTTCCACATCTGAAAATCAAAAAGGACAAGAACATGAAGAAAATTCCTTCCCCAAAGCCGACAGTGGTTGCGCTTGTTTGTGCAGCCGTTGTCTTGTTGTTTACCATCCCAGCCCAGGCCCAGCCCCAGCCCCTACTGACGCGTCATGTGCGCGACGCGGTTGCCAACGGGCAAGCGCAGCTCATCGGGAAACTCCCGTCAACCCAGACCCTCCGCTTCGACATGGTTCTGCCGCTTCGCGATCGCGCAGGGTTGCAAAATTTCGTGCAGGAAGTCCAGGATCCTCAAAGCTCTTCCTACCACCAGTTCCTTACGCCGCAGGAATTTACCGCGAGGTTTGGCCCCAGCCAGCAAGATTGGGACGCCTTGGTTGCTTTCGCGAAAGCGAGCGGCTTTGAGATCATCAGCGGAAACCTCGAAGGCAGGGATCTAAGGCTGACCGGCACGGTCGCGAACATCGAGAGGGCCTTCCATGTGACCCTGGGGCTCTATCAGGACCTCACTGAAAACCGCACATTCTTTGCCGTGGACCGCGAGCCCACGGTGGACCTCCCCTTCCAGGTTTGGCATATCAGTGGTTTGGACAATGATTCCAAACCGCATCCGCTGTATGTTAAGAAGAGCGATTACGCCAAGGCCCATGGGATCGATCCCGACAAGGTCGTCTCTCATGCCACGACCGGCTCCGGCCCTTCGGCATCCTTTTTGGGCAGCGACATGCGCGCGGCCTACTACGGCGGAACGGCGCTCACCGGCACCGGCCAGAACATTGCCCTGTTTGAATTCGCGGGCACCGACTTGGCCGATCTTTCCACGTATTACAAAAACGTTGGGCAAACGGAACCTTACACTCCAACCCTCATTTCCACCGGCGGGTACGGCACGAGCTGCGTCGATAGCGGCGGCAGCGCATGCGACGATACCGAGCAGACCCTCGACATGACGCAGGCGATGGGCATGGCCCCAGGCTCAACAATGCTCTACATGTACGTCTGCGGCGATGTCCTGGCCAGTGGATCAGGAAACATTAGCGATACTGCCTGCATCAGCGCGATGGTTTCGACTACGGACGCTCCCCTGTCCAAGCAGATCAGTTGCTCGTGGGGCTGGACGCCGGCAGACCCTAGCACTCTGGACCCATACTTTGAGCAGATGGCATCGCAAGGCCAGAACTTCTTTGCCGCGTCTGGCGACAGTTCGGCCTGGTCTTCGTCGAATGAGGCCTGGCCAGCGGACGATGCGAATATCGTCTCGGTCGGTGGCACGGACCTGACAACCGCCAGCGCGGCTGGCCCTTGGAAATCGGAAACTGCCTGGGCAGACAGCGGCGGCGGCATCTCCCCGGACTCCGTCCCGATCCCCTCCTGGCAGAAGCTCTCGGGCGTGATTACTTCCTCCAATAAGGGATCCACAACGTTACGGAACGGTCCAGACGTATCGGCCAACGCGAATTTTACCTTTTACGTCTGCGCCGACCAAACCACTTGTACGGCCAACGACTACGGTGGAACCAGCTTCGCAACGCCCATGTGGGCCGGCTACCTGGCTCTGGCCAATGAACAGGCGGCGACCAACGGCGATACGATCGGCTATATCAATCCGATCATTTACCCGGCGGCTCTTACCTCAAGCTATGGCACCTATTTCCACGACATTACCAGCGGCAGTTGCGGAACCTATTCGGGAATAACCGGATTCGATCTCTGCACCGGCTGGGGCAGTCCGAATACGACTGGAATCATTAACCTGTTGGCCGGCTCTGCAACGCCGAGCTTCACGCTCTCGGATTCGCCGAGCAGTCTGACGGTTACCCAGGGCAGCAGCGGCACCAGCACCATTAAGGTGACCGACCTGAACGGATTCACCGGCAGTGTAACCCTGGCCGCGTCCGGGTTGCCCAGCGGCGTGACCGCGGCGTTCGGCACGAACCCCACCACCGGGACCAGCGTGCTGACTCTGACGGCAAGCTCCACGGCCACGACCGGAACCTCCACGGTGACCATCACCGGAACTTCGGGCAGCCTGACCGCAACCACTACGCTGGCTCTCACGGTCAGTGCTACGGCGACGCCGAACTTCACCATCGCCGCCTCGCCCGCTTCCCTGACCGTAACCCAGGGCGCCAGCGGAACGAGCACGATCACCATTACCAGCACGGGCGGCTTCAGTTCCGCGACCACGTTGAGCGCTACCGGCCTGCCCACGGGCGTGACCGCGACGTTCTCCACCAATCCGGTGACTCCGGCGGCGAACGGAAGCGTAACCTCAACCCTCACGCTAACCGCTTCCTCGACCGCAACCACGGGAGCTGCTACGGTGACGATCACCGGAACCTCCGGCTCGCTCACTCACAGCACCACCATCGCCCTCACCGTCTCTTCGACGGCGAAGAACTTCACCCTGTCCCTGTCGCCTTCTTCTTTCACTATCGATGAAAACGGCAGCGTATCCACCACTCTCACCGTCACCAGCGTGAATGGATTCCATTCTTCTGTTGAATTGAGCGTGAACGAATTCCCCAGTGACGTATCGGCGACGGCCTCGGCCAACCCTGTGACGCCTCCGGCGAATGGCAGCGTGAAGGTAACCATCACGTGGAGTGCTTCCAGGCGCGCGCCAACGGGAACCACAACCATCGAGTTGATCGGAACCTCCGGATCACTCACCAACGAGACGCCCGTCACCATAACCGTGGCGCCTTGAAGAGCTGATCAGTTTGACGAAACCATCGAGCCGGCCCGAAAAGGGCCGGCTCGAGTATTTTGAATCAACTCCTGGCGGAGGCGTTGTTTCGCAGGAAATTGTTGACAAGAGAGTTGGGTCAGCTTTTCCAAGCTCCCAGCAGACGGCGCACGTCGACGAACTGACCCAGATGGTAGGCGTTGTGATCGGCCAGGAGCAGAGCCTCACGCAGAATAGTTTGGCCGTCACCCCAGGGGATGCGGGCGTACAGGTCGGTCTTTGGATTTGCCACCAGATCCTGCATGGCTTTCAGATCATTGCGGAATTGTTGAACACTCCTGTTCCATTCCGCCGTGCTCGAGGGCGCTTCCGTCTTGGGCCAGTAACCGCGCGGCCACTCGGGAGACATATGTTTGGAGGTGCGGCTGAATTCGAGAATGTCCCACTGCGCCAGGCGAAGGTGATCAAGCAGCATCCAGGCAGAGTGCGGCAGTCCGTCGGGCTTCACGCCGCGCAACTCCTCCGGCATGTTTTTCACGACCTCGTCAAACCGGGCGTGGGCGCCGCCGCCATTGAGCAAATAGGTCAGGTGCTCGCGGAGTTGTTTGCCGTTTGGATCTTTGATGGCCATTGCGTCCTTCCTTTCTTCAACTCTTCCTAATTCAACTTGGGATTTCCCTCGTTCCTTCTCGAACGATTGTCTGAGCGGAGTCCTGTTCCGGCCCCTCGCCTCTAAGTACGCGGCCGATGCCGCGCACGATGCGGCGCATGGGAAAAACACCTTTATCATCGGCTAGAAATATTTCGCCGACGCGGCGGCCACGATAGTACCAACGTTTGAGCAGCGCCAGATGCTCCATGGTTTCGAGCGCGGGCCGTGCTTTCGCCGGCGGGGACGAATCGAGAACAGCCAGCACCCGCGATTCCATGGACTGCGACTTCGTGTGCTCGGCGGGCTGGATCGAGAACACCACCGGCCTGGCGATGGCTGCGTTTTCGATGCAGAAGAAGGTGACGCAGTCCGCGAGATGGCTGGGCTGAATGATCAGCGCAGAAAAACGGTCGAGGCGGCGGGCTATCTCGGGGAACTGGCTGAGGATTGGCTTCAGCTTTTCCAAGCGGACGTGAGTGGCGGCAGCTTCTTCAAATGCGAGATTGGCCGATGCGGCATCGCGCTGCGCTGAAAACTCACGGGCCAGGGATTCACCTCCGGAATCGAAATAGGCCTGCACGCGACTCACTTCGACGGTATATTCCTCGTCGGTGCAGCCCTTGAAGCAGGGCGCCAGGCACATCTTCATCTCGGAGTAGATGCAGCCGGGAAATTGCGGATCGGGATGGAGTTCGTCCACGCAGCGGCGCATCTTGAAGAAGTCGAGCGAATCGTTCATGAACTTCTCGGCGGAGGTGCGGGACTGGAAGGGCCCGTAGTAAAGCGTGCGGCCCTTGAGGCGTCCCAGGCGTGTGGTGATGGAAGCCCGTGGATATTGGTTTTCGAGATGCAGCTTCACCAGCGGCGCGAAGCGGAAGCGCATGCGGNNTGCCGTACGTCTTGGGAAAAGTGGCGCGCAGGACGCGGTAAAGCAGAAAGCCGGATTCAAAGTCGGAACCGGTCGGCGCGTACTCGATCGAGCGGACGCGGTCGCGCAGATTGAGCTTCTTGTTGCGTTCTGCGACCGGGCCGAGCAAGCGTTGCAGACGGCGGCGGAGGTTGGCAGTCTTGCTGACGTAAGGTTCCGCTTGCGGGTCCTCGCCGCGAAGCAGGAACACGGCCAGACCGGCCGGCACGG
>PMHI01000209.1 GCA_003156615.1 Acidobacteriaceae bacterium | reverse complement strand
TCCAACTGTTGGCAAACCCTAGAACAACTCCCATTCTAAGCAGCGTTGCTGCTTTGCGAAGCGGCAGCGCGAGTTTCACGTAATGCCTTCCCAAAGCTCCTACGTGCAATTATCTCACCAACCCGACCTCGCGTTCATGGCACGCCTGTGTCTAGTTCTTAGTACATGTCTCCCATGCCGCCGGCAGGAGCGCCCTTCTTTTCTTCCGTAATGTCGGCGACGAGGGCTTCGGTGGTCAGCATCAGCGCCGCGATCGAGCCGGCGTTCTGCAAAGCGGTGCGCACCACCTCGGTCGGGTCGAGCACGCCTGTCTTGACCAGGTCTTCGTACTCGCCGGTCAGGGCGTTATAGCCGAAGTTGTTGTTCTTCGAGTCGTTGACCTTGCCCAGACAGATCGTGAGTTTTCATGCCTTGACGCGATATTGAATCACAAGCGGGAGGGGCATCAAGGCGCACGCTGCCCTGGGGATTAAATACCATTCAGGGGTATTAGAGGACTCTTGAAATGCCATGCTTACTTTGCCGGTCTGCCGTGATGCAGGCATAGTGCGACTAGATCCGAGACATTCGCTTCGCCCACGCACATGACCGTGTCTGCGCCCCCCCAGTAGATCTTCACGGTTCCATCGGACTCCAGAACGGCACCACAGGTGAAGACCACGTTGTGGACGTATCCAGTTATCTCCCAAGGATCCTCCGGTTGCAAAATCCATGAGTCGCCCACACCGATGATCTTTGCCGGGTCCATGAGGTCGTGAAGAGCAACTCCCAAACGATAGACCGATCCATCCATAGTCCGGAAGACTCCGTGATATATAGACAGCCATCCCTGGTCCGTTTTGATCGGAGGCGCGCCAGGACCGATCTTCATTTCGTCCCAGTGATATTGCACGGGCCTCATGATGAGCTGCGATTGGCCCCAATAGCATAGATCCGGAGAATAGGAAATCCAGATTGACCAGGGAGCGATTTCAGAATGAGGACGGTCAAGCCGGGCATAAAGCCCGTCAAACTTCTCGGGAAAAATCACCACATTCCGATAATCCGCCTCCGTAATCAAGGAAACTCTTTCCACCCGACCGAAGTCCTTCGTCTTGGCCAGGGCGATCCGCACTCCATTTCGCGAGTATGCGCTGTAGGTGATGATGTACTCTCCCTCCACCAGGGTGACGCGCGGGTCCTCCACGCCAAACTCTTCATAGGCAGCGAAAGGGCCGTCCCGGTCAGGAGTCAGAAAAGGCTGTAGATCGGCCGTAAAGTGGAACCCGTCGGCACTGCGTGCCAAGCCAATGATGGACCGTCCGGTGCGGAGATGGGAGCGGAAAAGCATGATGTATTCGTTCCCGTGCTTCACGACCGCCGCGTTGTGAACAGTCTCCACGGGATATGGGATCTCCGCCTTGGTGAGGATGGGGTTGTGGCTGTACCGCCTGACAATGTCCGGCTTCATGATCGTTTCTTCGCCTCCAGATCAAAAATCGTCGAGTAAACTCGTTCGTATCCCTCCACCATGGTTTCGATCGAAAAGTATTGTCGGACTCGGCTGCGGCAAGCAGATCGGTCGATCTCGGAAATTCGTCCAACGGCCCGAACTGCCTCAGCGACGTTGTCAACCAGGAAACCGGTCTGCCCGTCTTTAATCACCTCACGGCAAGAACCGAGGTCCATTGCGATGATGGGCACGCCGGCTGCATTGGCTTCGACTAGGACAAGTCCGAATCGTTCCGGGATGGTGTTCAGGTGCAGGAGAACTCGGGCTCGAGCAAACAGTTCGTTCTTGCCCCTCACGTCCACTGGTCCGATATAGAGGATGTTGTGATCGTCAAGATGGGGTCTGATTTGCTCCCGGAAATAGGCTTCGTCCTGGATGATACCAGCGATGATCAAACGCATTCCGCACAAACGAGCAACCTCGATGGCCAGATGAACACCTTTATCCGGGTGGATCCGACCGAGGAAAATCAGGTCATCCCCGCCGCATTCCTGAAGCGGGTACAGCGAGAGATCAATGCCGTTGTAGACAGTCGCTAGGTAATTGAGCTCTGTCGCTCGGTCAGAGTCGCTGACGGAAACGAAATATCCGTCACGATACTTCTGATAGATGGGCATGATTTTGGCTGACGAGAATCCGTGGATGGTAGTTAGGACCGGTGTTTTGATGAGCCGCGTGTAGCTCAAAGGCATGAAGTCGTAGTGGCTGTGGATGAGATCAAACTCAGCAGCGTGCTCGAACGCTTCGGAGATGTGAAGGTATTCGGCTGCTTTGGAATCGACGGCGGAATCCTCTTCATATCCCTTGTCCACCACGGCATGCAAGTGAGCGCGGGTCACAGAATCCCCGCTAGCGAACAATGTCACGTCCCAGCCACGGGCGATGAGCCCTTCGGTGACGTTGCTAGCCACCGTTTCCCAAGCGCCATATTGCCGAGGAGGCGTTCGCCAGGCTATTGGCGACAGGATCGCTACTCTTTTGTTGGGGTCGCTCATGCTGTTCGACGGCACTTCCTAGTCCATGGCAGCCAGCACTTCATCGAGGGGAACGGTAGCGAAACCGGTGGCGTGATCGGCCATGGCATAGGGAACGATCAGTTCGCCGTTGTGCACGAGAGCACCGCAGGTATAAACGAC
The DNA here is from genome assembly GCA_003156615.1 of Acidobacteriaceae bacterium. The sequence goes on along the minus strand of PMHI01000209.1, from coordinate 13,102 downwards.
ATTCGGAACGTACCCCTGACGCTCGCTTTGATTCGGCCTGAGCAAGGGTTCATGGAGGCGGCCGATCACTTTGCCAGGATTGTTGCGATCGAGGAGGAATGCGCCGATGCAGTACGTTCGCAGGGGGCCGACACCGTGGCTGAGGACTAGCCAGCCTGCTTCAGTTTCAATCGGGGAACCGCAGTTCCCAAGCTGGACTAGTTCCCAGGGGAACGTCGGCTTAAGCAGCACTTTGCGTTCATGCCAGAAGTGTACGTTGTCAGAAAACATGATGTAGATGTTTTCATTGTCTTGGCGGGAAAGCATGGCATAAACGCCGTTGATTTTCCGGGGGAACATGGCCATGCCTTTGTTTTCGGCGGCCGGACCATTCAGCGTGATAAACCGAAAGCGGAGGAAGTCGGAAGTCTCCACCAGTTCGGGCAAAATCACCTTGCCATCGAATGCCGTGAAGGTGGCGTAGTAGACGTGGGATCCATCATCTTTCTGGAAGCACACGAACCGGGCGTCTTCGATACCGTTGCGTTGCGACGGCGTGGCTGGGAAAAGAACCCGTTCAGACAGCTGCTGCTGGGGCTGAAACTGAACCTCATGGTTGGACCGGGCCAACGCCAACATCCCTCGGATCGCGTTCCGGTCCGACACGCGCGACTGATTCATTTCCACTTCGAGACTGGCGCGCAATTCTTCCAATCCAAACGACTCTCCAAACTTGTCCATCGCCCGGCGTGTAAATTCGTTGTTCAATCCCAGCTCAAAAAGTTTCCGCTCAAAGAGCGCCTTATCGTAACTGGGGTTCGGAATTTGACGCGGCTCGGTAAGGAAGCCTGCTGGGGGCAGGACCTCGATCCGATGGTCGGCGTGGATGATCCCCGTTCGAAAAGTGATGGAAGAAATATGTCCCTCCCCCGTGGCGCGCAAGCTGAGAATAAAACGCAGAGCGCCCGAAGGCAGGTCAGACTGGTCAGGGTGCGGGACGATGGAAGGATTGAACAGTGCTGCAGATTCTAAGGAGTATTCGCAAACGAAATAAGAACCAATCAACAGCTGTCTCTGTTCGGAAATTTTCTCATCGGTCAATAGGAAGTCGCGGACCTCTTCGAACCGTTCCAGAAAGGATCGGTGGATTTGCTGGTGTCGCTGGGAGAATTCAGCGGATACTTCGTCCAAAAGTGGCCCGACTTGGTCTTCTGAGAGCGACATGATCCTGGCGATAATCCTGCGAGATCGCTCGGGATCCTCGTGCCTGAACGGCCGCAGAAGAACGCGTGACTGGTCAGGCCTGAGGACCGTGGCCGTGCGTTTGACGTGAATCGAGTTGGTGTTCATGGACTAGTTATTCCGGAGAAACGAGACCGGAGGCCGCGATTACTCTTAGGCGGCGATCGGTTCCTTAAAACTCGCCAGCATATTTTGTGCCAACCGCATCTCCGCCAATGAAAGCAAGAAGGCCAGGGTTGATTCCGCTCCCTGGTTCCGGTTGACCCGATCCACGTGCAACCCATCGCGGCAGCCGCCTGTTTTGGGAGAGCAGACTTCCAATCCGAGATCGTTCCAGCCGATGAACCAGTCGAAGGCGCGTTGCGCCTGCTCGTGCCACCAGAGGTCCGATGTGGCGCGATAGGCTTCAAGACAGGCTGGGACCATTGCTTGCGCCTCGATGGGCTGCTGGTCAAAGTTGGCGCGCATGCCACCGCGGCGATAAAATCCGTTGGTGCCAATGGATCGAAAGTGACCCTTCTCGGAGATTTGCAATTCCGTCAGCCAGCGCAGGGCCTGCAGGCCTCGCTCAAGCACCGCTTGTTGTCCGGTTGCACGTCCGCTCAGAATCAAGGCGTGTGGGAGCTTCGCGTTGTCGTAAGTCAGATCCTCTTGAAACCAGCGCCAGTCCGGCTGGGCGGTCCTTTCGAAAAGTTCCATGAGCCGGGAAGTGAGTGTCTCACGGGTTTGGCTGACCAGGCTGTCCCCGCTCAACCGGCGCAGGTATTCATGAATGCCGATAAGGCCGAACGCCCACGCCCGCGGCGACGTTAACTCCGTCAGAGCTGGCAACGCCAGCGCGAAGAGTTGTCCAGCCATGATTTGGAAGCTCCGATAAGGCGAACGCCCCACGCCTACGCCCAGCGCCCAGAGCGCGCGCCCTTGACAATCCTCTGACCCTTGTTCGTCGAGCCAGCGGCGGTCGAAACTCATGTGGTTATGGAAGCGTTTCACTCTGAGATCGAACGCGTGGTGCAAGAACGCCGCGTAGGTTGTGGCCAGCGTCCGCACGCGCTCTGGCTCTTCTCCCAATTCACTGAGCAGTACCGCGAGGATGAATGCGCGAGCGTTGTCATCCGTACAGTAGCCTTCCGAAAAATTCGGGACGGTCAAAATGGCATGCTGGAAGATTCCGGTCGAATCGGTCATCCGCGAGAGATGACTCAACTTCAACTCCGGCAGTTCCCGCGGCTTTTGGTCGAGCGTCTTCGTGGCGAGAGATTTTCGAGATCGCGCCGCCCCCTCGATTTGTGACAACTCGAACGAGCGCATATAGAGCCGCGCCACGTTGCTCCAGACCATGTCACGGCCCAGCCTGTAAGCATTCTGGCGAATGGCACGCCGGCGGGTGTCGTCGCGCAGCAAACCAATCACCTCGCGGGCTATGGCCGGGGCGTCGCGGAACGGCACCAGCACGCCGCGGTCTTCCGCCAACAATTCTGCAGCGTGCCAGTACGGTGTCGAAATTACCACTTTGCCCGCACCAAACGTATAGGCTAGCGCGCCCGACGTGATCTGCGCTTCGTTTAGATAAGGCGTGATGTAAAAGTCTGCGGCACCGATGAACTCCTTCAGAGTTTCAAGTTCCACGAACCGGTTGTAGAAGATGACGTTCTTCTCGAGTTTGTTCTTTTTGGCGAGGATTTCGAGGCTGAGCCGGTAGGCTTCGCCATGCTCGCGTAGTTCGTTGGGATGGGTGGCGCCCAGCACAATATAAACAACGTCGGGAAACTCCGCTAGAATGTGCGGCAGGGCGTTGAGCACATATTCGATCCCCTTGTTCGGCGAAAGCAGCCCGAACGTGAGCAGCACCACCTTGCCTTCCACACCGAACTGGTCCTTGAAATCGGTCGGATCGACAAAACCTACGTCGGGAATGCCATGCGGGATGAGATCGATCTTGGCCGGCGGTGCCTGGTAAATCTCCTGCAACATCTGTCGCCCCCGCTCAGCCATGACCACGAGCCGGGTCGAGAGGACGACTAACTCGTGGATTACGCGCCGTTGGTCGGCTTTCGGCTCACGCAAAATGGTATGAAGCGTGGTGACAACGGGCATTCTCAATTCGCGCAGGAGTGCCAGGATATGGCCGCCGGCCAGCCCGCCGAAAATGCCGAATTCGTGCTGCAAGCAGACGATGTCCACGTCGCTGATGTTGAGGAAGTCCGCAGCATGTAGATAAGACGATAAATCCTGCTCCTCAATCTCGAAGCGAACTACTTGCGGGTACTCGTAGCCACCTCGAATGTCATTCACCGACACTGAGAAACATTGGCTTTGGGGATGCGCAGCTGCCACGGCGGCAAGCAGGTCGGACGTGAACGTCGCAATGCCGCACTTGCGCGGTAAGTGGTCGCCGACAAACGCGATCTTGCGAATTTTAGAACTTTCTTCCATTAGGCAGTCTTTACATTCCTCGCGCCCAGCGCTGCTATGCACAAGAGTCTGCGCGCCAACTGCAAATGTGCCGCCTCAGCGTGAAATGGGGAAGGACTCCGATAGTGTAGATCCGGTCCTTCGGGCGGTTGGTTTTCAAGGCATGCGGCTCTACCGATCCGATGCGGGTTGGCAGGAGCGCGAAAAGGATATTCGCGCATATGCAGTGATCGTCTCGATGAACCCAACCAAGCTATCCCTCGGCATGGTTGCGTCCCGCAGAGCCCGCTGCCGTTTCACCCGGCAAAATCATTGTACCTCGCATCGTGATTGGAGGAGTGATTCTTGATCAGCCTGCTGGCGGCGGAATTGGCGCTGTCGGCGTGGGGTCCCCTTGCGGGTACCCTCGGCTTTTCCAAGCGCGGCATCATGAACAGCCCCGATGGCAAGCCCATCCATGCGGAGTTGACGTTGCGTGGCACGACTTTGATGCTGGGACCGGAAAACTCCGCGCTGGTAAGCGCATCGCTAAGACCGTTGGCGCTTCGCCAGCGCGCCTGTTTCTCTACGTGGAAAACGTCGACAAAATAGTCGCCAAGGCTGTGAGTCTCGGAGCAACAGCCCAAGGCCAGGTAATGGACATGTTTTGGGGCGATCGTTGCCGAGCAGTAGTGGACCCAGAGGGATACGCGTGGATGGTGGGCACACACAAGGCTGAACCTACGTTGCAGGAAATGAAAAAAGAGAATGACGGAGCAAATATGGCAGCAGCCGGCCGGTGCGGCAACCGCGGATTGAGCAGGCACTCACTTGATGATCCGTTGTGAGCAAGGTTTGGCGTGAAGTGTTTGCGGTCACGCTACATCGGGGGAGGTCTTTGTTCGAAATATTCCAGACTAGTCGCGAATCGGACAAGGTCCTTAGCTTTTGAGTCCCAGTGCCGGTTGACAATCGCAGTGCAGCAAGGCTACGGTGGTGATTGAGCGAGTAATCTTCCCGCTCTTTCAGGTCTCCTGAACTAAGTCAGCCCATCTGAAGTTCTCCTTCTTAGACACCTAGCCAATCGATGGAGGTTGATCATGTTCGCTTGCAATGGCTCTCTACGCCTGAAACCAAACACTCTGAGCGAGTTCGCGCGGATTTTCGATAACGAAGTCATTCCCATGCTGCGGAAGCAGCGTGGGTTCCGGGATGAAATCACATTTGCTGTCCCGGGAGAGCTGGATGTGGTCGCAATCAGTCTCTGGGAAACCAAGGAGTACGCGGAAGCCTACAACACTGCAAGCTACCCCGAAGTGCTCAAGATCCTGGATAAAGTATTGGACGGCACTCCCAAGGTGCAAGTCTCGGATGTGATTAGCTCGACTATTCACAAACCCGCCGCCGTGGCCGCCTGAGACGGTGCCTCGTCAATCGCCCGGGGTGGCTACCTGTGCCACCCCTTTTTTTGGTCGCAAGATACGTTCACTCGGGAGAGCCGATGACGCCAAAATTTCAAGTCGGCATTATTCTGGTCGACGAGCGGCCCCTGATCGCCCAGGTTCTTCGGTTCTAGAGCGAGCCTTACTCAGGAGACTGGAGCCGCAGCACGCGATGACGGCAGCGGCAAAAGCCAGATTATGCGTGGCCATCAAGAGATATCTTGTGACACTCCCGCATCGTGGGCATGTCGAAGAGGTGGCGCCGGAATCGCTCCGGCGTGAGAGTCGGTGTAGACAGAAGGTGTCACGACTTTGGACATTTTCCGGCACAGTCCGGACCAATGGAAGGACAGGTTGGCGGGGAGAGGGCTCATGTTTGAACGGTACACTGAGAAAGCACAGCGCGTCATCTTCTTTGCGCGCTACGAGGCCAGTCAGTTCGGTTCTCCTTACATAGAGACGGAGCACCTGCTGTTGGGATTTCTGCGCGAAGACAAAGCTCTCACCTTCCGGTTCCTGCGTTCTCATGCCTCGGTCGAGTCCATCCGCAAGCAGATTGAGAGACACACCACGATCCGGGAGAAGATCTCGACCTCGGTCGATCTCCCGTTGAGCAACGCGTGCAAGCGGGTTCTGGATTACGCTGCTGAGGAGGCTGAGCGCCTTTCGCACAAGCACGTTGGAACCGAGCATCTTTTGTTGGGACTGCTGCGTGAAGAGAAGTGCTTCGCCGCCGAGATCCTGCACGAACGCGGCTTACACCTTTCGACCATCCGCGAGGAACTGGCCCGTACCAGCCAGGAAAAAGCTCAGCCCCAGCGTCAGCGCGAATCTTCCCTGCTGAGTGAGTTTTCCCGCGACCTGACCCAGGCCGCGGTGGATACCCAGCTCGATCCGCTGGTGGGACGTGAAAGCGAGCTGGAGCGCGTGATTCATATTCTCTGCCGCCGCACCAAGAACAACCCAGTACTGATAGGCGAGGCGGGCGTAGGTAAGACTGCCATCGTCGAAGGACTGGCGCAGCGCATCGCCGATGGCNNTGATGGAGTCGCAGAACGCCATCATCTTCATCGATGAGCTGCACACGCTGGTAGGCGCGGGTTCTGCCGAAGGTTCGTTAGACGCGGCCAACATCCTGAAACCGGCTTTGTCGCGCGGTGAAATTCAGTGTATCGGCGCGACTACGCCGGGCGAGTATCGCAAGTCGATCGAAAAAGACCGTTCGCTTGAGCGCCGTTTCCAAGCCGTCAAGGTTCCACCGCCGGATGAAGGCGACGCCACCAAGATTTTGTTCGGCATTAAGGACCGCTACGAGAAGTTCCACGCGGTCACTTACACCGACGACGCCATCAACTTTGCCGTAGCGCATTCCACTCGCTATATTCCGGACCGCTTCCTGCCCGATAAGGCAATCGATCTGATCGATGAGGCGGGAGCGCGCGTGAAGCTGCGCCAGAGCTCAGTGCCTGAGGAGTTCACGGAGGTCCAGAAGCGGATCAAGTTCATCGTACACCGCATGGAAAACGCCATCGCGAACCACGAGTTCGAGAAGGCGCGCATCTACTCGGACGAGGAACGCAAAGAGCGCGAGAACTTGCGCACCCTTCGCGAAAAATACCACCTCGATGAATCCTCCACCGGCGTTGTCGGTCGAGAGGACATCGAGGATGTGGTATCGCGCTGGACTGGCGTCCCCATCACCTCGATCAAGGAAGAAGAATCGCAGAAGCTGCTGCGCATCGAAGAAGAGTTGCACAAGCGCGTGATCTCGCAGGACAAGGCGATCACTGCCTTGGCCCGCGCCATCCGCCGCTCGCGTGCCGGCCTGAAGAACCCGAACCGGCCCATCGGTTCATTCCTCTTCCTCGGTCCCACGGGCGTCGGCAAGACGGAAGTGGTCCGCACGCTGGCGCAGTTCATGTTCGGCAGCGAGAAGTCGCTGGTGCGCTTCGATATGTCCGAGTTCATGGAAAAGCACTCGGTCTCAAAGCTGATCGGTTCGCCTCCGGGATATGTGGGCTACGANNCCCTACTCGGTGGTTCTGCTTGACGAAATCGAGAAGGCGCACCCGGATGTTTTCAACATCCTGTTGCAAGTGTTTGAAGACGGCCAGCTCACCGACGGTCTGGGCAACGCGGTGGACTTCAAGAACGCCATCATCATCATGACTTCGAACATCGGCGCGCGCCACTTGCAGAAGCGCGAAGGCCTGGGCTTCCAGTCAACCAAGGAAGATATGATCTCCGACAAGGTCGAGGATCTGGTGAGGAACGAGGTCAAGCGCACCTTCAACCCCGAGTTCCTGAACCGGTTGGACGAAATCATCCTGTTCAGCGCGCTGACTGAGAACGACCTCATTCAGATCCTGGAGCTTATGATCAGCCAGCTGAACCAGAATCTGGTGCAGAAATCAATCACCATGACCGTAACCGACGAGGCCAAGAAGTGGGTCCTCAGTAAGACACTCAGTGATCGCAGCTACGGCGCGCGTCCGCTGCGGCGTGCCTTACAGAAGTACGTCGAAGATCCGTTGTCGGAGGCGCTGATCCAAGGCACCATCACCACGCGGCCGGCGTTCATCGAGGTCTTCCTCGAGGACAACAAGCTGTACTACCGTCCGGTGAACTCGCAGCAAACCGAGAGCGTGCTGCTGTACGAGAACTAGCGTTTGTAAGTTTAGTTGGCAGAGGCGGACCAAGTGGGTCCGTCTTCTGCTTTTCTCGGCTCGACGGTCAGTGATTCAGGGTGCCATTTGATCATGGCTGCCAGACGCACTTCGAGCGGCGTCTGCGCGGGCAACGACAGCACGAGGTACTTCAGGCAATCGCGCCGTGTGGTTGTGGTTGTGGTTGTCCTTGTCTACCGCTCATATTACCTCCGGGACAACTCTGTTGTGCTGTTCACTCCCTTGTTCGGCACTGGACTCCTTCTGCAGGTAGGCGATTGCTCAGTAGCCACAGACGCTACACCCGCGCTGTGCTTTCGCAGGATCAGCCAACAACATCATCTTCCTAATCATTAGATACGATGGCGCCGGTGATCCCTACTGGGCAATGATTCGTGTTCGCCAGTGCGGTAAAGCTTAGGGCGAGCTTCATTGATAGTCAGGGCGCGCCCGCCGTGGACCGAACCGTTCAGCCCACGAATAGCATCTCGCGCCTCCCCAGCATTAGTCATCTCGACGAACGCAAATCCCCGCGGTTGACCTGTGTCGCGATCCGTGACGGCCGTTACTGTTTTAACGGCTCCGTACGCCGCGAATAATGTCTGAAGCTGGTCTTCGGGAGTGGAATAATCTAAGTTACCGACGTAGATGTTAGTCAATGGCTTACCTCCGGTGGTTTGAGCATCGCTCTCCACTACGTGATCGTCCAACCCGTCAGGCTTCACCAACGATTTTCACAGTGATCTTCGAGGTTGAGGCTCGGACGGCTTTTCGTTCGTTGCTTCCTGCTACTTCGCCTTCTGCTTGAAGCCAGTCTTCTACCGCATGGCCATCTATTCTGCCGCGCACGTCATACAGCGTAAGCGCGAGCGCGCACGTTCTCCTCATCATGAGTCGTGATAGCTGCGTCTCTATTGGTCAAGAGCTCCGGTTTCATGGAAGTTTCTCCTTGATTTATTGTCTCCATCAGGCTGCTATCGGTCTTGTAAGACCTTATGCGACATGCAGGAGTCCTGGCCCCTGCACCCGGTCTTCAGAAACCCTGTCGCGGGCTACGACCTCGTCGGCGCACGTATGAGACAGGTACGTTGGGGGTCCAACTAGGAAACTGATCCGCTGCCGTGGATGCTGTCGCCGATTCGTTCTCCAGAACTTCACTGCTTCTTTGGATCTCTGGCGCACGTCCAGCAGTACCAAATCGAAAAAATCAGGCGCCCAGAGCAACTCTGCTTCCGTGACGCTTTTGGCCGTGTGCACGTGAACTCCGCGGCTTCTCAGCACGTGGGCGCGCAGCTTCTGCATCGTTTCGTTGCCATCGACGATGAGCACGTTTTTCGTGCGAATTTGAAAGGAAATCGGCGATTGTTGAGGCACAGAACACCTCCCAGTCTTCTGGAGGCGGGCGTTTCGGAAAGCAGGGTTTCCTTTGAGAAGCGGGCGTCACCAGAAAGATCTAAACCTCGACTCTTGTCTCTTGCGTAAGGGGGCGGGGATCAGCCCCCCCCTACCGAACGCGAAAGCCTGCCTGGTTGCCTCAGGCTGCTACGCGAGCAGCGGTCTTTTGCAAGGTCGAGTTCGCAACCTCAAGGTTTCGGCCCTCAGGAGTACCGTTGACCACTTTCGCCAGGGCCTTCAGCACTTCTGGATAGCTTCCGCGGCCATAAGCTTCCGCGTCCTCTTTCTTGTCCCACAGACTGATAGCGACCACTTCCGTTCCGGATGCCGGGGCGACGAATACGATTTCGTCTCGGAAGCCGTGCTGTTTGCGAAGGAGGGGAAGAATCTCGTTCTCGATCGTCTGGGTAAACTCCGCACCGGTATTGGGCTTCAGGCGGGTATTGGGCTTCAGGTGCATGGAAACGTGACGAGCAAACATGTCAACCTCCTGAATTGTGGTGGCTAAGAGGAGGGAACTTCAGATGGACTGCCTTAGTTCAGAGGATCTGAAAGAGGAGAAGGCGTAATTCGCTCTGTCTAACACACTATACCGAATCCCAGTGTTGTCAAGCCGGAAATGCGTAGTGGGTTTTTTGTGAATTTCCGTCCGTTTGTTGCCTGACTATCTGTTGGCGACACGTTAGGATCGACTCGCGCTCTGCCGGCAATTAAAACAGGGCGGGTCTTCACGGGCGGTTTTATTTCAAGCCAAGCTCGCAATCGTACTGTCGGATAACCCCGTAGCACTCGCAGGCGGAGTCTTCAAGTTTCTTGCGCAGCCCGCCGAGCCGATCGGCGACTGCGCCAGGGAGTCTTGCGCAACCTTGACGACACAAGCACGTATCCAACGCGCCCGCCTCCCAGAACTCTGGACTTTGGAGTCGTTTCCCTTTAAGAATCAACCCGGGGTTTCGCGTCGCCAGATCCAAGGGCTGGCGGAACTGGAGTTTATCCCCAAGGCCGCCAATATCATCTTTATCGGCCCCACCGGTGTGGGCAAGACGGGACTTGCCTCCGGCCTGTTGCTCAAGGCACTACAGAATGGCTATCGCGCTCTATTCATCAAAGCGCAAGATCTTTTCGATGAGATGTATGCCTCGCTCGCCGATCGCGCCTCGCGCAAACTCATTCGCCGCCTGGCTCGCATCGATGTGTTACTCGTCGACGAGCTCGCGTATCTAAATCTCCGCCCCGAACAGACCAACATCTTTTTTAAATTGATGGAAGAACGCTACCGCCGCAAAGCGACGCTGATTACAGCCAACCTCGAGTATGACCAATGGCATCAGCTGCTCGGCAACAAAGATCTCACCGAGGCTTTGCTCAGCCGATTGCGGCACCAGTGCCAAACCATCCACATCAACGGACCTTCCTTGCGTGAGCCTAAGGCTAATCACTTCCCGTTCCTCGTACTTTCCCGCGAACCCGCAGGTCACTTACCGCATCGTTGCCGTCGCGCCTGCATTGCAGTTTTGAATCTCGTTCTAAGTCGCGATCCGACGGTGGGTCATTTTAAGTGAGCGCAAGTGGGTCATTCTTGGAGAGCAGCGAAGCGGCTGGTAGCCTCCGCCGCAGGCTGATTCAGAAACTTGATGAGAAGTGGCCTACGGGCAGTGCTTTTCTTCGCCTCTACGAAATTAGTAACCACGTCTGCCAAAATGGCTTCTTCCAACTGCGGGATTGTCATTGCCGTCATCATGAGTACAGATTATCAATCTTCCGCATGATTTCCTCCGCCCATTGCACGGACGCGGCGATCAGCTTATCCGTCCGCGGACTAGTGAGCCCACTAAATGTAAACCGGAGGGGAGGGCTTCGAGACATTTAGGATGGAACCCGACTCAGAGTCGATAGCAGGAGGATAGATTGGGGCACGAGGTGAAGTGGGAGTATTTCCAGGCGGTCTACGGGCGTTACCGCTAGGCGGGGCGCGAAGCCAAGCAAGGTTGGCTTCATACGGTGAGCACCACTCAGCAGCAGCTTTCCAAGGTCGAAAAGCGCATAAGCGACTTTCAATTGACGGGAAACGTAATTACCGGCGCGTTACGTTCACCCCTCCGCTGCTTGTGCGATCGTCTCGATCGCCTCCACCTGCGACACTGGACTGGCGGGAATCCTCGCGGGCGCGCCGCGCCAGGCACCGGCCGTGAACCCCTCCCTTACGAGCTTGAAAATAGTTCGCCGATTTTGCGCAATCACCTTCACCCACGCCCTTTTCCCCGTCATCGGGAAATAGATGCCGCGGAAACACAGGCGCGCCAGAAAGATGTTGACGCGATAACCCAGCGGCCGGTCGTTCAGCGAGTCGACCGCAGCCGCCAGCGCCTCCGGACTATAAGCCTGCGCCCAGCCTTGATCCACTTCAGCATGCGCTTCTTCGATGGTCATCTTCAGCGGCCTGTGGGCCATCGCAAACGGAATGAACTCCTGCCAATGCTTCGGCCGCGTCAGCCGCCCGGCTTTCTCCAGCCGCTTATACAGCGGAGTTGCGGGCAAAGGAGTGAGCAAACCAAAGATTGGTAGACCTGGAGGCCAAGTCCGCACTTGCCCGAGAGTTCTCTCAGCGACTCCCACGGTGTCGTTGTCCATGCCAAAAATAAACGACGTGATGGCATACACGTTGCGTTGCGCCAGCCGCTCCAGCACCGCCGCGTACTCACCCGGCTTGTTGAATCCCTTGTTCACATCTTTCAGATTGGCCGGGTCGATGGACTCCATGCCGATAAAAATCCACTTGCCACCAGAAGCCGCGATCAGGTCCACGAGTTCTTCGTCGCGCAATAAATTGGCGCTGATCTGCGCGACCCAATGCACCTGTGCTCCGGCGGCAATGATGTCGCGCAGCAGCGACTTCGTGCGCTTGATGTTGATGGCGAAATTATCGTCAATGAAAAAAACCGCCATCTGGCCCTTCTCGCTGCGGGCGCGGGCCTTCAACAACAGCAGTTCATTCACCACGCTCTCATTGGTGCGGAAACGAATCGAATCCCCGAAAAATCCGGTTACGGTGCAGAACTCGCAGCCATAAGGGCAGCCTCGTCCGGATTCGACCGGAATAATGCGAAATGTTCCCCAGCCTTCTCCGATTTTCTGGAGCAGTGCGGTCGCGGCCTTCGGCACCAGGTTGAACTGCTTGAGATCGATCGACTGCCACGGGATCACCGGGTATTCTTTCAGCGAAGGCTTGCTCTCCTGGCCAAAAGCATCCACCGGCGCATAAATGTCTTTGAGTTCACCACGGGCAGTGTCTTCAACAATCCGCGGCCAGGTCGCATCGGCTTCCCCCAGGGCGACAGCGTCGGCATGGCGCGGCCCGCCATCTCGGCCAAGCGCCTCGTCGGCCATCTCCGTCACATGAGGTCCGCCCATCACCACCGGAACTCCCGTGGCCCGAACCGCATCCGCCATGCGATAAGCCTTGGCAATCATTCTGGTCATGGCGCCGATGCCCACCAATCCAATATTGTTGTCGCGCACAAACTGCGCGATTCCCGCTTCATCCATGGATTGGGCATTGCCATCCACCAACAGCACCTCATGGCCAGATGGCGTGAGCGCCTGGAGCAGAAACATCCACAGATGCGGCATGAAATTACGCGTGACGCCATTGTCGGGGTTATAAAGCAGAATTTTCATAGGGCTCTTAGCGATTCCGCAAAACGCCGCTTTGCTGCGTGCTTCACCGCGAGGAAGAAATCAGCGACGCCACAACGGCGACTGCCCGTTTGCGGTTAAATTATTAGAGGTCTTTCGATTGAAGTCCCAATCGTAGGGTGCATTGTACACCGTGATCGCTAGGCCGACACCCGATCATTCGCGTTCGAGGGTTCGTACTCGACGATGTACCCAGCCACTGCGCTCGCTGCCATGGTCACTTGTGCTCACCGAGGCGTCAATACGACCATCATGCGGTTTGACGGCTTTGTTCTGAATTTTTCCGTC
>PMHI01000473.1 GCA_003156615.1 Acidobacteriaceae bacterium | reverse complement strand
GACGTCACCACGAGTAAGCAGGCCGAGGAGAAGCTGCGCGCCAGTGAAGAACAATTCCGGCAGTTGGCCGAAAACATTCGAGAAGTATTCTTCATCATTGCGCTGGAGCCGGTACGCGTAACCTACACAAGCCCCGCGTACGAGCAAGTCTGGGGAAGACCCTGCCAAGAAGTCTATGACCGGCCTGGCGCCTGGATGGAGTCTGTCAACGTTGAGGATCGCGAACGAGTCGGTGCATACTTTGCACGGTGTCTGCAGGGAATCCAGTCGGAGCTGCAATACCGGATTACGCGGCCGGATGGGTCGGTTCGCTGGATTCATTCGCGCAGTTTTCCGGTGCGCGACGCCACAGGCAAGTTCCTTCGATTGGTCGGAATTGCGGAAGATATTACCGTACGCACGCAGGAAGAAAAGGCACTCGCAGATGCTAACCAAAGGCTAAACGTCGCGCTGCGAAAGGCGGAGGAGCAGGCTCACGACAGCGCTAGGCTTACGGAACTCATCGACGTTCTTCAATCGTGCCAGACCGTAGATGAAGCATATTCGATCGCGACCGGCGTATTGCCTGGCACTTTTTCGTGCCGATCCGGTGCGCTGTGCATCACCAGCGCATCTCGCAATGTCGTCGAAGCGGTGTCCGTCTGGGGCGCCGAGACGACTACCGAAAAAGCGTTCAAGCCCGACGACTGCTGGGCGTTGCGGCGCGGCAAGATACACATGGTCAAAGACTCCACCTCGCCTATGGGATGCGCGCACGTCAAAGGGCTTTCCACCGGTGGCTATCTCTGCATTCCGCTGGCCGCCCAGGGCGAAACGCTGGGCGTGATGTGCCTGGAGTGCCCGCCCGCTTCCGCTTCTTCTTCATCGGGAACTGCGGCCGATCCGATGGCAATCCTGGAACACCAAGCCATTGCGGTGGGCGAGCGCCTGTCGTTGGCACTGGCGAATCTGCGGCTGCGAGAGGCGCTTCGGTGTCAGTCCGTTCGAGATCCCCTAACCGGCCTTTTTAACCGGCGGTTTATGGAGGAATCGCTAGAGCGGGAGCTGGGGCGCGCCACCCGAGGCAATCAGACAGTGGTGTTGGTCATGTTGGATATCGATCATTTCAAGCACTTCAACGATACCTTCGGACACCAGGCGGGCGACACCCTGCTGCGTGCGTTGGGTGATTTTCTGAAACAAAGGACCCGAGGGCAGGATGTTGCCTGCCGTTATGGCGGTGAAGAGTTTGCCTTTCTCCTGGCGGGGGCGTCCATCGATGCCGCCTACAAACGCGCCCAGGTCCTGCGCGAGGAGCTGAAACAGTTACAGGTGCAGCATGGAGGTCAACTGCTGGGAAGTGTTACTCTCTCGATGGGTATCGCCGCATTCCCCACACATGCCTCGAACGCAGAAACACTCGTAAAGGCCGCCGACAAAGCGCTTTATCAGGCCAAAAAGGAAGGCCGCGACAGAATCATAGTGGCTCCGCCACCAAAAGCTTCCGCCGTAACCGCGTAATACTTTCTAGCTATTCGGCACTAGCCCACGACTATGTGCTAGATGCTGTTGGAGTGAACTACTGTCACTTTGGCGGCCACTTGAAGCAGCATTGTTCTGTTCTTCGTCAGGCTTCTTTACTCGGCTTCAGCCATAGCACGACGACCGCTCATCGACCCAATGTCGATCCGAAAGAACACAGGCTCAATCGACAGATCACTGGTTTGTTCGCGTCTTGCTGCTAGTGGATTTCGCCACCATTCAGAATACTGCGCGAGCTGTGCCAATGCGTGTTCCCGCTCAGCAGTATGTTCCGGTCGTTGGAGTTCCAAGTACGTTCCAGTCACGATCACGCTGAGCCAGGTCGACCGACTCCCTATTTCGTCGGCTTGCAGACAAACCTTGGGATTATGCCGCATCCACTCAATCTTTTTCCCGAAGGTCGAAAAGACGTAGATGCAATTCGGCTCGTAGGAAAAGGCAACCGGCACGACATAGGGTTGGCCGTCCAACGAACACGCCAGCCTTCCGACAGACACGCGTTTCAACAGCTCAGTGCACTCTTGTTGGGATATGGCAATGATCCGCATGATCACTTCTCTCCTCGACANNCTAAACTACTTCGCGGACAGTATTCAGTTAGGATCAATTAAGGGGAGCGGCTGCTCTGAATCGGACATTGGTGGAGATGCCTGCCTGGCACCATCTCGGGGCACGAGCTTGGGCCACATTCAGCCGAATGGCTGATCTCGGGAATGGTGAGATTCTGTATCCGCTCGTGGGCATCGGTGGAACTTCTTCGATCTTGGCGCCGGCAATTGTTTTTCGCTTCAGTTCGAGAAGACCTTGGTTCGTGGCCCTTCCTCTTTATGGAACGGCCCTGATGGCGATCTGTGGCTTGCTGATTACCACTCAAGCTGCTCCCAGCATGCTGAGTCTGCATCGAATCGGCGACGATGCTGCCGCGCTTAGGCAAGCCTTTGAAGAATTTTATAGATGGGATTCGATCCGCGCTGTTTTTGGAGCATTGGCTACTGCGCGGAGATATGGGCGCTGGTAGCACTTCTTTCCCTACCGGTTGGGAGCCGGGCGCCTGCCGCAGGCCAAAACATTGTCGCATCTGAGAAGTCATAAATAGCAGGCGTTTCGATCACTGGGGCTAGGGCGAACTATGCCGCAAACTCTGTTGGAAGTCGACGGGACCGGGATGCTCTTCGGATCGTCCGCTTTCTTCCCGGTATTGGGAGTCCATATTCTTACCGGACTGGTCTGTGTAGTCACGGGGATTATGAGCATGGTTCCCGTAGATACCTGATTAGCCGAGAGCTCCGGGCGCATCGTAAACTTCCTCACGCGACGGGCGTCGGTGCTACTTTGACTATGCCCGGTTACACGTGGGGACGATCCCCCGAGGCGCTTTATCTCAGGCCTAGGGCCGTCGGATGCCTCGGTTGATAAAGGCCGACCTCGCCTCCACTGGGAAGCCGCA
>PMHI01000586.1 GCA_003156615.1 Acidobacteriaceae bacterium | reverse complement strand
CGCGGAGGCCAAGTCATACGAGCGCAAGGCTACGGTCTTGCGAATGTGGAGCTGCAGGTTCCGGTCAAACCGGAAACGATCTTTCAATCCGGTTCGGTAGGCAAGCAGTTCACGGCAACCGCGGTAATGATGCTGGTTGAAGAAGGCAAGATCGGACTGGGGGATCCGCTCACAAAGTACTTTCCGGACGCGCCTCCCTCCTGGAAGAAGGTCACGATTCGCGAATTGCTGAGCCACACGGCTGGATTCACCGATTACCCGAAAGGTTTCGACATGCGGAGGGATTACACCGAGGCGGAGCAGCTCAAAATTGTTGAGAGTATTCCGCTGGCATTCGCGCCAGGCACGAGTTGGAGCTACAGCAATCTCGGCTTTCTGACGATCGGCATCCTGATTCACAAAGTCACGGGCAAGTTTTACGGAGATTTTCTTCAAGAACACATTTTCCTGCCGCTGGATATGCAAACAACTCGCATCATCAGCGAAGCCGATATTGTGCTCAACCGGTCCGCGGGATACCGCTTGGTTAAAGGAGAACTGAAGAACCAGGAGTGGGTTTCGCCCACGGTGAATACGACGGCGGATGGCAGTCTGTACTTCTCCATTATGGATCTTGCCAAATGGGATGCCGCGCTTTACACCGAAAAGCTTCTGAAACGATCGAGCTTGGAGGAGATGTGGACGGTGGCCAAGCTTAACAACGGGCAGCCGAACTCCGGGCACTACGGTTTTGGCTGGTTTGTCGTCACCAAAAACGGTCACCGGGTCGTTGAACACGAGGGAGCGTGGCAGGGCTTCGAAACACAGATCTCCCGCTATGTGGATGACAAACTCACGGTGGTCGTTCTGACCAATCTCGATGATGCCAAGCCTGAAGTCTTCGCAGATCGCGTGGCCGAGATGTATTTGTCCGGAACCGTGAAATAGAAAGCCGGGGGCGCCGCAGAGCAGAAACCGTTAATCAACGAAGCGCTTCGCATCGACTTCAGACGCAAGTGGGCGCGGCGAATCAGACTGTCGATAAAGGAGTCTACCTTGAGCCATCTGCCTTGAACATTTTCATCCCTCGCGGTTGACCTACTGTTTCCGCGAGGTGTTTATGTTTCCTCAGCCCATTGGTGCACGACCGTAGATCTTGCTCTCCACCTCCTGAAGGAGGCTCCCGGACTGCGGACTGACGCTGCGTGAGATCATTCGAGCGAGTTGCGCGTTCACAGCAATACCCTCTAAGAGACTGGAAATCAGGACCTCCTTGATTAGGGGATTGTTGCTTTCCGCAAGCTCGTCGATAAAAAGCGCGACGATTCAATGAACCCAGGATCGTCTGATCTCTCAATTACAATTCTGGCAAAGGAGTCATAGACGCGGGTCGGCTGCTCAAAACAGTCTTCATCCGGACAGACGAGGTCACGCATAGCGGGGAATCTACTCAACAATAGGCAAACCACCTGACGCGGCGTCATCGTGCGCACCAGAAGAAAATCAACTGCCTTATGCTCGTCCGAACTCATGGCGAAATCTTCAACCTCTACTCAAGTAGCTATCCTAAGCTATATCGAGGTCTCACAAATTCGACTTGCCTGAACAGGCACCGAAAGCGTAGAACTTCTAAGTCCCGGCACCTCCCGCTGGCCGGTTTTGAACTGATAGCCGTCGGATCACAGAGGTTTTCCCATGCTCACGCGCCGCAGTTTCCTGCACTCATCCCTTGCTGTGTCTGCGTGGCTCGGGATTGGCCGTTGCATTTGCGCAGCGGCAGAGCCGAACCCAAGTCGAGTCGAGTCGATGGTAAAGGCGTATTTCGCTGCCTATGAGGTTCCAGGTCTTTCGCTCGCTTATGGAAGAGATGCGCGAATCGAGTTCGCGCAGGCATATGGGCTGGCGAATCGTCATGACCACCAGCAGGTAACTCCGCAAAGCCTATTTCGGATCGCTAGTCTATCGAAGCCGTTCACCTCGGTTGCAATTTTCACGCTGGTGGAAGCCGGGAAGCTACGCACCAGCGATCGTGTCTTCGGCCCCAGCGGTATTCTCAAGAACTTTGCTCTGCGGAAGCATGCCGATTGGTTGCAGGCCGTCACAGTGGAGCATCTGCTCACGCACACCTCCGGAGGCTGGTCGAACAAAGAACACGACCCGATGTTTCATGGCGCGGATCGAGATCGCATGGTTTTCATCCAGCAGACGCTGGACTCCTATTCCCTCGAAGCTGCGCCTGGTAAACGTTACGCCTATTCGAACTTCGGATACTTTCTTCTAGGCCGCGTGATCGAACAGATCTCCGGCGTACCCTATGGTGAGTATGTGCGACAGCAGGTCCTGGGGCCGTTGGGCATTACAGACATGCAGTTGGCTAGGAAGAAAGCCGTACCGGGCGAAGTACAATATTACGGACAGGGCCGCGATGACCCGTACGGTGTGCCCGTCGAACTGCATGATGCGAATGGCGGGTGGATCGCGACACCGACCGATCTCGTCCACTTCGCGCTAGGAGTGTTTTCCGCACCTGACGGAGCGAGCACTCCAGCATTACTCAAGCCGGAGACCTTGCGTCAGATGACCCAAACATCTGAAGCCAATCCTGAGTATGCGTGTGGATGGAGCGTTTCACCTGACGGAGACTGTACTCACTCCGGCGGGTTCGACGGCACCTCCAGCTTTCTTGTGCATCGCCACGATGGATTGGCTTGGGCTGTAGTGGTGAACACGCGCCGCGCCCATTCCGAAATGGAGAAGGACCTACACCAGCTGTCGTGGGATATTGCGCGCACGCTTCAGGCGTAAGGCCTCATTTTGCGGAACGGGACGTCCTCCTTGATTTCGCCGTAGAGGTCGCCCATCGAGTTCCCCGCGTGTCCGATCCACGCCCAACGATCCGGTATCGGAAAACGCGTGTTCGCGGGGAAGCACCTCCATCATGGACTTCTTTTCGAAAAATGGCCCCAGAGCTCGGTAAGCGTTGGGGCCACTGACTAGGCAAGAGCTAAAACTCACGACTATTTCCTACGGTTGACGACTGCAGTTGCTCGGTTCAGCTTAGGGGCGGCCGTCATTTTAGCTCTCGGCAGGCGCTTGGCTTCGTATCCATGCCGGTGTGCGACAATGCGGTAGTCGAACTCTACGGTCGACTTCCCTCCGCTAAGTTCTCGCACTTCGAAGCCACTGTTGGTTTCGCCGGCGACAAACAGACCCTTGCAATCCCCCTTCGGTGTGAGAAACACGTGATAGCCCAAGGGCAGATTCACGGTTTGGGTGACCTGATATTCATGCTCCAACTTCGAGCCCCAAACTGGCTAGACCTGAGACTGACGGTGTGAGAAGATTTTCGCGTGTCATACGGCGCATCCAGTGTCTAAGCGTCTAAGCTAACCATGTCTCTCAGCAATTTTGCTTTTCCCCTTCGGCGTATTGCCCGGTTCATGGCAATTCGATCTATCTGCTTGACGCTGTTGCTTCCTACTGGACTGGCGCAGAGCGCCCCCGAGGCCGACACCGCGTTTTTCCCCCAACCCGACGAAAACAGGCTTTACGACGAACTCTACTCGATGTGCCGGCGAATCTAGTTCGACCTTGGCAAAACCGGTGCAGACAGCCGTTTCGGCGATGTGCTTCCCAAACTGATTCAGATTGCTCACACGAAATCGTGATGAAAACACTTACTGCCAGGCTCTTAGCACTCATATTTGCGGCGTTGCCCTTTCTAACCTCACGGTTTGCGTTGGCGCAGACGCCCGCACCCTTCGTCCCCGACAAGATGGAAACCATTCTTTACGGCGCCGCCTACTACTGGGAGTACATGCCTTATGAACGTTTGGATCAAGACGTCGAACTCATGCAGCAGGCCGGTATCAACGTGGTGCGCCTGGGCGAATCCAGTTGGGGATTATGGGAACCGGAGGACGGCCGCTTCGAGTACGCCTGGATGGATCGTGTGGTCGACCACATGCACAGGGCCGGAATTAAGGTCATCCTAGGCACACCGACGTATTCCATCCCTGCCTGGATGTACAAGGAGCATCCGGAAATCGTTATCACTCGTCTGGGCGGGCAAACCATCACTTTTGGGTACCGCCAGAATACGGATCTGCTGAATCCAACGTATCGTTTCTACTGCGAGCGCATTATCCGCAAGATTGTTGAACACTACAAAGACAACCCTGACGTGGTCGGTTTTCAACTTGACAATGAAACTTCGTCGGGAGGGGCGGCCAACCACGATGTGCAGACTGGGTTTGCCGAGTATCTGCGACACAAATTCAAGACCGTCGATGAACTCAATAAGATTTGGGGACTGAACTACTGGGGACAGCGGCTGAATGACTGGACTGAGATTCCTCCGCAAGACGGAATCCTGAACCCCGGATGGAAACTGGAGTGGCAACGCTATTCACAGTGGCTGACCAGCGATTTCCTGGCATGGCAAGCCGGTATCGTCAACCAATACAAACGGCCCGATCAATTTATCACCCAGGATCTAGCTGGACCGCCGAACGCGGTGGTCAACGAGTACGACATCGGCCGCTCCCTCGATATCATGGCCGCGAATCCTTATCACGGCACGCAGGATGAGTTCGATGGCATCGGTTCCAGCATGGCGGGGGACTACACTCGGTCTCTCAAGCAGTCTAACTATCTCGTGACGGAAACCAATGCCCAGTCGATTGGATGGGATTCCAAGCAACAGTTTCCTCCTTACGACGGGCAACTCCGGCTGGATGTGTATACGCATCTNNCTGTCCCACGATCTGGAGCCCAATCGCGCCTATGGCGAAGTGAGCCGCACCGCGC
The DNA here is from genome assembly GCA_003156615.1 of Acidobacteriaceae bacterium. The sequence continues at coordinate 1,326 of PMHI01000586.1, read as the reverse complement.
ACGACCTACAACGCATCGGGCCCCAGATTGTCGATTTCAAACCAAACAACCAAGTCGCAATTCTATACAGCAACGACTCGCGATACGGCATTGAGTTCATGAAGTTCAGCGATCGAGTCAATTACAAGTGGGTGCTTGACCAGATATACGACACGCTGTATCGCGAGAATGTCGGAGCGGACTTCGTTTTTCCAGAGAGCACCGATCTTGCGAAGTATAAAGTGATCGTGGTCCCAGCCCTCTACGTCGCCAGCGATGAACTCTTGAACCGGCTCGTGGAATATGTGCGCGCCGGAGGGAATCTTGTCCTCACATTCAAGAGCGGATTCACAAACGAATACGACACAGTGCGGTGGGTGATGGCGCCCGGCCCACTGCGCCAGGCTGCCGGATTCCGTTACCAGGAATTCTCCAACCTGCGCGCACCGCTGGCGCTCAAGGGAGATCCGTTTCAAGCGGGCGCCGACAATCGAGTCTCTGAATGGGCGGAAATGCTGATTCTTGAAGGAGCTCAGGGACTCGCCTATTATGATCATCCGTTCTTTGGCCAGTATCCGGCGATCACGCGCAATCACTTCGGCAAAGGAACGCTGACGTACGAAGGCACGGTCTTGTCCAACAAATTACAGGACAAGGTGCTGCTGGATGTCCTCCAGACGGCTGGCCTCACCGGGCCTGATCAGCAATTGCCCGCATCGGTCCACGTAAAACACGGCACAAATCGCAATGGCAAAATTATTCATTACTTTATGAATTACTCGGGCGCTCCGCAGACTTTTGCCTACGCGTACCGGGCCGGCGAAGACCTGCTGACCCAAGGCGGGGTTGCCGCTTCGCAACGGATCACGCTCAAGCCGTGGGATTTGGTAATTATCGAAGAGCACTAGCAATCCTGTGATTCGATGTAATGGGCCACGGCCTTCTCATGGCCTATCGACGGATTAGCGAGTACCGAGAGCGGCTCATCAGTCGCCGCCTTGTGCCGCCAACCGATATTTTTACCTCCTCGGTGTCATCGTTACCCGGTAGTGTTTTCAATCGCAACTTCCTTTCAGCCTTAAGACTCTGCGCTGCTGTGCTTTGCCAGTTTGGTACAGATCGTGTGTGCGGCGTGGAAGCGCTGCTCCGCGAACGCTCAAGACAGCCCAGTTTTCATTGCGCTTGCCCGGCGAAAGATCGGAGGCAGTGCCATGCAGGTAAAATCTCTAGTTCTATGTGTCGCTGACACTGGAATGGGCTTGCAGGTCGCAAGATGCTGTTGGAGGAAGTTGGGTGCAAGGTCTTGGTCGCCACCAGCGGCGCAGACGGTTTACAACTGTTCGCCTT
>PMHI01000265.1 GCA_003156615.1 Acidobacteriaceae bacterium | reverse complement strand
TCCGGTAAGGGACGCCGATGGTCTGGGCGCCGGGCTCAAGGATGGCAAGGTTTGCGATCAGTGTCGGGTCAGGTGTGATGAGATACGCCGCAGTGGAAGTCGGCAGCTGTCCGTTGGCACGGTAGTAGTGCTGCGTGAGCAGCGTAATCTCGCTCTTGGTCACGGACTCGCCGAATGGAACGGTCCATGTCGACTCGTTGCTGGCGTCAGCCGGGCCCGTGATTGGCACGCTGGGGGTGCTGGCAAGAATGGCTGCGCGAAACTGCCCCCAAAGAGCAAGGAACTGGGTGAGCGACCAATTACCCGCGAAATAGTTTCCTGGATCCCCGTAGAGATCGGGCTCGTTGCCGATCTCGATGCCGACGAGCGACGAACCGAATTGTTGGGCAGCGTGTGCGACCTCGGCCGCGGCCAGAGCGGGCGTGGTTGCTCCGGTTGCGGCTCCGCCCAAATTGATGCCGTAGAGGCACTGCCAGCCGGCGGCCTTCACGAAGGCGGCAAGCGAGTTGACATCGCTGGGTGCAATCTGGCCGGCGGTCTGGCCGGGGCCGTTCGGCGTCCAGACGTTCCTGTCCACTGAGTTCCCACCGACCCGCAGAACGCTGGGACCGAGGCGCATGAACATGCCGATCAGGTCGCTGTTGGAGGCGGTGAAAAGCGGTCCGTAAAGTTTGGACTTCTCGTAGGAAAGCCCTGCAAAAGCGGGACCAATGGAGCCAATGGCGGTAGGGGTGACGGTCAAAGAAGCCGCCGTCAAGGGCCCGGCGGGCACCGGTTGCGGATTCGCGGGTTGCGGAGCGACGGCGCGATTCGAAGAGCTACATCGGGACAAGAGCGACGCAGCGACAAGGGCGACACCGCCCTGCATAACTTGTCGACGCGTGAGGCTGGAAGATTCCGCATGTGCGCACAGGGGCTCTATGTCCCGGTGTTTTTCCATGTTCTCTACTATAACCACTCGGAACGACAGAAAGTTGCTCTGTCGGTGCCTTACTAATTCGCTAAGAACGAAATAAATCTTAACCGGTATAGTCCTGCTCTTCCTCGATCCAAGGGATTCCGCTTGGTCAGAGAATCGCCATCTTCTACAGTGTCGGCCGTGTCAAGCTCTTTCAAGCCTACGAATCCATTTGCACTGGGGAGAGCGTGCGCGAGTGAAATCGGCTCGGCCAAAGAGACCAATCCCCCCGGAACGCGGTAGACTTACGAACGAGGTCCTGCAATCGAGCCGCGATGAAAACTGCCAAACTAGCCAAAACCTACCGCATCGATGACGGGAAGCATTTCCGGTTGAAAGATTTCGATCCCGCCGACACCGGGCACTTGCAGTCAGTCGAGCAGGCCCAGGAACACTTGCAGAAAGATATTGCCCGCATGGCGGAGCTGCAGGCCAAACTCTATGCCCAAGATTGTTGGGCCCTCCTGCTCATCTTTCAGGCCATGGACGCAGCCGGTAAGGACGGCACCATCAAGCACGTCCTGTCTGGCGTAAATCCCGAGGGCTGCCAGGTCTACTCCTTCAAGACGCCGTCGGAGACCGAACTGCAACATGATTTCTTGTGGCGCACCACGCGGAATCTGCCCGAGCGCGGGCACATTGGGATTTTCAACCGCTCTTATTATGAAGAGGTGCTGGTGGTGCGCGTGCATCCCAATGTGCTCGAGGGCGAGAAACTTCCGCCTTCCCTGGTGACGAAGAACGTCTGGGAAGAACGCTTCGAAGATATTCGCAGCTTTGAGCGGCACATGGCGCGCAACGGCACGGTAATCCGCAAGTTCTTTCTGCAGCTTTCGAAGAAGGAGCAGAAGCGGCGCTTTCTGGCGCGTCTGGAGGAACCGGAGAAAAACTGGAAGTTCTCCGCCGCGGACATTCACGAACGCGAGTACTGGGAGGACTATCAGAAAGCCTACGAGGAGATGGTTCGCAATACAGCGACGAAGCATGCTCCCTGGTACGTTATTCCAGCGGACAACAAATGGTTCACGCACCTGGCGGTTTCGGCCGCCATTGTCGAAACCCTGGAAGAGCTTGACTTGTCCTACCCGAAGGTGGACGCCGCGAAACGCAAAGAACTCCAGGCGGCTCGTCGACTGCTCGTGAAGAATGTTTAGAGCCAGTGGTCAGTGTCCAGTAACCTTTTTCTGTTCATTGAACGCTGGCCAGTGACCTCTTGCTTTGCATTAGCCTTTGCAGCATCAAGATGATAGCCTTCTACTTCTTCTTTTCTGCTTTTCACTTCTCTACCTTGGGGGCGGGCGAAGATGGCCGGTCGAAACGCGTTTTGTAGGAACAAATCTCCAATGAGTTTGTGGCTGCCGCTGTTTCTCGCCATACTTGGGCTGTGGACGCAAAGCGCGGCTCTTGGCCAGACCAAGCCGGGGCGTCAATCGAAGGCCGCCAATCCTACCCAGGCCCCGTCGTCAACAGCGGCCCCCTCTGACCAGAAGGCCACGACTGACAACGAATCCGTCAAGCCGGAAGACAAACTGTTCAAAGGCATGCAGTATCGCCTGATCGGTCCTTTCCGCGGCGGACGTTCGCTGACGGCGGCCGGAATCCCAGGCGATCCCACGACCTACTATTTCGGCGCGACTGGCGGCGGGGTCTGGAAGTCGACCGACGGCGCAATGACCTGGTCGTCCGTTTTCGATAAAGAGGGAACCGGATCCATTGGCAGCCTGGCGGTAGCCAATTCCGATCCCAATACGATTTACGTGGGTACGGGCGAAGCCTGCATACGCGGCAACACTTCTCAAGGCGATGGAGTCTACAAATCTCTTGATGCGGGCAAGACTTGGAAAAACATTGGCCTGCGCGACAGTCGTGCCATCGGTAAAGTCATCATCAATCCCAATAATCCCGACATCGTTTTCGTAGCTGCGCTCGGCCATCCCTATGGACCGAACACCGAACGCGGCATTTTCCGCACGATCGATGGCGGCAAAAGCTGGGAGAAAGTTCTTTATAAAGATGAGAACAGCGGAGGCATCGACGTGGCCTTCGATCCCCACAATCCCAACATTTTGTTTGCCGCGCTCTGGCAGGCGAGACGCACCTCGTGGACTCTCGCCGACGGCGGTCCGGGAAGCGGACTTTACCGCTCGGCCGACGGGGGCACGACCTGGAAGCGATTAGAAGAGCATGGTCTGCCTAAAGGTCCCTATGGACGCATCGGCATCGCCGTTGCCGCCAACTCTGATCGGGTGTTTGCCCTCATTGAGGCGCATAATCCCGATGGCGGCCTGTATCGTTCCGAAGATGGCGGCGAGACCTGGGACTCTGTCAATCCCAGTCATAGCCTATGGCAGCGGCCCTGGTATTACATGCACATCTTCGCCGACCCAAAAGACGAAAACGTCGTCTACATCATGGATGTGGAAACCTTCAAATCCACGGATGGCGGTCACCTATTTAACAAGATGAAAGTTCCGCACGGCGATAACCACGGGCTCTGGATCGATCCCAAAGACACGCGCCGGATGATCGCAGCCAACGATGGTGGGGTTACGGTGACGTTGGATGGCGGCAAGAACTGGACGCGCGAAGACAATCAACCCACGGCGCAGTTCTATCACGTCATCACCGACGCCGCAACGCCCTACCGCGTTTACGGCTCGCAGCAGGACAGTGGCACGGTGGCGATCGTCAGCCGCAGCGACGCCGGCTCTATCGATCGCTCCGACTGGTATGACGTGGGTGGAGGCGAAGCGGGCTACATCGCGCCTTATCCGCCTGACCCGAATGTTGTTTATGCCGCCGACTACCAGGGAAACATCACGCGCTTCGACAAGCGCATTGGGCAAGTGAAATCCATCACCGAGCAGCCTGACATTTCCGATGGTCGCGGGGCTGCCAACATGGAGCATCGCTTCCAGTGGACCGCGCCCGTGTTGATTTCCCCACACGATCCCAACACGCTGTATCACGCAGGCGAGCGTTTATTCAAGACTACGGACGGCGGCGTGCATTGGCAGGCGATTAGTCCCGACCTCACGCGCAACGACAAGAGCAAGCAGCAGCCTTCTGGCGGCGACATTACCTTGGACGACACCGGCACCGAGTACTACGACACCATCTTCGCGCTGGCCGAGTCGCCGATCACCCAAGGTTTGCTGTGGGTGGGTACCGACGACGGTCTGATCCAAATTACCCGCGACGCAGGAAAGAACTGGACCAATGTTACGCCCAAGGATCTGCCGGAATGGAGCCGCGTCAGCCAAGTAGAGGCTTCGCCGCACGATGCAGGCACGGCCTACATTGCGGTGGACCGCCATCAGAACGACGATCTTCGCCCCTACATCTACAAAACCACCGACTACGGCCAGACTTGGACGAAACTAACCAGCGGGATTCCCGANNGCGGGAACCGAGAACGGCGTCTACGTTTCGTTCAACGATGGCGTGGATTGGCGGTCGCTCAAACTGAATCTGCCGACCACACCGGTACACGACCTCGTGGTCAAGGACAACGATCTTGTGGTCGCCACTCATGGGCGGGCGTTCTGGATTCTCGATGACGTCAGTCCGCTACGGCAGTTCAGCGACGACATGGCGAACAAGGATGTTCACCTTTACACACCGGGGCCGGCGTACCGTATTCAGGCTGGGCAAAGTGGAGGTGGTGAGGAGGCCCATTCGTCGAAGCAGACGGGACAGAATCCGCCCGCGGGCGCGGTGATTTATTTCTACCTGAAGGATGCGCCGAAAGCCGGGACAGAAACGAAGCTGGAAGTCCTCGATGCTTCCGGAAAGCTGATCCGCAAGTATTCGAGTGCCGAAACCAAGCAGCTCGACGAACCCCCCGATCCTGACGACAAGAAGCCGGAAAAGGAGATCAAGCCGGAGGCTGGCTTGAATCGCTTGGTGTGGGATTTGCGCTATGAAGAAGCGCATCGCGTTCCCGGTTACTACCTTTGGGAATACGGCAGCGGGGCGCGCGGACCGGTAGCTGCGCCCGGCCAATATCAGGTTCGGCTGACGGTGGGTGGCGAGAGCCAGGTTGCGCCGCTGGAGGTGAAATTGGATCCCCGGGTGAAGGTCAGCCAGGCCGATCTGGCGCAGCAGTTCGACATGCTGATGCAGATTCATGGGGAACTGAACCTGGTTTACGACGCAGTCAACCAGATTCAGGATGTGCGCTCGCAGGTTGCCGGCCTTAAACGGCGCCTGCCGGAGAACGCCAGTACGAAAACAATCGCGTCTTCGGCCGACGATCTCGAGAAAAAACTGCTGGGGATGCGCGATCAACTGGTCAACCTGACCATCAGCGCGAACGAAGACTCGCTGGCCTACCCGCCGCAGGTTGATGCCAAGCTGGCCTTCCTTGCGATGGACGTTGCCACCGCTGACTCGGCTCCAACCGAGGCGGAGCAGCTTCAGTTCGAGAAGCTGAAGCGGCAAAGCGGGGAGTTGCTCAGTCGCTGGGAGGATTTGCAGCGCCACGACCTGGGGGCCTTCCGGAAGCTGACCTCCGAAAGCAATCTTTCCACGGTGGTGGTTCCCCCCGCAGGTCAAACGGGAGATCCTGAAACGACCAATGCCCACTGACAACCACGAAGATACTCGGTGACAAACGTTCTCAGCTGAAGAGTTACACATTCCATTCGCTCTCGTCGAAGGCGGGCGGGGGCGGTGCGATGTTACCTTCGTGCCACCGAAATGGCACTCTTAGGCCTTGCCGAGCCCGGATTCCACTGCTATTTTGCCGATAGTGATGCTGATCCTCCCCTGAGGTGAATGGCCGATTCGGAGGGGTGGGGGGTAGCTATGAGGTTGATGCATCTGTGTTATGCAGCGTTGGGCTTTGCGGTGGCGCGCTGGGTATTCCGGCGGCAGCCAGTAGCTGATCCGGTTTCGCGTTTACGGTCTTCGGGTCTTCTCTAGAAAAATAGGGTTTGGGCGCGCGCCCCGTTGCGCCTCCATTTCGTCCGCGCGCGCCCGATTCTTTCCTTCTGCTCGGAAGTTCTAGCACTAAAGTTTGCCAGGGTAACCTGCGCTTCGCTTCTGACTCTCACTACAATCTTGACAGGACCGCTGCGGGTCCTGGTAATCAACCGTTCTTAGTTAACCATGGTTAGCTAATTCATGAATCATGTTTGGTGGATCATGATCTCGCGGTCGCGATGCCATCCCCGCGCCAGGTTTGCTTTTCGGGCAGAACGGTTCGCAACTCTGATGAGTTCCTTGTGAGAAGACTTACACCAAACCGGCTGATGTCGGCCCTGCTGGTTACAGGAACGCTCCTGCTGGCCCTGCCCTTGCGCGTGGTCGCACAGGACGCCGGCGACACTCCTCTGGGGGACGTGGCGCGCAATCTGCGGAAGAAAACTGCTTCCGGGACGGTCATTGATAACGACAATTTATCGAAAGTGGTGGACGACGCCCAAAGCCAGCGCGCAGCCGGTTCATCGCCGGTGTTCTCGCTCGATCCCTCAGGCCGGGGCTTTCACGTCTCCTCGCCCGACGTCACCTGCAGCCTATCCTTTAGCGGGAAGGCCAGTTCGCTGCTCTCCGATCCGTTGATGCTGGACGAGTTGCCGCGAAGCGAAATAGCCAAGCTGGATGGACCGGCAACGATCGACGGAGATTCACTGGAGGTTTCGGTGCATAACGGAACCTCCTGGGATTTGCGCGAGGTAGTCATCGGGCTGACCATCGTGAAACCGGCTGGGCCCGGAGGTTCGGCTTCTTACTTTGGCCAGGCGCGCATTGTTCCCGCGGTCGCGGGCGGCTCCCCACAGCCAGCGCAAAGTTCATTCCAGAAGCAGCCTGACGTCACCCTCCTGTTGCGAGTAAAGGGATCGGCTGCCCCGTCCACCACTGCGATCTTTCGCACGTCCTTGAATTTTGCCCTCGTTCCCGAGCAGGAGTGGCACTGGGCCATTGTGAAGGCCAAAGGGGTTCCGCCGCAAACATCGCCTGAGGCGACGACGCTCGAACCCAATCAAGGTGCCGGCCAACTTCCGCCGGGAGCGCGTCAGGCTGGGGCGCAGGTCGGGCGCTCGATTCCTCCTCCATCGAATCCGGATGCGGCGACACACTAAGAGAGAGTGAACCAGCGGAAGCCATTTGTATCAGGCAATCCAGTTGCCTGCGT
>PMHI01000776.1 GCA_003156615.1 Acidobacteriaceae bacterium | reverse complement strand
ATTGCGCTCGCCGGATTGTGCCGCCATAGCAACCAGGAGGCCGGCAATGCCGCCAGCGCAATTAACAGAACCATGGCCTGAGGAAAGAAGATGCTTCGGAAAACCCCGGCAAGGTAGTTGGTGTCGGAGTCGGGCATCCAGACATCCAGACGAGTATTATGGTCACCACCGCAATCAGCACGATCGAAGAGGCTAAGAACCAACGCTCCGCCTTAGGCAGTCGCGGCAAACCCCGGGAAGACAAGAGTAGGAAGGCTAGCAAGGCGACGGACGGCGCCACCTTTACGAGCTCCGTGGGTGTAACAGTCATGCCCGTGTGTGCCAGCCAGTATTTCCCGTAGGTTTGCATGAAGTAGCTGGTCGGCCAACTCGCGATGTTTTCCTGGGTCAGGAAATCAACCCCGCGAAGAGAAATCATCCAGCCGATCGCGAGAGCACAGGCCACACCCCCGGGGAGCACGACGAGAAGATCCAACAGGAGCGCCTTCCCGGACCTCAGCCGGACGGCACGCACTGCCAGCAACAGCAAGAGAAAGGCGTAGCAAGCTACGCCGAATTCAAGCTTGAGAAGGAGGGCAACGCAGGCTGCGATTCCCGCGGCCAGCAGCCAGATTGGAGCAACTGGGCTACCGCCTCCTTTCCAGCTACGATCCGAAGAATCGCGTGGGTGACCACGTCTGCTATATTTCCGACCTCCGCAAGATCCGTGCGCATTTTCCGAATTGGCGGATTGAGTACGACCTGCCAATCATCATCTCCGGCATCGTGGAACGTCGGCTGAGTCTCTGGCGGGCGGCTTCTTAAACGCTTAGGGCTTTCCAAATCGGTGGATCACCAGCCCGCCAGCCGAACTTCCTTGCTGTATAAGCCCGGAGCAACGCTTATGCCGGGCGAGCCGCCCAGATGCGCAAAGAACCCGCAAACTCGCGCAGGAGCGACACAGCTTCCAGTATCTTTCCGACTCGTGAGACGGTTGGAATCAGGTGCGGCGGCGTGGCGGGGTGCAGCCAGTCGAACGGTTGAATGTCCACGGACACAAATCCGGCACGCTCGAGGTCGCGCTTCAGGTGAGTTCTTACAAAGGCCGTCTCGTCCCGCGAAACTCGCGGAAAGAAACCTCTGAAATGGCGCTCGCAGTAAATCTGCGGATTGAGCATATTGGGCTCGGCAAAGCTCAAGCGGCCTCCGGGCCTCAGCAGGCTGACAATTTTCGCCCATACCCGTTCCTGATCCAGGTGATGCAATACAGAAGAACCGATCACGGCGTCGAAGGGCCCGTCGACATCGCAATCCTCAAAACTCTTTTCCAAAAACTGCACGTTTGGCAAGTTGCGCCGGCGGGCAAAAGCCAGCAATTCCGGTGAAAGATCAACGGCGATGATTCTGGCGCCCGACTGCGCGAACCTTTCAGTGAACAGGCCCGTGCCACAGCCAATTTCTACTACGTTGCTGGTAGGACCGATCTTCGCCCCCTGGAGGATCAGCTCTGCTCTGCGTTTGGCTCGCAATTGTCCCGCCGGTGTTCCCCATCCCCAGATGTCTTCGGCCACGCCGGACGCCAGATACTTTCCGTGCTCAACTTCACGGGCAGTGCGCGAACTTGCGGGATTCGAGGTCATTTGTGCAGAATTGGCCACACTCGTCTTAACCGGAATCTCCTTTTTGCCTCAAAACCGCACCCATCATACAACCCGTCCCATTTTTCCGCAGCCAGGGTGAAACAATTCTCATACACAATCATCTCATTGATGGGCGGGCCAACAACGCCCGTTTCCTGCAGCGAAACTTCCAGAGAAGCTGGAACATGCTGCACGATTCCGAAGGCGACATCACGACCTTTGCGCTCATTGGAGGTCGCCTTGGGCCATATAATCTCTTAGGTTTAGACTTCTTCAAGTAGCGGCGCTTGGCTGACCGAAGTCCGGTTCATGAGGAACAATGATCGCAGAATAGACGATCGCAAGATGGATGAAAAGAAATTCCGCAAGATTGGCCGGCGCGAATTGCTCAAACTGACGCCCCTGCTGGCGCTGGGCGCGTTCGCCATCCCCAACCTGCAGGCAGGGTTGCTCAAGACGGGACTGGGGTTCAGCGACTGGGCTTCGGCGCGGCTTTTCCGCTCCGGCCATCTGGCGCCGACTTTCGACAATTCCGACCTGACTCCCTTTGCGAAGTTTCCCATCAACGGCTATGACGTCGACGATCCCGGAGTGATCTTCGAAAACTGGACACTGACCGTCAGCGGCGCGGTTCAGAAACCTGGAGACTACACTTTGGCGCAGGTGCAGGCGCTGCCTCGCTTTCGGCAGAATACACGCCACATTTGCGTCGAAGGGTGGGAGGTAATTGGACGGTTCGGGGGCGCACGGCTCTCCGACTTTCTGCAAATGGTGGGCGCGGATCCCACGGCGCGCTTCATCACGGTCAACTGCGCCGATGACTATTACGAATCACTGGACATGGCGACGGCACTGCATCCTCAGACCTTGCTTTGCTATGAAATGTACGAGCAGTCCCTCACGCGACAGCACGGTGCGCCACTGCGTCTGCAAATTCCCACCAAGATCGGATACAAGCAGGCCAAATACTTAACGGACTTGAAAGTCTCGCACGCGCTGGACAGAGTCGGCTACTGGGAAGACCAGGGCTATTCGTGGTTTTACGGGTTGTAGCGTCCCGCCGGCTGTCGCGGGGGCGCCTCGAGTGCGCAGCGATCGGACCCCTACTATCGTCGAAGCCGGCGCGCGGCCGGCGGCCGGCGTTACCTGGAGGCTTACACATGAGCGGTTCAGTTATCGAAATCATTCAGCCTAAAGGCAAGAACGCCGATGGCGAGGAAGAAGCGCCCGTCGTCGTCGCGCGGGCGGTCTACGAGCATCCGTTTGTGGTGCGGCTGTGCCACTGGCTGAATGCGATTGCACTGTTCGTGATGGTCGGAAGCGGCTTGCAGATTTTTCGCGCCTTTCCCAGCTTCGGAGCCAAGATTCCGCAGAAGGATTTGCTGCATTGGCCAAGAGCATTCGCCATCGGCGGATGGCTGGGCGGAGCGTTGCAGTGGCACCTCACCTTCATGTGGATCTACATTGCNNTCGTGACATTCCCGGCGTGTGGCCGATGGTGAAGCATTATTTCTTTTTCGGACCGAAGCCGCCGCTTCGCGAAGCCTACAACCCGCTGCAGAAGCATGCTTACACCACGGCGATCGGGCTGGGTGTTCTTTCGGTGCTCACCGGTCTCGTGGTGTGGAAGCCGGTTCAGTTCTCTTGGCTGGGCTGGATGATGGGAGGCTTTCACTACGCGCGCATCTGGCATTTCGCGGTGATGTGGGCGATCTTGTTTTTTGTGCTGGGGCATCTGGTCATGGTGATNNAGACCTAAGAACTAGATCTCACGACGCGAGCAGCGAGGGCAGCGAGCCAGATGTCGGAACCGAGCATGGTGTTGAACAATCCGGGGCAGAGTGCCGCACGCGAGCAGGATCTGATCTTGAGCGTGCAGCGCGGCCAGAACGAATTGTTCTATGAGTTGGTCCGGCCCTATGAACGGCGGGTCTACGCTGCGGCGCTTGCCATTCTGCACAACGAGCAGGACGCCGAGGACACGGCGCAGGAAGCGATGCTGAAGGCGTTCGCGAACATCCGGCAATTCCGCGCCGAGGCCCGCTTCAGTACGTGGCTGATCCAGATCACGGTGAACGAGGCCTTGATGCGCCGGCGAAGGGAGCGAACTGTCGTTATGGAAGGCATCGACCGGCGCGACGAAGAAAGCGAATATGCGCCTCGGGATTTTGCCGATTGGCGCGAGATTCCATCGGAAGCGCTGGAACGCAAGGAAGTGCGGCAGCGGCTGGCTNNGATATGGAGCAGCTGAACATTCAGGAGACGGCGGAGGCACTGGGCATATCGGTGGCTTCCGTGAAGACGCGGCTGTTGCGGGCGCGGCTGATGCTGCGCGATCTGCTCGCCGCCGGATGGGAGCAGGGCTGGTTCAGCCGCCTGCCATTCGAGAAGGGAACAAAGCCATGGTAGTGAACCAGGGAATGTTGCACTGTGAACAGGTCTGGCGCGAGATTTCGAATTACGTCGACGGAGATGTAGATGCGGCGCTGCGCTCTTCGATGGAAGAACATTTCCGCACGTGCCAGCGCTGCGCCTCGGTGCTGGCGGGGACGCGAAATGTGATTCAACTCTATGGGGATGAACGCATGCTGGACGTGCCTGCTGGTTTCAGCCGGCGGCTGAAGAAGCGGCTGACGAAAGACGCTGCCGTGAAGGGAAGCGGGTGGTCGAGCTGGTCGGCGTGGCTGGTGCCCGTGGCGGCGATCGCTTTGATCGCGGGCGGATTGAAGTTGGCGAACACGTTTACGTTCCGAAATCTCATCAAGTCACAACACGCGATGCCCGCCAATAACATTCCTCCCGATCTGGTGGTCGTAGTTTCATCCGGATCAAAGATCTTTCACGTGCCGGGATGTCGCTTCATTCACGACAAGGCTTCTGAGCGCACGCTGACGGCCAAGCAAGCGATCGAGGAGGGCTATTTTCCTTGTACCCGCTGCCTGCGGCAGTATCTGAAGACGGGGTTGACTGGACATCGCGGAGCGGTGGTTGCTGATAGCGGGAGNNCTGGGCTTCCGGCGATTCGATTTCTCGTAAGTTGTGGATTCCCGATGAGACGGTTCGGCTTTCTCTTTTTAACGATATAAAAATGATGTCGCCAAGTGACTAAATCCTGAGGGCGCCAAAGTTAAATCGATTTATCGCGCCCGCAATGCGACCGTTTTACCGGCGACGATCACAAAATCCAAATGAACGCTAGTCTCCTGAGTCAGTGATTTCTTACATATTTTTGGCCCCATGCTCAGCCAAAGTGCGGGAGGCAAAGCGACCGATGCTGCTGAGAATCGTATCGGCAGTCTGGATCCATACAAAGGGCTTGGGCTGTGGGTTGTGAACAGCCACGAAGTCCGAGATAGAGGCTTCCAGTTCGCGCACGCTGTCGGAGGTTTTGTCAGCCCCTTAAGCCCTTGGTTTTAGCAGAGACCGGCCTGAGTAGTCCAGTCGCTTAAGAGGTAGGGTGATCGCCCGCTGCGCAAAGAATTCATCGACTGCCTTGCGGGCACCCTTCCAGTATCCATAGTCGTCAAACTGAATAATTCCCCCTGGAACCACTTTGTCATATAGGCTTTCCAGGCAGAATCTCACGCTTTCATACCAGTCCGCGTCAATGTGAAGGAGGGCAATGCGGTCGATTGGACTCGACCGCAATGTGTCCTGAAAGAACCCCTTCACGAATTGGACTCCGTCAGCGACCCCGTAGCTTTCGAAGAGTTCCCGCACTTCGTCGAGCTGGCCCCGGCAGCTGCCGGTGAAGAGTTCAGCGATTTCGTAGTCCGGATCATCGGCCGTTGGAGCAGGCAAGCCTTCAAAAGTGTCGAAGAGCCACAAATTACGGCGCTGTCCGAGTTGCCGGAGAGTAAGTGCCATCAGTGCGGCGCTTCCGCCGCGCGCGCAGCCGCACTCCACCAGATCTCCGTCGACATGGTTGTCGACGACATACTTCACACCTTGATGCAGCG
>PMHI01000672.1:2360-4205 GCA_003156615.1 Acidobacteriaceae bacterium | reverse complement strand
TCCGAGCACCAGTACCAGGCGGGAACGAAAGCCTCCATCGACCGGAACAAAAGTTTTGTGGAATATCACACCGAGCAACAGAGGCTTACATCGTTGCGCGGGGACTTGGTGAAACAGACCATGCAACTGGCCAGGATTATCGGTCTACCTGTCGGCCAAGTACTCACGTTGAGTGAAGACCTGCCCGCTCAGGTGCCTGAGGCTGTCTCGCTCGAAGATGCGCTCAAACTTGCATTCGAGGAGCGCTCCGATCTTAAGGCTGCCCGTCTGCAATTGAAGGCCGCAAGCGAAGCCCACAGGGCCTCGAAGGCGGAGTATCTTCCGTCCCTCGTCGTCAACGGCGATTACGGTGTCGAGGGAATCAACCCGAATAAAGGAGCTTCTGTTTTTCAGGCCGCAGCCACTGTCACTATCCCGATCTTTCAGGGTGGACGGGTGAAAGCGGATGTCGAACAGGCTGACGCCGCGCTCAGCCAGCGACAAGCGGAATATGCCGATGAAAAAGGTGCGCTCGAACTTGATGTACGACAAGCCTACGTCGACTTGCAGGTCGCGACGGAGCAGATCGCGGTCGCGATAGAGAACCGCAAGGTGGCCGCCGAAATTCTCACCCAGTCGCTCGACCGGTTCGCTGCCGGCGTTACGAATTCCGTGGAGGTCGTGCAATCGCAAGAGACCGTTGCCTCAGCTGAGCGGGACTATATCAGCACTCTCCTCTCTCTCAATCTGGCCCGGATCAGCCTTGCCAGAGCGACTGGACAAGCCGAACAGTTCATTCCGAACATGCTGAAAGGAAATTGACCATGCCTACGACGACCGACGAAGAAGAGAAAGATCAGAAGCCACAAGAGCTCGATCAGCAGAAGGGCGAGAGAGCAAAGAAGCAGCAGGCGCCCGGCGACCAGGAGAACAAATCGCAAGGCAACGGTCAAAACAACGAGAGCCAGAAGGACGACGATCAGAAAGACAAAGATCAGAACAAAGAGGGCGATTCTGGAGAGAAGAACGACGATAGGAAGGGAGAGAAGGACGACGACAAGAAAAAAGAAGAGCAGAAGCCCGTTGATCCCGCCACCAAGCGGCGACGAATCATTATCGGGATCGCTGTCGGGGTCGTTGTGCTCGTGGCTGGGATCGCGTGGTGGCTCTACTCCCGCACCTACGAGTCGACGGATGACGCGCAAATCAACGGGCACCTCAACGCGATCGCCTCACGCGTGGCCGGGACGGTTAAGGCGGTCTACGTCGAAAATGACCAGCCGGTGAAGGCAGGCCAACCTCTGGTCGATCTGGATCCGAGCGACTACGAGGTACTGGTGGCGCAAGCCCGCGCGGGCTATGAACAAGCTATCGCTCAGGCGGCTGCCGAGAGTCCCAACGTCCCCATCACGGTCACTTCGAACCGCGCCACAGTCGATACGGACGTGGAGCAAGTTGTCAATGCGGAGGCGGCAATCGCCAGCGCGCAACGCGACTACGACAGCAATGTCGCGAAACTGCGTCAGGCTGAGGCGAACAACCGGAAAGCCCAGTCCGATCTGGTGCGCTACAAGAAATTGGTCGACCAGGGAGAAATCTCNNGATACGCAGCCGCGTCTTCGGAGCAGATCGTCGAGGAGAAAAAAGCGACATTGCGCCAGCAGCAGACCAAACATTCTGAGGACAAGGCGAATTTACCCCGTCAGATCACCATTCACAAGGCAACTGTCGATTCCCGCAAAGCCAACGTGGACTCGGCGAAAGCGCAGCTGGATACGGCTCTGCTGAACCTGAGCTACTGCCATATCGTGGCCCCGGTCGACGGGATCGCGAGCCAGCGCAGCGCGGAAATCGGGGGCAGAATTT